>JBFWKZ010000135.1:0-6272 GCA_050252415.1 Oscillospiraceae bacterium | reverse complement strand
GTGAGATCGTCAGCCGTCATAACGGCCAGATATCGCTGAAGAGCCACCTTGGCAAGGGAACGATCATCACGATGACGCTGCCGGTCGGAGGAGTGGAAAATGAATAAACGAAGGCTGATTGAGTGGGGCAAAACCTTGCTCATCGTCTTACTGACTGTCAGTGCCATAAAGCTTTCCGGAGCCTCGGATATCGTGGAGCAGGTGTTCGGTACGGAGCAATTGACGGAGAGCGCCGTGGAAACCGGATTTCAGGAGACAGAGCATGAACACCAGGCGGCAAAGCCAATGACGATTATGATAACAACGGCGGAAAACGCCCATCATGGCGTAAAATATGGCAGCGAGGCGTTGGACGAGGCCTACGGTTGGTTTACGGCAAGCCTTGGTGAGGCGCTTGGCTCTTCCGGAGAACCTGTGCAGGTCAGTCAAGAGCAGTGGGAGAGTGCGCTGCACGGGAGCGGCGTTTTTTTCGACTACCTTTATGACCAATCTCTTGCTTCGGTGGCAAATTGGCTGGGCGTGGAAATAAGCTCGGACGCTTCGCTTCACACGTCAAGGAGGCTCTGTCTTACCGTGGAAGACAGCGGCGTCGCGCTTTATTATATCCGGGCTCTGGACGGCAAAGCTTACCGCTGTGAGACGGCGCTGAACAGCGCCAGTCTGGAATCCCGTCTTGCTGAATATGTCCCCAACGGTGCAATGTTTATTTTTGAGACGGGTGGTAGTTTTGACAGCATTGACCCGTATTACGCCATCCTTCCGCAACTCGATGCGATGGATGAACTCACGGCGGAAAATCCACTCCAGGAGATGGACGACAGCGCGCTGCTCTCGCCTTTTGGGATGAATGCCCTTGTTGCAAACCGTTATGTCGAAAGTGATGGCGTGACGGTTTATGTTGAGGGCGAGAAGAGCCTTCGCGTTTCGACGGATGGGCGAATGGTCTACAATTGTATGGACGGCGAACAGGAGACACAGCCGGAGGACGGAACGCCCGACGCCATAGAAACGGCATATGAGCTCGTCAATTCTCTCCCCTGCTCGGATGAGTGGAGGCTGCAGATGAGCTATATCAGCTATGACGCCGATACCGAGGAGTACACCGTTCGCTTCGACTATGTTGTAGACGGCGCTATCGTCTGCTTTGAAGGCAGACAGAGCGCGATGGAGATCGTTATCAACGGAAGCTGTGGTGTTGTGAGGGCCGATTTGCTGTGCCGAAGTTATACGGCTTCCGGAAGCGCAACCCCAATGCCGGAGCTTCAGGCCCTTGCCGTTGTCACCACGCTCGGCGGCGGCGAGCCCATGCTTGCATATACTGATAATGGAGAGAACGTCAGCCTCGGCTGGGTAATCAAAAACTGACGGGAGTACCATGGATACATCTAAGATCAAAAATTTCATAATCATTGTGTTGGTACTGACAAATGCACTTCTCCTCGTCACTTATGCGGTTGAACGCGTGAAGGGGAACGAGGTAAAACAGGCGGCGACACAGGAGCTTATCGACCTCTATGAAGCCAGCGGCATCACTCTGCCGGATAACCTCGATATTTATGGGACGGCGCCCAACAGCTGCGATCTGAACCGTAATCTTGAAACGGAACGCCAAATGATCGAGGCGATACTTGGAAAGTGCAGCGTTTCCGAACAGGGCGGCAATATCTATGCCTATACCGGAGAAAATGGACAGGCGAGCTTTCGCGGTACGGGAGAGTTTGAGATGCTTTTAAACTATGGTGTCGCGGACTCAAGCCATGGGCGGGTCGAGGCCTCCAAAAGTGTCTTAAAACAAATAGGCATGACGCCGGGGAGCTTTTCCGAGGAGACACAGGACGGCGAGCAGTATACGGTCACGCTCGACTGCCTGTATGAGGGCAGTGAGGTCTATAACGCGCGTGTGAATTTTTTGTTTTCAGGTGACAGTCTTATGATCGTATCCGGTAAACGTGTCTTTGACACCAAGACGGATCAGGCTTCCGATGAGGAAGCCATAGATGTCGGAACTGCGCTCGTCCGTTTCTTGAAGGAATCCGCCAGCAAAGGATATGTCTGTACGGCCGTAACGGAGATTTCTCCCGGGTATGCCATGAGCGTAACGGTATCGGGTGACTGCATTTTAAATCCCGTCTGGCGTATCGAAACGGACACGGGAGAATACATGCTAAACGCCGTAACAGGACGTTTTGAGACCATTGCATATTGATTTGCAATTTTTTCATACTGGTGATATAATAAATCAGTTTAAAATGTGGTTACAATAGTATTGCAGGGCATTGTCCGTGTGAGCTTTATCATATATTTCCGATTGGAAGGTGTGTCTTATTGGACAAATATGTTATTAACGGCGGGAATAAACTCTATGGCGAAGTGGAGATAAGCGGCGCCAAGAATGCGGCCGTCGCAATCATTCCTGCAGCCTTAATGGTTGACGGTATCTGCCGCATTGAAAATATTCCACAGATATCCGATGCGGATATGCTGCTGTCCATTATCTCGGCCATGGGCGCGAGAATGAAGGTTATAAACACGACAACACTTGAGATTGACTGTCGGGACGTCTGCAATTGTGATGCGCCTTTTGATATGATGCGCCGCATACGGGCGTCTTATTACCTCATCGGCGCAATGCTCGGCAGATTTGGCAGGGCCAAAACCACTATGCCCGGCGGCTGTAATTTCGGCGTGCGTCCAATCGACCAACATATCAAGGGCATGAACGCTATGGGTGCCGAGGTCGAGGTAAAAAATGGCTTCGTTTTTGCCGAGGCAAAAGGCGGCCGACTCCGCGGCGCCAGAGTGTATCTGGATAAAGTATCGGTCGGCGCAACGATCAATATCATGATTGCGGCGACAATGGCTGAGGGCAAGACGATCATTGAAAACGCGGCGCGCGAACCACATATCGTTGATGTTGCCAACTTTTTGAACTCTATGGGCGCGGATGTCCGAGGCGCCGGCACCGATACGATCAAGGTCAACGGTGTGGAGAAGCTCCACGGCGGGACCTATTCCATAATTCCGGATCAGATCGAGGCGGGGACCTATATGATGGCGGTTGCCGCGACGGGCGGCGAAGTCAAGATAAACAATATTATCCCCAAACATCTCGAGTGTATCAGCGCAAAGCTGGTTGAGATGGGCGTCGATGTTGAGGAACGGGAGGACTCCGTCATTATACGGCGCGACGGACCGCTTACCCGTACAAATGTAAAAACACTTCCATATCCCGGATTTCCAACCGATATGCAGCCCCAAATCAGCGCGGCGCTCTGTCTGGCCGAAGGGACGAGCGTTGTGACGGAGGGCGTTTGGGATAACCGATATAAATATGTCAACGAGCTCAAAAAGATGGGCGCAAAGATCGAGGTGTCGGGCAAGACCGCAATTATCGAGGGCGTTTATGAGCTGACCGGTGCGCCAGTGGCCGCCTGCGACCTGCGTGCGGGTGCCGCAATGGTCATTGCCGGGCTCTGCGCAAAAGGGCTTACCGAGGTGGAAGACGTCCATTTTATCGAGCGCGGTTATGAAGACTTTGTCGAAAAACTCCGCAGTTTGGGCGCAGATATCACCGTATTCCGCAGCCCTGAGGAACCGGAAAAGATACAGCTCGCGGTGGTCTGATGCGAATCGTTACTTTTGCAAGCGGCTCAACCGGAAACTGTACGCTCATCAGCGATGGAAATACACATATTCTGGTCGATGCCGGAATATCAATGAGAAGGATAACAAACTGCTTGTCCAGGCTTTCGCTCACCATGCAGGATATTGCCGGAGTCCTCATAACCCATGAGCACCGCGACCATGTGGCGGCGCTCGCTACAATGATAAAGCGCAGCAAGATCAATTTTTTTGCCCCGAGGACCGTTGCAAACCATCTGCGCTTCTCTCTTGCCGGAATTGATGACCGGATGAATATCATTATCCCGGGTAAGACGTTTTCCGTAAAAGACATGACGGTAACCGCCTTTAACACCAGTCACGACACCGATGAAAGCGTAGGCTATCGGATATCCGGCAGCGCCCTGATCGGCTACTGTACGGATACCGGATGTGTGACGGATGCCATGGTGGCTGCGCTCTCCGGCGTCAGTGCCGCTGTCATTGAAGCCAATCATGATGAGGATATGCTGCGATATGGCAGCTATCCCTATTTCCTCAAGCGGCGTGTCCTTTCAGAGCACGGGCATTTATCAAATGCAGCTTGTGGTGTTTTTGCTGCCTTTCTGTGTCAGTCGGGAGCAGAAAAATTCATTCTTGCTCATCTGAGCCGCGAAAATAACCGGCCAGAGCTCGCTTTGAACACGGTGTGCAAATATCTTAAAGAAAACGGGTTTTCGCCCGAAGTCTCCGTTGCGCCGATGGACGGGTTTTGTATCGTAGAGGTCGAAGGAGGATTACCTGATTGCTCGGAGTTAAGCTCATCTGCAGCGGAAAGCTGCGTGAGAGGCATTACATAGAGGCAATGGGCGAATATCAAAAGCGCCTTGCTGCGCTATGCCGGTTTGAAGTTATTGAGCTGCCTGAATACCGTATTGGGGATACTCCCACGCAAAAGATGATCGAAGCGGCGCTCGAAAAAGAGGCGCAGGCGATCGAAAAACAAATTCCCCAGGGCGCATATGTTATCGCTATGTGTATAGAGGGCACTCAGCTTGGCAGCGAAGCGCTCGCCATGCGTTTTACTGAGCTTGCCAATCACGGCAAAAGCCGCGTCTGTTTCCTTATTGGTTCATCCTTCGGATTGGCGCAAAGGCTTAAATCCGCCGCTGATGAGCGGCTTTCAATGTCAAAAATGACTTTTCCTCATCATCTTGCGCGTGTCATGTTGACCGAACAGGTCTACCGTGCATTTATGATCAATGAGGGGACAAGATATCACAAATGAGTGAGGTGATCCTGCCGTGTGGTGCGAAAATTGCGGTAAAGAATATGGCGATACGCCTGTCTGCCCGGATTGCGGCAGCAAAGGCATCCAGACGCCGAAACTGAATTGGGGAAGCTCGGCACCCGGCGAGATTATGGAAAAATGGCCCAAAACGGCAGAGGGTGAGCCGGTGAAGCCGGTTTTCCTGGTCCACCGCAGCAATGTCGGCATGGAGGATGAAATGACGGCCAATCTGCTGGAGGCGTATGGCATTCCGGCGCTGCGCCGCTATCCGAACGACGGCGACTTTGGCCGGCTGATTCTTGGCGTATCCGGCAGCGGAACGGATATATTTGTACCTGAAACCATGAGAGAGGAAGCTCTTTTGCTTATTGAAGGAGAAGACTAGGATGAATTATAGGGAAGAGTATATGCATTGGCTGGACAGCCCGGCGATCAGCAATGCAGAATGGGAGGAACTCAAGGCAATCTCCGATGACGATAAGGAGATAAAAAGCCGCTTTTTTGCTCCGCTTGCGTTTGGCACGGCGGGCCTGCGCGGAATTATGGGCATGGGGCTTAACCGAATGAACGTCCATGTCGTACGCCATGCGACCCAGGGCTTTGCCAATGTCATCAAGGCGGAGGGCGAGCTCGCCTGCAAAAAGGGCGTCGCTATCTGCTATGATTGCCGAAACCACAGCGCCGAGTTTGCCCGGGAAGCGGCGTCTGTTATGGCGGGGAACGGCATTTTTGTCCGTATTTTCGAGGCTATGCGCCCTACTCCTGAGCTCAGCTTTGCCGTCATACATTATGGGATGATTGCGGGAATCAACATCACGGCCAGCCACAATCCCAAGGAGTACAACGGCTATAAGGCTTACTGGGCGGACGGTGCTCAATTGCCGCCGCAGCACGCCAAAGCGGTTGCGGAAGCCATGGCCAATACCGATATTTTTAATGGCATCAAGCGTATAGACTTTGAAGAGGCGATTCAAAAGGGCCTTGTTGCCTATATCGGCGAGGAGTGCGACGAGGCGTTTTTAAAATGCGTACTTGCTCAGGCTATTGATACAGACGAGGTAAAGAAGGTTGCCGACCATTTCAAGATTGTCTATACGCCGTTTCATGGGACCGGCTATAAACTCGTACCTGAGGCAATGAAACGTCTGGGTCTTAAGCAAATCATACCCGTTCCGGAGCAGATGGTCATAGACGGCAACTTTCCGACGGTTGTCAGCCCAAATCCCGAGAACCCGGAGGGCTTTGCGCTGGCGATAAAGCTTGCAAAGCAGGTGGGAAGCGACCTCATCATCGGTACAGACCCGGATGCCGACCGTGTCGGCGTTATGGTACGGGATAAAAACGGAGACTATATCACGATCAGTGGAAACCAGATGGGCGT
>JBFWKZ010000134.1:0-6514 GCA_050252415.1 Oscillospiraceae bacterium | reverse complement strand
GAGATGTGCCGCCGAAGAGACACTTCTCATGCAAGCCCATGGTGAATGGACTTGCAAGCTATTCCCCTGTAGACAAAAGGCTTTGCCTGTTGTCTACAGCCTAAGGCCGCCGATTCATACGGCGGCCTTTCAAAATTTTCAGCAATATCAGTTCACAAGGAATAGCGACAGCGCCGGGAAATACGTAACGACCAGAATAACGAAAAACGCCGCTATCAGAAATGGCCAGATTTCCCTGACGATTTCCACAAACGAAGTCCCGACGACCTTGGAGGACATGAAGATGCCCTGGGCAAACGGCGGCGTCAGATTACCTACGCTCAGATTTACCAGTGTGATGGCCCCAAAATGTATGGGATCGATGCCCAGCGCTTTGGCGGGAGGCAGCAGCAGCGGCACGAGAATAAGTATGGCGCAGTTGCATTCCAGGAAGGTACCGGCGAACAGATAGATCACGTTCACAAGCAGCAGATAGAGATATTTATTGCCAATGTTGTCCGTAACGAATTGGGTCATCGCCGTTGACACGCCGGCGAGCGTGATAACACGGCCCGCAGCGTTGGCAAACGACGCCATGATGCAGACGGCTCCTGTGGAGATATCCGCCGCAACGGCCGACTGTGCCAATGTCTTGAGGCTTGTCTTGGCGCGGCTGAAAATAAATTTAATCACGATGTAGATAAGGCCGTACATACAGGTGACCGCACCGGCCTCGGTCGGCGTAAAAACGCCGGAGTAGATGCCTCCGAAGATGATAACCGGCATAATGATGGCCGGGAGCGTCTGCCACGTGTTGACGCAGGCCGCCTTTATATATTGTGAGGCCGCAAGCTTCGGCGTCTCTTCATAATGCTCAAACCGTCCGACTTTAATGTAGTTAATGACGCAGTAGAGCGCCACGAACAAAAAGCCGGCGCCTATTGTCGAGATCCAGACCGCGGAGGTCTTCTCGCCGGAGGCGCTCGCATACATAATGCCGGGGATGCTGGGCGGGATCATAATGCCCAGGAAGCCGCTCGACGCGAGAAGCGCGCCGATATAAGGCTTGGTATAGCCGTTTTTTTCAAGAGAGGGGCCCATAATGCGGCCGATGGCCGAAATGGTGGCCATGGCCGAACCGGTGATGACGCCGAAAGCAGCGCTCGCGATGATGGTGACAAGGCCAAGCGAGCCGCGTATCCTGCCGACAAAGAACCGAATCCAGTTGATCAGCGCCGCAGAAATCTGTCCGTGTTCCATGATGGCTCCGGCCAGTATAAAAAGCGGTATTGCGATAAACGGCGCGCTGTCAAGTTGGTTATACATGGCCTGGCACATCTGCGTGCTTGGGAAAGCGTTATAAAGAAAAGCCCCGGTTGCGCCGATGCCCATGGCAAAAGCGGCTGGAACGCGCAGAAACAGACAGAGGCCGAAAAACAGTCCGAGAAAAATAAAAAGTGTCGCCATTGCTCAACCCTCCCGTTGCATGACGGACTCCGGGATGATCAGATAGCACAGCCCATGGAAGATCATCAGTCCGCTGCAGACATAAATTGCGCTCATGGGTACAACGAGACTGCATCCCAGAAACATGGACTGCGTGCCGAGCTTCGCAATCTGCTTCAAATATTGCCCGTAAACCACAAACAAATAGATAAGAAACGCCACAGAGCAAATCACGGCAAATTTTTTGACAACCCGGATTGCCTTGTCGATCGCCGCCTGATTCCCACGGGCAGCCTTTTCTATAATCGTGTCGATAAGATTGATATCGATGTGCTCCCATCGGTACATGGCGGTGGCAGAGCCGAGCATGACCAGCCAGGTGAACATGAATCTGGACAGCTCGTCAGCCCAGGCGCTGGGGATAAAAAATACAAAACGGAAAAGGACATTAATGAACAGTACCGCAACAACACCGTACATAATGATGACGAGAAATATTTTCTCTATATTGAACACGAGCTTATTGATCTTCATCAGGACTCTTGCGGCCGTATACTTTTTCTCGTTTTCCACGGTAGCCTCCTTATGGTCGTTGATAACTGCTTTGTATTGGACCCGGCGAGACAGGATAAGGCAAAGGCCCTATCCTGTATACGCTTTGTCCATGACGTTACTTTTGAGTGTTTTCTTGATACAGAGCGTAAAGCTTGTTGATGAAATCCGTATCGTATTTGCCGGAATCGAGAGCTTCCTGCCAGATGACGGCCGCATTCTCATACAGCTCGGCCTTCCAGGCGTCGTCCGGCTCAATGACATACTTGCCCTCGGCGGTTGCGCGCTCAAGAAGCGCCGATTCCTGCTTCAGCAGTTCTTCGGTATACCACTCTCTGGCTTTGACTCCGGCCTCTTTCATGATGGCCTGATCCTCTTCTGACATGGTGTCCCAAACCTCTCCGGAGCAGAATAGGTTAATGGTGCCAAAGCCGTAGTTAAGTAATACGATGCTGTCGAAGGAGTCGTAGAGATTGAACTTATCGAAGAGGAGAACGGCATTGTCGGCGCCGTCAACGGTGCCCTGCTCAAGCGCCATAAGGACCTCCGGAGCCGCTATGGCCACGGGCAGAGCGCCCATCAGCTCATACATACGCAGGGCGAGAGGCTGGTTGGGAACGCGGATACGCAGGCCCTTCAGGTCGGCGCTGCCGGTGATCTTTTTGTCCTTGACGCCGAGCGTACGGAAGGAGTTGTCGACACGGCAGACGGAGACGAGTCCGCTGTCGGCGTATTGCTTATCGGCAAACTCGCCGATAAAACCGTTCATGTACACCTCATCGGCCTGCTCATGGCTGGTGATGAAGAAAGGAAGCTGCGCCCAGTCTGAGTTCGGAACGATGGAGCCCAGCTCGTCGGAGCCGCCGTTGACGAAATCCAGAGTGCCCATCTGGCAGGCCGTGAGGCACTCGGTGCTGCTGCCGATGGAGCCGGTGGGGATAAACTCAAAGCCAATGCGGCCGCCGGACAGCTCGGTCACGTTCTCCGCGAACTTCTGCTCGAGCTGCTCGAACAGGTCGACCGACTGGGTGCAGTTGATTTGATAGACGACTTCAGGGGTGGTGGTTTCCGGAGCTTCCGACGCGTCGGCGGGAGCCGCACTGGCGGCGGTGGGCGCCGTGCTGGGCTCGGGAGTCGTTTCACTGCTCCCGCTGCCGCATCCGGCGAGCGTCGCCATAGCTAAAGCGAACGCCAAAGTAATCGCTAGTGTTCTTTTCAATTTTAACATCATTCTACCTTCTTTCATTTTGCTTATATTGTTTTTACTGATGTATCATGGCGGTCTTCCATTCCGTTGTTGACTAAAATTTCTATGCCCTCCACTTTAATCAGCCTTACCACAGATTAATTGTTTTCATTCTTCGACCATTTTTGATCGTTGCGCATCCGATGCGTTTAATAGGGTTTTTCAACTTTTTTCAAAATTTCCCAATTGCGGCAGACCACTTCCCCGCCGATGATGGAAAGCACGGCCTTCCCTTTCATGGTTTCGTTTATGTAGGGGTTATTGGGGCCCTTGCTGTGGAGCGTCTCAGGCGTCACGACCCACTCGCAGTCAGGATCAACCACCGTCACATCGGCGTCGGCCCCGACGGAGAGCGTTCCGCGGTTGGGAAGCCGCATGATTTTTGCGGGGTTTATCGTCATACACTTGATGATATAATTCAGGTCGGCAACGCCCTTGCGAACCATATCCAGAGCCAACGGAAGCGTCGTTTCAAAGCCTGCGATACCAAACATATTGTTTGCCGTAAGTCCGCCCTCCAGCTCCTGCGCGGTGTAGGGACAGTGATCCGAGGCGATGACATCCACCAGCTTATCGCTCAGGCCGGTACGTATCCCATCCACATCCCTCTGGCCCCGGAAAGGGGGCTTGACCTTGGCCCGGGTCCCCTGGGTCTTTACGATCTCCTCGGTACGGCTGAACTGATGCGGAATGAGCTCACAGGTAAAATTGACGCCGCGGCTGCGGAAGAAGCGCACAAGCTCCACGCTCCGCTCGGAACCGAGATGGGCGATGTGCATATGGCCGCCGACTTCCTCGTCAATGATGAGGTTTCGGGCGATCTCAATGTCCTCCGCGACGGAAGATATCCCGGGCACGCCGAGCTCCTCGGCGAGCTTTCCGGCATTAACGACACCCTTGCCGGTATAGGCCTTGTCCTCACAGTGGAGATCGACCACTCTGTCAACCAGCTTGGTCTGTTCGAGAATATCGCGCATCATGGTTGCTTCCTTGAAGGAATTTCCGTCGTCTGAGAAAGCGACCGCTCCGGCGTCTGCCAGCGCTTTCATATCGACGATCTGCTCACCCTTGCGGCCCACGGTAACCGAAGCGAAGGGATAGATACGGGTCACGGCGCTCTCCTTCGCCCTCTGCTTGACGCGTTCGAGCATCCCGACGTTGTCAACCACGGGATTGCTGTTGGGCATAATGCACACGGTTGTAAATCCGCCGCAGAGCGCGCTGCAAGACGCGGTGTAGAAGGTGTCTCTGTCGGATTCGTTGAAGTCGCGCATGTGGGCGTGCATTTCCACAAAACCCGGGGCAACGATCTTGCCCGATACATCCTCTACGGCGGCGTCGCCCGCGTCGATATCGGGTGCGACGGCCGCTACCTTGCCGTCTTCGATGAGAAGGTCATATCGGCCGTCCAGATTGTTTGCCGGGTCGATAAGACGGCCGCCCTTTAGTAATAATTTCAATGTATTACGCCTCTCGTTTCATAATAGTTGGGTAAAATTTACATTCGCCATTTCGAATTATAATCTGCCGATAACTAAAAGTCATGGTTTCCAGCCATAAAAAACCGGCCGCTCGATTGAGCACCAAGCACAAAAACAGCGTATTAATCCAAAATATAGCGCGTGTTTTCTTCAAAGCTCCAGATCGGCCGCGCTATGGAAAAAGCGATCGATCTCCTCTCCGCTGTCCGCGAGAGCGCGAATCAGGATTCCCTCTTTGGCACAGGTTGCGCCAAAGCGCCCTGCAAACGGCAGATCGCGTATCCGCTCTAAAAGCGGCTGTCTTTTCCTGGGTGTGTAGAGATACAGCGTACCCATATGTGAATAGGTATCGAAAAAGCCGATCGAGCGATAATCCATGCTTGCCGGGGTCAGAAGGCAGTTGTCCAGGAACACAAGCTCACCGTCCAGATACACCTGCAAACGGCTGCGGTAGCGTTTCATCTGAAACAACTCGCCGGAGAAGACGCGCCCGCATGAGACGATGTCCGAATAGACGAATACGCAGTCGCGGACGAGATCGGCCCGGGCGGCGCCGGAAAAGTCGGAACCGGCAAACGGAATGACCGGATGCGGCAGGTAGCGCAGCGCGCCGCCCTCGGCAACGGAGAAGGCGATCTCCTGCCTGCAGGAATCCTCGTCAGTGCGGAAAACTTTGGTATATCCCTGACCCGTTATCACCACGTCCGCTCCGGGGCCGATAGCGAAGCGCAGGTCATAGTGGTCGCCCGCCAGTATTCCGGCGGAAGCCGTCATAATGATGACCTTCGTCTGCGCTCCGTCATAAAACGGCCGCATGACTTTGAACGGCGCGCTGCAATAGCAGTCCGAAAGTACCGTGCGCCCGTACCGGACACCGGCGGATAAACAGCACTTACTTTCCATCCGCGTCCTCGAACAGCACATCGGATTTTATCCAGTTCACGACCTCGTCTACCCCTTCCATCTTCATGAGATCGGTGAACAGGAACTTGCGTCCGCCCCGCATGCGCTCGGAATCACGGGCCATCACGTCAAGGTCCGCGTGGACCAGCGGTGCCAGGGCCGTCTTGTTGATCACCAAAAGGTTGGACCTTGTGACGCCCGGCCCGCCTTTTCTTGGTATCTTATCGCCCTGCGCCACATCGATCACATAGATAAAGGCGTCCGCCAGGTCCGGGCTGAAGGTGGCGGACAGGTTATCGCCGCCGCTCTCGATGAAGATGATCTGCACGTCGGGAAAACGGCCGGCCAGCTCGTTCACGGCCGCCAGATTCATGGAGCAGTCTTCGCGTATCGCCGTGTGCGGGCAGCCGCCGGTCTCGACCCCGAGGATCCGCTCAGCCGGAAGGCAGGAGTTTTTGGTCAGAAATTCCGCGTCCTCTTTCGTATAGATGTCGTTTGTGACGACGCAAATACTGTATTGGTCGGACATGAGGCGCGTAAGGCGCTCAATGAGCGCGGTCTTACCGGAGCCGACGGGCCCGCCTACGCCGATCTTCACATAGTTCATAGCGTTACTCCTTTCAAAGATTCAGCTCATATACATACGCGAGTAGAGCGTCTCATGCGCCATTGAGCCGATGTCAAAGCCCGCGCCGCTGATGCCGATAGCCTCCGGACTTACGCTCATGGCCTGCGTGACTGCCGCGCAGATGGCCGGGAAAAGGCCGTTGAGTACGCACTGCCCGTCCATTCGGCCAAGCGGAATGAGCTTTACGGCATTGGTGACCAAAGCAGAAATCAGGCTGTAACAGAAAATCGTGAGCGCCTCCTCCGCTTCCAGTCCGAGATCGCGGATAAACAGGCCGAC
>JBFWKZ010000133.1:0-6612 GCA_050252415.1 Oscillospiraceae bacterium | reverse complement strand
CGTTGCGGAATCACAACCGATGAAAACAGGCTTTATTGCTTCGGCACTTGCTGTGGTGGCGTATATCGTCCCATTTGTTGCCGCCTATAATCCCGCCCTCCTGCTCGAGGGAACTCCTCTGCTGATCATACAATCGACGATTACCGCATTTGTAGGGGTATATTTGATTGCGGGCTCAGTGCAGGGCTATTTCTTTGGATACTTAAATCCGCTTAAACGTATTATTCTGGCGTCTTCTGCCTTTAGCTTCATTGCGGTGGGAAGTACGACGGATATCGTCGGAATAGCCATCCTTGCCGCATTTATTTTGTACCAGAGATTTTTTGGTGCAAGGAATCATCCTTCAACACCCTCTATAGTGTAAAAGCGTTTTTATACAAACATATTAAATGGCTGGAGGGCTTGCTGCCGTTACAAAACAAAAGCGAGCCCTTTCCGGTGCTATAAAAAATACCCCACTTGTTTTACATAAGCAAATGGGGTTTTATTATAGCGCGTTGCAAGCGAATGTTTGATTCAATTTTCATCACTATTCTGACGATTCAGTTTTGACAGATACCGATAAATACTGGCCTCAGAGGTCTCCAAAATCTCGGCGACCTGACTGACGGCACCCTTGAGCTGAAAGATACCCTTTTTATTGAGTATTCCGACGATCTCAATTTTTTCATTTTGCGTGAGACGTGATACCTCATTTACCGGATAGTTATATATGACCTGACGGATCGTTGTTTCCATCGCTTCCGTGATGGATTTTGGAAAATGTTCGGCGTTGGGAAGCGTTTCAGATGAGATATTCTTTTGCAGCGCATTGAATTCTATGCCGTGCTCCGCAATGAAATGCGGAGGATAACAGAGGCTCAAAACCTGGTTACAAACGTTACTGTATCGGCTGCCGTCAAAGTTGATGCAGAGCATGCCGAGAAGTTTTCCGTCATCGTCTTTAATGAACATCGTATTTGAGCATAGCAGATGATTATCGTCTGAAACTCCTGTATACTGTAATATGTAATCCCGCTCAACATAGGTCTTTTCGGCAATCATTTCCAGTGCCTTGTTGGTAAGGGGAGCTCCGATCTCGCGCCCACTGATATGGTTGTTGGACACGGCCGTAATGGTATCGTCATTTTTTTGCTCAAGGTCGTGCAGGACGACCTCATAATCAGGACCTAAGGCTTTTCCAAGAAACTGCACTAAAGTTAAATAATGTTTCTTCAATGTTTTGTTCATTTAATCACCAGTCCTATTATATTACAGTTTTATTTGAGAATCAATACTTATAATAATAAAACTTTATCGCAAAAATATCAATAGAACTATCATACAAAATCTATTGACATTATTTTATTATTACGATAAAATGTTATCATTATATCACAGCACTATTCCGTCGTATTCTCGGGGAGAAGGGAGAAACCTATGAATACTTTAAATTACAACAAAATTATAGAATTGATGCACGAGAAGCTTGAGGTTGCCACCGGCTGTACAGAGCCTATCGCAATCGCTTATGCGGCCGCCACGGCAAGAAAACACATCGAGGGCGATATTGAAAAAATAGATGTCTATCTCAGCGGCAACATGATTAAGAACGCCATGGTTGTCGGTATCCCGGGCACCAACAAGACCGGGATCGATTTTGTGGCGGCTTTAGGCGCGTATTTTGGAGATGCGGGTAAAAAGCTTGAAGTCATTTCCGGATTGAGCAATGAGCAATTTGAATATGCAGAGAAACAGGTAAAGGCCGGTGTGGTCAGTGTGAATCTCTCGGACAAGCCGGAAAAGCTCTATATCGATGTTTGCATAAAGACGGACAAGGGCAGCGCCAGAGCGGTGATAGCCGGCGCGCATACAAATATTGTCCTTATTATGGAAAATGATGATATTGTTTACTCAAAAGAATATCATTCCTCGCTTCAGGATCAAAATAATTCGGACTCCGGCATAACACTCGATGATATTTTTGATTTTGCCATTAATTGTGATATCAAAGACCTTGAAAGCATAGAGACGGCTATCAATTTAAACAGCTCGATCAGCAAGGAAGGTCTTTCCCATCGATATGGTCTCAATGTCGGCAAGGATATCTATGATAAAATACAATCGGGGACGATGGCCGACGACATGACGAATTATATCATCGCAAGGACCTCGGCGGGTTCGGATGCGAGAATGGCCGGCGCAGATATGCCGGTCATGGCAAATTCGGGGAGCGGTAATCAGGGGATAGCGGCGACGATGCCGGCGGTGGCCGCTGCCGAGTATCTTGGGGCAACTCATGAAAAAACGATCCGTGCTGCCGCGCTCAGTAATCTTGTTGCGATCTATATCAAACTGAAATTCGGCGTGCTGTCGGCCTTTTGCGGCGCTGTTGTTTCTGCTGCCGGAAGTGCCGCCGCGATTACATATCTTATGGGCGGTAAGATTGAGCAGATCAAAAAGGCCATTCAAAATACGCTTGGCAATGTCGCGGGAGTCATTTGTGACGGTGCAAAATCGGATTGTGCCCTGAAAATTGCGGCTTGTACCAATGCGGCGACCCTGGGCGCGCAGCTTGCCATGGCGGATAAGTGCATCAGCGGCCGCGAGGGCTTCGTTGAAAATAATGTTGAATACACGATCAATAATTTTTCTATCCTCGGGAATACCGGTACTTTTGAGCTGGATAAGCTGCTGCTCAATATGATCCTGAATAAGAAAAATTAAGTTAGGGAGGCGCTGAATAAATCGACAGTCGGTGTCTGAGCGATTATTTTCCGCCATTTTACCCCAAAAGCCTCATTGCTACACCAAGTATTGCCTGCGCTTTTTGCACGACCCGAAGTCCTCGGGACTTTTCCAATAGATTTAAAGCCGTTATTCCGCCCATACGGGCGGAATAACGGCTTTAAATTCTTAAACTTTGGGAGCCCGATAAAATAAATGGTATTGAGACATTCGTTTACCGTTCAGCATAATTTAGTTTACATAATACTATACACATACCCGAAAATAACAGCGCAGAGGAAGAAGCTCCCTCTGCGCTGTTATTAGTTTGTATTTATGAAGCTTTTATCCGGCTCTCGGCATGTGCGAGCCTTGCTACGAGCGCGGCGACTTCGGCCCTTGTGATGGTATGGCCATAATTAAAGGTCCCGTTTCCATCGCTCCCGGTCAGAATACCGGCTTTGTAAAGCTTATAAATTTCATAGGAATAGGGGTAGCTCCTTTGAACATCCGGAACGGCCGGTGTTTCGTTTATCGGGGAGAGCATGTTGCCGGGGAGCGCATAGCATAGGTAGAACGCCACTTTTTCCCGGGAAGCGGGAGCCTCCAGACTGTCAAAGTCCGAGGTCTCTACCATTCCTTCGCTGACGACGTATGAAACGTAGGGATCATACCAGTGGTCATAGCCGGCGGCGTCGAAAATATGGTTGTCCCCCTTGACCTCGGAATGTAAAATTGCGGACAGTGTGATGACCTCGGCCTCGGTAATCATACTGTCCGGGGCAAAGGTCCCGTCGCCGTAGCCTTTCATCAAGCCGTCTTCATATACCGATTTTATTACGCCTTGCCCGGAGGCGCCATACCATTTGTTTTCATTGACGTCGCTGAACTGGCCGCTTTTATAGCGATTCACAGGCGTGATCTCGGGGTATGCCGTGCTGTCCTGGCTCTCAACGGTAAAAGTTTTTGATATGAGTACGGAACTGGCGCTGCTGTTTTTAGCGGTCAAACGCAGCTCATAAGTGCCTGGAGAGAGGGTGCCGAATCGAACAAGATTATCAATGCCCGGCATGAGCTCGTATGTCGTCGCCTGAGGATAGGTTGTACCGCCCGTCATGCGGTTTCCGTTACTGTCATATACGGCACAATCAACACTTTTCAGATCGGAATACTGGGATATGACGACACCGCTGATGGTGTATGAATCGCCCTCGCCGATACATTTGGGCTCATGAAGATTGATACACAGCATGTCGTCCGAGCCGGTGTATTCTTCGGGCTCGCTGCCGTTCGTAAAGTGGACAAGGCCTTCAAAGACGGCGGCATATTTACCGTTTGTATTGTAGACGTACCAGTTTACAAAATCGTCGATGGAGCAGACGATGGGGGTGCCCTCCGCATGATAGGAGCCGCCGACAGCGCAGGGAAAGCTCTCGGAATAATAAATCGTATCGCCGATTATCGCCTGGATATACAGCGTATGGCCGTAGATCTGGCCGGAGGTGCCGACGCCCTTGGAAAAACATGCGACGATGTTATAGGCGCTGCCGGAGGAGGCCACCGCTTCAAGGGCATCCTTTAGCGAATAGGTTGAGCAGTAGTAGGAAGCAATGTTCCAGCCGCCGCTTGACGTGTTCATAGCGGCATAGTAATCGAAAGTGTTGTTGCCGTTTTTCCCCTCGTAGTATGTATTGATTCCATTCACCAGGAGTTCATAACCCACGTACATTCCGCACCACCCGTTGAAGCTGGAGCGGCCGGCGGCTTTTTGAGCGGCGGAATAATCAGAGCTTATCTGACTGATGATTTCGCTTGCCGTCTGTGTGCCCGCTGCCGAAGCAGCTAAAGGCAACAGACCGAACAGCATACAGGCGGCAAGCAGAAGGGCCGGTATTTTCTTTCGCATGGTTTTTCCTTCCGGTATTTTAAATTTGTCTTAAAGACTTCTTCCATATGTTACTATAGGTCAAAATAATTTTCAAGGAAATTATAAGATACCGGAAAGGCGGGGATGAAGCTATCATTTGATTTACAATAGCCGGTTGATCGCCTCACTGATCATTTTTCGGGTTTCATACACCCATTTCTCGTCAAATTCCAGTGTTAGGCTCTTTGAAAAGGAATAGTACAGGTCTATTTTTTGATAGTATTCCTCATAGGCCGGTAGGGTGTGGGCGCTTATTGACGGCTTCGATAATTTCTCGGCCTTTTGAACGAAATACTCCTCGACAAAAAAGATAAATTGTTCCAACAGCGCCTCGTTATTCACATCAAAGGGCAGTATCATCAGGTGCCACTGAACCGCTTCGGGCAGCCTATAGGTTTCCAGCTTGTCGAGAATCAAAATATAGTCCCGGACGTCTTTTTTTCGATAATAGGAGATCATCTCCTCGCGCGTGCTCCAGAGCGCCAGTTTTTCCCTCAGCGGCAGCCAACCGATTGCCATGATCGCCTCACTGGGGCCTACGACCGCATTTTCAATCGTATCATCGGGAGTCTCAAGCTGATATTCGATGAATTCGATGTCGTTTTCCATGCAGGCCACATAGCCCACATCGTATATCCCGATTCGCCCCGCACGCCCCGCGATCTGTTTTGTTTCCTGCGATGTCAGGGAACGAAATTCTTCTCCGTCAAATTTTTTGATCTCGGTAAAGACGATCCTTCGTATAGGAAGGTTGACGCCCATACCTATGGCGTCCGTGGATACCAGAATATCGCTTTCACCGCTGATGAAGGCATCGTACTGGAGCCTTCGTACCTCGGGGGGCAGATCACCGTAAATCACGCTGTTTTTTATCCCGCGTTCCGAGAAGTATCTGGAAAGCGCCAGGACGCGCCTCTTTGAAAAGGCAACGAGCGCGTCGCCGTGCCTCACATCAGATAGCCTGACGGGAGCCCGCTGCGTCTGAAGCGGCGTCATACGCGTGTATTCCTTTACCTCAAAATCGTCTCCGCAGTCTTCGATCATTCGGACAAGCTGTTCTTTGGTGTTCAAGGCGCCACAGAGATGAATTTCGGGACAGCACAGCCCCAAAATTGCCCGCGTCCAGGCGTCTCCGCGCTGAGTGTTGGACATAAGCTGAATTTCATCAATTACGGCGACATCATAAAGATTTAAAATATCTGCCTTCTCAACCGTACAGCTGGCATGCCGGGCCCCTTCAACAATGATTTCTTCTTCGCCGGTGAGCAGATTGCAGGGAACGCCCTCGCTGTTCAGACGTTCGTAATTTTCGAGGGCCAGAATCCGGAGCGGGGCAAGGTAAACGCCGTTGCGGCACTGCTTTAGCCGCTGCAGTGCGTTATAGGTTTTTCCCGTGTTTGTCTCACCCAGATGGAGAAAGAACATCCGCTTCATTTTTCTGGCCATCGGGTATTCGTCTTTCGGATTTTCGGGCAGAAGCCTACTAAATTCTTCGGTGACCATCTTTGGAATGTGATTTGTCACAAGAACGGAGATGATACCGGAATTTAAATAGGCCTTATAATTGTCCAATGTGATCTCATCGAATTTATAGTCGGTTTTATGGGTTTGGTTGTAGTTATCCAGCAGGCGCACCGAAATGTCCTCGAGCAGAGCAACATAGCCGTCGTACGTCTGCTTATAGCCGCTGAGATTCGTAACCTGCAAGGCGCGTAAGTCTTTTATCTTTTTCCGGACCACCGCTTCAAGATGCCACAGCTTTTTATTTTTCGTCTGTGCCGCCTGCTGTTTCAGCTTCGGATACTGTTTTTTCAGGTAATCGAATTCGTGCCGGATTCGTCTGTCATTTTTCATGCTGCATTCCCTTTCCAGGCCGATAGCGTTCTGTACTTTATTTTCCCTCTGAAAAAGCAATATATTAATCCTTGAAAAATGCTTTCTGAGAGATTTTTATATGGTGAGAGGCCATTTATCATTTA
>JBFWKZ010000132.1:0-6669 GCA_050252415.1 Oscillospiraceae bacterium | reverse complement strand
AGTGTTGTGACTTCATCATAATAAGGCGCATTTGTCCTCGTTTGCAGCTGGGCAAGCTCCAGTCTCCAGATTTCTCCATCCGTATAAACTCGATTACTGTCCGCCGACATCACATACTGCTCTCGCATAATAAGGGTGGCGGTATTCTCGCTGCCGTCTCCATCTTCAAGTGGAAACCAAGTACGGCCCATTGAACTCAAATGACCTGTTTGAGTATAGGTTCCCGTGCTTTTGCATGTCACCTCTCCGAAAAAGAGGTTCCCTTCATCAGAGTCCATATCTATCTTAACGCCCTCCGGGCCCTCAATATTAATGGTGAGATAGAGGGTTTGCGCATCGCAGATCGCGGAATTAACGGTGACGGTATAGCCATCCACCGTTACGCTCTGGCCGATACCCACGGTTTTTTCATCAATGTACTGTTGCTGTCCAGACGATAGCCCGCTTCCTGAGCGTTCGGCAAAAAAGCTCTTAAACCATTCAGCAACGCCAAAATAGGCCAGAGCCGACACGGCGAGTGCCAGTAGAAGTACTGCTGCAATCAGTATCGTGGCGAAACGGCGACCGCTTGCCCTGTGTTTTGTGCCGGATTTTTCAAAAGCGGCTTTCTTTGCGTCCCGAACAGCCTCTGCGTTTATGTTTCCGATAACCTCCAAAAGCATCTCAGTTGTCATAGGTAATGCCCTCCCTTTCCAAATGCAATAGGAGCTTCTGCCGTGTTCTGTGGAGCATGGACTTCACCTTGCTCTGCGAGAATCCGAATTGCTGGCAGATATCAGAGATAGGATCAAGATACCAATAGCGGCAGATAAAAACGCGCATTTCGGTGACTGGTAGGGCCATTACAAAGTTGTCGATGATTTTTGACAGCTCAGCGAGCTCTAGCTCTTTTTCAACGCCCTGCTCCGACGGAATGCAATCGCACAGTTCTTCAAGGGCAAGCACGATCTCACCGCCGCCGCGTTTCGCGGCATATTTTTCCTGCCATTTTTTAATTGATATTCGCCGTGTAATTTTTCCCAGAAACGTTGACAGTATAGCAGGACGATGGGTCGGCATACTGTTCCACGCGCCCAAGTATGTATCATTCACGCTCTCCTGCGCATCCTCGGCATTTGCAAGAATGTTATTGGCGATGGCGTAGCAGTATTTTCCGTATTTGGCTGCCGTTTCATCTATTGCGCTTTCAGAGCGCGTCCAATATAGTTCAACTATGCGGCTGTCATCCATCCTTCCACCTCCTCGTATGATTTGCGGCAAGGCCCTTCACTTATCTACTCCGGAAAAAAACGTTTTGGTTGCATAAAACAACTACTTTTTCAGTTCAGATCAAAAAACGGTGGATCAAGGCAGTAATCCTCCCTCCACCGTTTTGATTTGAGTAATATTGATGTCCGGTATGGCGGTGATCAATCCCGTCCAGGGGAACCGAACACCGTGCCGTTATTGTCCACGAAGAGTATGATCGGGCCCAGAACGGCGTCATCCGAAGTATTAAAGATGACCTCATAGAGTTTGCCGTCTGCATCGTAGTCCTCTGTGAACAGAGGCATACCCGCAAAACGCGAGGCGTCGATCTCGTTTAATTCCGGTGAGGTAAAATTCCATATTGTATCGAAATCTGTTTCCTGACGGATAAAGACCTGCGCGGCGCGGATGATCGCCGCTTCGGTCAGATTTGAAGCTCCGCTTGCAAAAAGGACGACGTAGTTTTCCAGATATTCGTCGGCGCTTGACGGCCCGATCGCGGTGATTCCCCCCTCCGTTTTGAGGAGCAGGGTGCTCTTTTCCAGCAGGGCGTTCACCTTGTCGGCAAAGGAGGTCATTTCGTCCACATCAAGGAGATTCGTGCCGTTGACGTCAAACTCGACCATGCCCATCCGCTTAGCATATTCTTGTCCGTTTTCAAGCGTAAAAAGCGTGTAGCGGTAGGAGCATTCGCCCTGGAACATCGTAGGATTGTAGCGCAGGAGATAGTCTTTCCCGTCAAGCGTGCAGAGGAACAGGGAATCCCAGCTGGTATGCGCCGTTGACATTTCCTCGCTCCACAGCTCAGAGCCGTTCGCTTTCAGCACGCTCAGCGCATAAAGGTCGTCAGCCTTCTTCGTTACCGTGATGGACTCGTCGGCTCCGTCTCCGTCAAGATCGGCCTGAGCGACAGCTAAATGCTGGGGCCATCCGATACCTCTGACCGACGAGGCCGGGTACGTTCCAGCCGATTGAATCAGCGCTCCGTCGGTATCCGGCGACTGGATCAGCATCAGGTCATCGCCCTGGGACAGCACCGCGTTGTATATGCCCGAGGCAGCCCCCGTGCCGGACGTTCCGGAAATGGATACCGCGCCCATACAGACCGCTTCATCTCCGTTGTAAACGGTAAAGCTGATTCGAGCGGTCAGAGCAATAGCCGGGTCGGCATCCGCCGCTGTCGGCGACCAGTAGAGCGCGCTGCCTGCCGGGAAGGTGAGCGTTTTACCTTGTGGATACCCCGTGCCGTCGTAATCATCAAAGCCGATGAGATGACCGCCGGTACATTCCGCTTCGATGCGCGTGTACGCCAGATTGAAGCGGAACGGGAAGGCCGGGACGCGGGAACTGAGTGCCGGTGCGTACTCCCATGTAACGCCAGCGGTGCTTTCCTGCACCAGCGAATAGACGCTCCATATTCCGACCTTATCGCCGTGGAAGTCGCCGAACCATAACTCACCATCCATGTTGAACAGGTAATACTTGCTCGAAAGCTTCATCACCTGAGGATTTTTATAAATACCGATATCCGGCGCACCGATTCCAAGCGGGAATAGGGTAGCCCATTCCTCCTCGCTGATCTCCTGCCACTCCCAACTGGCCGGCGAAGAAACGGCGATGACCTCGCCGGTCTGCTTGTTCATGACAGTGAGGCTGTCTTCGCCGATGAGATAGCGACAGTCGCTGTCACCGTCGGAAAACGTTGAACTGAGCGGGTTCATATAGAGGCAGCTTTGGGAGATATAAGAGATGGTCGGTGTTGTCGGTTCAAGCACGTAGATTCGCAGCATCTCGTCCTCGGCGAACCATTGGGGCTCGCCGTTGAACCAGTATATGCTATACTTTATGTCATTCTCATCGCCGTCCAAGGCATAGTAGGAATAAACCATCATATCATTGAGGCTGTCATACTCCGGCACATCGGCTTCGTCCATTCCAAATACATTCGCCTCGCTCAGCTTGTCAATGAGCGCCGCGCGGGTCATACGCGAAACCTTTGAGCGGCCATTCTCAAAGATGGTCTGTCCTTCGTCGTTTATGACGGACAGAGAATAATTGGACAGGATAATCTGCGCATAATAGCCGCCGTCCTCCGGCAAATAGGATAAACCGCCGTTTTGTCCGAGAAACGCCCCGGCGGTATAGGTGCCGTTTCCATCTGCCGTTGATGCCGTTACAACAGCCCGGTCGGTGGAAAAGCTGTTCTCATAGATATCAAAGAACTGGCTAATCTCCACGCATTGTTTACGCACGGCTTCGTTGCTCGCCCCTGTTTGCCAGCCATAGGCCTTATAGGCTTCATAGTTTTGCTTAGTTACGGCGGGCAGGCTGAATTCGTTTGAAAGGTAGGCAAAGCCTTCGGCACAGTCTTCCAGAATTGCGTCAAAGGCCGCGTCCATATCGGCAAAAACAGGCATGCCGTAAGCGTTCATTCCAATTTTATAGGCAGAGTTTCCGGAGGTCGCAAACGCACCGCCCAGTGAACTGGTGTCGTATTCGCCCACGACCTTCGCCGGATCTTCGCCTGTTTTCGGATTCGTTAAAAAGCACACCGCTACAACGATGCAGGAAGCCAGCGCCGCGATGATGATCCAGAACGCAGGCTTTTTGTAATTCAGCACGTTTTTGACTCTCTGCTTCACACCCACCTCGCCAAAGGCCAGCGGGCATGCGGCGATGGAGCGGCGGTCAATGCTGCATGTAAGCAGCGCCTTCGAATACGCCTTCTTATCCTCTGCGCCCAGTTCTTTCACGACGCGCTCATCGCAGGCAAGCTCAATATCCCGGCAGAGAAGGATATACGCAAGCCAGATCAGCGGATTGAAGCAGTACACCGTCAGCAGCAGAAAGCCGATGGGCTTGATCCAGTGGTCGCGGCGCTTGATATGCGCCTGTTCGTGGGCAACGACATAGGCCAGACTCTCATCGTCCATGCCGAAGGGCAGGTAGATGCGCGGGCGAAACAGGCCGAGGACAAAAGGCGAGTCAACCTTTTCGCTCTGCCAAGAGTTATCCCGCAAAATGACAGCATCCGCGACACGGCGGCGCAGGCGGACATAACTGATAACGCTGTACAAGATAAGCGTTATCATACCGATTATCCAGACAATGGAAGCAATATAGGCTACGACCTGCATCGGGTTGATGCTGGCATCCGCCGCCGGTGCGAGAGATTCGGAAATCACCGGATTTACGTATGTGTTGAACGCGGAAATGCCGCTGTGTATCTTCGGCGTTTCCGCATACAGAATATCCGGGCTGACCGTTTCCACGCTTGGGATCAGACTTAAAAAGCTCTCAGGCGAAAAGGGAAAAACAAGGCGTATCCCCACCAGCGCCCACAGAATCCGGCGGATATTCTTCGGCGCGTTCTTCAGAAGGAAGCGCAAGACAATCACAGCGAGAATCAGCCAGCTTGCGGCGATGCTCATGTTGAGGAGCCTTATAAATACACCTTCCATGCTCATTCCTCCTGATGCGCGTCAATCATTTTCTGAATCTGCGCGGCTTCTTTCGGAGAAAGCGAATTATGCTTTGTAAAGGAGGCGATAAACGCCGGGAGCGACCCTCCGAACGTTTTTTCCACCAGCTTGTTAATCTCCGCGGCCTGTACCTCGTCTTTCGATACAAGCGACGAAACAACGGCGTTCTCATTTTTCAAAACGCCGCGTTCGGCCAGCCTGCGGATGACAGTATACGTTGTTGCTTTTGTCCACCCCAGTTTTTCTTTGCAGAGCCTGACGAGCTGTGTGCTGCCCACCGGCTCGTTCTCCCAGAGAATCAGACAAAAACGATATTCGCTTTCAAAAACCTTCGGCGTTTCCATCGCAAAGCCTCCCATTAGGGTTTAATTTGTTCAACCTTAATGGGAGTTTAACATGTTCAACCTCACTTGTCAATAATAGTCGCCTATAGATCGTATTGCCAACCTCTTTGCTTTTGAGTTGCTTTCGTGCTGCGCGCCTATCAGGAACAAAATCCCAAGATTGTCGTCTAAAAAATAAAGCTGTTACTTATATATTTGTATGTTTGAAGATAGGAGTGCATATGAAAAAAAGAATACTTACGCGGGCGCTCAGCCTTGTTCTCGCGGTTTCTGCTCTGTTCCCGCTCTCCGGCTGCGGCACGACCGTCCAAGCCGCAGACTAGATGGACGGCGTGAAGGCCAACCTCACAAGCACCAACGTTGATTTGACTGGCGAGGATGCCGGGGCGGTCGCAGGCTTCGCCGAAAAGCTGATTCAAAACAGCATAGCCGAAGAAAACACGCTTGTCTCGCCGCTCTCCGTGCTCTGCGCGCTGGCAATGACAGCCAACGGAGCCAAGGAGGAAACCCTCGCGCAGATGGAGCAGGTCTTCGGCCTGAATATCTCGGAGCTTAACGGGTACCTTCGCGCTTATCTGGAAAATCTGCCGTCGGGCGATAAGTATAAGGTCAGCGTCGCCGATTCCATCTGGTTCAAGGACGACGATAAGCTGACGGTTGAGCAGAGCTTCCTGCAGACCAACGCCGACTATTACGGCGCGTCCGTCTACAAGGCCGCATTTGATGACGGCACACTGAAGGATATCAACACCTGGGTCAGCGAGAACACCGACGGCATGATCGAAAACATCCTCGATAAAATCCCGGACGAGGCCGTCATGTACCTCATCAACGCTTTAGCTTTTGACGCCGAATGGGAAACCATCTATAAAAAGACGCAGGTGCGGGACGGGACCTTTACGACAGAATCCGGGGAAACACGGGACGCGGAGATGATGTACTGCTCGGAGCATCAGTATTTGGTTGACGGCAGTGCTACGGGTTTCCTCAAGTATTACGCCGACAGGAAATACGCATTTGTGGCCCTTTTGCCAAATGAGGGCGTCTCCGTTACCGATTACGTTGCCTCTCTCACCGGCGAGGGGCTTATGAGCACACTTCAAAACGCACAGAATGTGGAAGTAAAAACCGCGATCCCCAAGTTCGAGAGCGAATATTCCATTGAAATGAGCGACATTCTCAAAGCCATGGGCATAACGGATGCCTTCAATGTAGACAGCGCCAATTTTACTGGGCTTGGTCAATCGGCGGACGGCAATATCTTTATCAGCCGAGTGCTCCATAAAACCTATATCGCCGTGGATGAAAAAGGCACGAAAGCCGGCGCGGCAACTGTCGTGGAAGCGGCTTCCGGAGCAGCCGCCCCATCAGATGAAATAAAGACCGTCTATCTTGATCGGCCCTTCGTTTACATGCTCATCGATTGCGAGACAAACCTACCTATTTTTATCGGCACCATGACGGACATCGGTTAATGAAGCCCGCATTGAGACGGCGGCGCGGAGAAAATTTCCGCGCCGCCGTCTGTATTTTTTTATTTTTCTTTCTTAGGAGACCCATAATTGCGGGAGGGTCTTATACCTTGTAAAAACAGG
>JBFWKZ010000131.1:0-6677 GCA_050252415.1 Oscillospiraceae bacterium | reverse complement strand
GTCCCCCGCGCCGTCGGCAGCTTCTCCGATTCCAGCCTCTCCGGCATCGGCAAAACCGTTTTGGAAGTAATTGCCTGCGCCGCCGTTTATTAGCCAAAGGTCATCGGCGCTGCCGCTCGTTTCCTCGGCAACCTTCTGCCAGGCGAGCGGCTGCAAGATTTCCTCTACACTATTTTCATCATAATCCATATTTTGGTTTTCCGCAAGGGGCAGGTCTGCCTCGACATCGGAGTCCGGCGCGGAGGCGATGCCGGTTCCAAAATCCCACATCGCCTGCGGCGTACTCCGGTCGTTATCGAACATTGAAAAGTCGTTCAAGCCGAGCAGGTTGGGCGGCGTCCAGTCACCCGTTTCAACGTTTTGTTTGAAGCGCTGGAACGCATAGTTTGTCACCTCCTGCTTTTCCGCGTCCGTCAGCCTGCCGCCGCCCGAACCAGGCAGAGCGCTTCCGCCTCCGCCGTGCCCCATCGGCTGGCCGAATCCGCCGTCTCCGGAGCTCTCCGCCGCCGTGCGGCGGGACGCCGAATCCGCCTGCCGCGCGAGAGCGTCGTCACTGCTCCCGGTCGCGGTATTGGTATTCGCGGGCTCACCGAGCCCGAGTGCTAAAGCTATTATGTACTTCGTTGAGGTCGCTCGGATTCGTTATCGACTGCATCCACTGCGGCGTCTGATTTGTCGCGGTATAGGCCATCGCAGGCGCGCCGATGGATGCCGCGAACGCGCCAAACGACGCTGCGTTTTGCGCTGCCGTTTCCTTTGCCTGCTCCGCCTGCTGCTGTATCGTCCATTCCTCAAACGTCGGGGCCTCGGCAACCTCGGTTTCCGGCACCGCGCCGGTTTTCCGAGCTTTCTGTTTCTTCGTCCACTCCGCAAATGTTACCATGGCCTGCCATCCTTACCACGTTTTTTCATCCGTATATTCCCTCATTCCTTCCTTGACTACAGTCCGAAGCCCATCATCCTCCCCCGCCTTGAGGCGCGACACATCATGCACCGCTTTTTTGACCGGCTGCCGTAAAAATTTGCCGCTATAAGGTCTGTGATTTCCTTTGGTCAAGGACATCCTTGATCGAAAAAAACGGGTTCGGATTTTATGCTCCTGGTTCCATAATAACGAAATAATGTCTTTTTCGCGACTCAATCTGAATAGGCAAAAAAATACGCCGGAGACGAAACCGTCTCCGGCACGGGTGTTTTTTTCGTGTGCGGACGTCACCGGCAGCTTTCTATTACGGCACTGTTTCGCCCGGCACAAGAAGCGGTGAATTCGATGGCTCTTTTTTCGTATTATGGTGACGTAGAGATAGCCCCCCGGCAAACTTATAATAGAGTTATGGACACATTGCCGACAGGAATAGGGTCTAAAGTCCAACTCTCATATACGGGATAATTTGTCAAAACTGCCGCTAAACCGAAAACCCAATCGAAAGGAGCATTATATGATTGACTATGCAAAAATAACCCCCTCCAGACAGCCCGTTGGGACATTTCCGCACATGGCACAGCAGCCGCCGCAGCCCCTGTACCCCGGTGACCGCCCCATCACCGCAAGAGAAAACCTCCTGCGCATCTTCCGGGGAGAGACCCCCAGCTGGATGCCGGTATGGCTGTATGACAGCCAATACTGCTGGCCCGATGTCTATCAGGAACACGCCCTTTGGGAGGGCACCGGATATGATTGGTGGGGACAGCACTGGACCTATGTCCCTTCCGCACTGGGGCAGATGCCGACGCCGGGATGCCGGGTTATTTCCGACATTACCAAGTGGCAGGACGAGGTCACGTTTCCCGCTCTGGACGACGTCGACTGGGAATCGGACGCCGAGATACAAACGGCACGGTATGATCCGGACAGGGCGCACCTCTTCCATGTGGTTGAGGGCATATTTGAGCGTCTGCATGAGATGATGCCGATGGATGAGACCCTGGTCGCCATGTACACCGAGCCCGAGCAGGTACACGCGTTCTTTCGCGCCATGGTCGATTATAAAATCAAGCTGATGGATACTGTCTTTAAGTACTATGCGCCCATCGACTACATCATCTGGGGTGACGACTGGGCGCACCAAAAAGCCGGTTTCTTCTCAAACGACATGTTCCGCGAATTCATTATGCCGTACACAAAGACCTGTCTGGACTGGGTACACGGCACCGGCCGATTTGTGGAGCTGCACTCCTGCGGTCTGACACAGCAATACATCAATGAGATTATTGAAATGGGCCTCGACGCCTGGACGCCGCAGCCGATCAACGACCTCGACATGCTCACGGCAAAATATGCCGAAAAGCTGGCGCTCACCGTCATGCTGCCGGAGCTGGGGGCTGCGACGTCGACCGGGGAAGCCCGTGAGATTATCCGTAAATTTGTCGACAAATATGCGCCCCGGGGAAAGATCGTCGCCGGCCCGCTCATGAATAAAGACCCCGAAATCATGAAGGCGGCCCACGAGGAACTATATAACTATTCCAGCGCGTTTTATGCCAAACGGTAACATAGAGAGCGGAGGGCGCTATTGCGCCCTCCGCTCACAGCTTGTCAAAGAATTCGGAACGACTTCTTTGACAAAGGGGTTTGCAGGCTGCTGTGTGCCTCATCGTCCGCCTATGCTGGACAATTCGACACTTGCAGCCTGAGAAGTATTTTCGGGCACGTACACGCCGCGCCCGAAAATGCCTTAATTTTATTTTTCCGCTGCGGCGGCGAAACTCTGCGAGGCTTTTTTGACAGTCTGAAAAGGCTTTGCCTTTTGTCTACAGCCTAAGCGGAGGGCGCTATTGCGCCCTCCGCTTAGGCTGTTTTATCTGCTTCGCCCGAATTCTTTCGGGAGAAGCAATTTCGAACCTCTACGGCCTGAATTTATGCGGGAGTTTCCGGTATCGGCGTCTCGGCCGACGGCTGCGGGGCATGGTAATCCCCGAGCTCCAGTATGCGGATCGACAGTCTGATGTAGTCGCGGTTATAGGCGTCGTCCATATCGTATTGCAGATATTCCGTTATCCGCTGAATCCGGTATACCATGGAGTTGCGGTGCAGAAACATGCTCTTTGCCGTGTGCAGCACACTGCGGTTATTGTCCAGATAACATTTGAGCGTCTCCAGCAGGTTATAATTCGTTTTTTTCTGCAGTTCGATTAAATTCATGATATCCGGGTGGCAGGCGTGCAGGGTATCGTCAAAATTCTGTGCTTTGATGATATAGTCGATCGCGACCGAATAAAAATCGCAGCAGATTGCCGTAAAATTGCGGGCGCGTGACAGTTCGGCGGCAGCCAGTGCCTGACGGTAGCCGTATTTCAGATTTTTGATGCCATAGAACACAAGGCTTTGGGTCATCTGCATCTCGTTTCTTTCACACAGCTCCAGGAGGCCGGTTTTTCTGTCCTTGTCTGAGGCTGTCCCGCTCTCGGGCGGCTTCCTGACAGGGGCGGATTGTGATTCGTCCGCCTGTGTGATGAGTACGACGTTTCCTTTTCGAAAAATGATATAGCTATTCGGAAACAGACTGTACACTGTTGAGATCAATGTGGAATACTCAATTTTTTCCTTTACCTCTCTGTCGGAGTTCAGGATAAACACCTGGAATCTGCCCTCTTTGTCCCACTGCATGACGGATAGAATACGATTGACATCATCATCCTTGACCTCCTCGCCGTCCAGAAGGTTTGTGAACACCTGGGCGTTGGGATTTGCCCCCGGCAAATGACTGGGTACGCACAGGCTTGGGACCAGAAGCGCGGTCACAAAATTAAGGAGCTGAATGTCCCCCGGATTAAGTGTGCGATCCCATTCAAACAGGTTGATCCGCCCGTATACGGTGCCGTCTTTCACCAGCGGACAGGTGATGCCCTTTGTGCGCAGGTAGCTGTTTGTAAAGGCAAACGGCTGCATGACGGGACTGTCCATTTCTTTATTGGCGTGCCTGATATCCTGCAGCGCTTTCACCGAGGAGTGCCCGTATTTATGCAGGTATTCCCATTCATCATCGAGCTTCTCATACTGGCTGCTGATGCCCAAAACTTTGCAATTGCCGTCCATAATGAGCATCGGACTGTGAAAGACCATCCAGCAGTAGTCCACCAGCTCCTGATATTCCTTGGTCTCGGCGAATTTTGTAATTTGCCGGCTCCAATCCTCATAAAAATCAAATACGCTCTGAACCAGTTCAAAACCTTCGGTAATATCAATGTCATGGATACAAATCCTGTCCTCGTTCCAGGCATAAACGCAGTCTTTGCCCTTTTTAAAGACGCGCACGCCGTTTGTCGCATAGGCCAGCCGCGCGCTGCGCAGGACTTCCGGTGAATTCGGCCTTATATGGGTCTCCATATCCAGATTGCAAAGGCGGTTTGCCAGCATCCACATGCTAAGATCCAATGTAACTCACCCCCGAACAATTGATTTCATGTCAGCTGATCGCTATTTTGGTTTAATGCCATCTCCAGCCGCTGTCCATCCGGGCAGTCGGGCGTGACGGAAAGCGCACAGTCCCCCGACTCAGGCGCCAAATCTTGTCCTATTATACCGTAATTTTGTGGCAAAATCAACAACAACCATTTCCAATAAAACGACTTAATTATACAAATAATACAAAGTTTCTGTTTTCAACATAGGCATCATGCCAATTTTCCGCAAAACAGCATCTTTGCAGGTACCGCATTATTAAACAATTTTTTTGCAATATATGGCAATCATTCTGTATGGTTTGACCATACGAAGACAACCTATTCCACGCGTGATTTTTTTATACTCACGACACGTAGTCAGCTAAGCCAAGTTTAAAGTAAAATAAGATACCATCATATTACTTAAAGCAAGGCGGAACCACCCCGGTTCAGATACGGTACCTGACGTACCGCGTTAAGCCGGACTTCCAGCAAAGGGGGTGTTTTTTGAAAATCAGTGAAACCATGGCGGCACTGCCGGATCCGCCGCGGACAGGGAGAGGCCCTGGTCGGTACCGTTTGTGTCTGATGGATTTCCAGGCCAAATTATTTAGAGGAGGAATTGTTAATGGGAAGCGCAAATCCTAAAAAAGTGAGTACACTGGGAACAATTGCTATTATGTCAATGTTTTTCATCGCAATGGGCTTCACCGTGGTCACCCCGGCCATGGCAAAATTTGCCGAAGCCTTTCCGAATAACAACTTTGTACTGATTTCCACACTGCCAACACTCTTCATCGTTATCGGTACCTTTTTGTCAGGTTCTGTGGCCGGTAAAAAACTGAGCTACAAAACCCTGGCCGTTACCGGCAGCCTGCTGTTTCTAATCGGCGGCGTTGCTCCGGCCTACATATCCGGCTTTAATGCAATTCTGGTCTGCCGGGCCGTTTTCGGTCTGGGCATCGGCTTTATGATTCCCTTGGGGAATGCGCTGGTCATCGGCAACTTCGAAGGCCAAAAACGTGCAAGCCTTTTGGGCTACGGCACCCTGTTCATGAACTTTGGCGGCATTTTGTTCCAAATGCTGGGCGGTATACTGGCAGATATAAACTGGCAGATGACTTTCTGGGCGCATACACTTGTGATTTTTGCGCTGATTTTCTCATTCCTTCTGCCTGAGCCGCCCAAGGCCGACACGGCGCAGACCGCAAGCGCACCCAAGGAAAAACTGGGCAAACCCGTTTGGGTCATTGCGCTTCTGCTCTTAATTTATAATATGATCAACTACCCCATTATGATGAACCTGTCCATTCTTTTTATCGAACGTAATGCCGGAGGCGCCACCGCCGCGGCGACAGCCCTGTCGCTGTTCACCGTAGCCGGGTGTGTGGCCGGTCTGCTCTTCGGTAACATTTTCAAAGCCTTGAGGCGCTTCTGCATCCCGCTCGGGTTCACCCTGTGTGCACTCGGCGCAGTACTGGTACGCTTTGGCACAAGCGGTCTTTTGATGACCATGGGTCTGATATTGATCGGCTTCGGCTTTTCCGTCATTCTCCCGTCGTTCATGACCTGGATGGGAATTTCCACGCCGCCGAGCACAGTTGCTATGGCCGCTTCGATTGTCATGGCGCTCATGAATCTGGGCGGGTTTGTTTGTGCCTACTGGCTGGAGATCATTAACGCGATCGCCGGCGAGACCATTATTACCCCCATCAATATCGCCATCGGCTTCTTTATTCTGATGGTCGCGGTGTTCCTGATTTACAATCCGTATAAATCAATGGCACCGCCTCCGCTCAACGAAGTCAAAAAGAATTAGTTGTTATCCGTCCCGGCCGCCGGGTCTGGCACGGAGAAAAATGCCCGGCCCGCCAAACTGTGGTATTTTCACAAAGCGACACGCTCACCGTCCCGGTCTCGTAGTGTCCGGGACGGTTTCAGCAAAGGGGCAAGCCGGCTCCCGAGTATGAGTCAATAGGCACGGCTTTTGATTTAAGTGATTTTAAACGGAGGGAAAATCAATGGTACCAAAATTTAACACAGGCGAATTGAACGTTGTCGCCCGAGTGTCGGGGTTTATGCCGGGCACCAGTATCCCCGTCTATGATTTCCCGATCCCACCAAAAGAGGCCTATCTCTCCATTTACCAAAAAAAACCGATATGGCAAATCACCGATTATGAATCGCGTTTGTTTTCACCGTCTATTAATCCGGATAATATCGCCCGCGCATTTGCTTACGACGGAAACTTCATTCCCGGCGTCTCGAATCAGACCGGCGGCAAAGACATGTTC
>JBFWKZ010000130.1:0-6786 GCA_050252415.1 Oscillospiraceae bacterium | reverse complement strand
CGCTCACGGTCGATTGGGTAGGTCGTTGCCGTCAGCGCACCGCTGCCCAGAGGACATTCATCCATACGCTCAAGGCAATCCTCAAGTCTCAGGCAATCACGGCGCAGCATATTGGCATAGGCCATCATATAATGTGCAAAATTGGTCGGCTGAGCCCGTTGGAGATGCGTATATGCCGGCATGGTGGCGTCGGTATTTTCCTCCGCAATATGCAAAATGACCTCGATGAGATCCAGAAGCATCCGGCGGATCGCCGTGATCTCTTTTTTCATATTCATACGGAAGTCCAAAGCAACCTGATCATTTCGGCTTCGGGCCGTGTGCAGGCGCTTGCCCGTATCGCCTATGCGCGCCGTCAGCTCGCGCTCCACGCACATGTGGATATCCTCGTCCTCAATATTAAAAGGTATCTTCCCCTGCTCCATATCGGCAAGGATTTCACGGAGCGCGGCAATGATTTTTTCCGCCTCGCTCTCCGCTATAATACCCTGTGCGCCAAGCATGCCGGCGTGGGCGATGCTGCCGGCGATATCCTCCCGAAACAGTCGTGAGTCAAAAGGTATCGAGGCGTTGAGCTCATCAACCAAAATATCGGTATTTTTATCAAAGCGGCCGGACCAAAGTTTCATCCGTTTCCCTCATTTCAGACTTTTTCCATTGAATTATAGCACGACCGGAAAAATTCTGCAACCGGATATCCCTCACGATGGTAAAGTATTGTCATATTATCAACCCTATGTTAAAATAAAATTATTAATCTGAAAAGGCGGGAACACAATGAATAGCGTGAGACTAGGCAAAACAGAAATTACGGTCAATAAAAACGGCTTTGGCTGTCTGCCGATCCAACGCATCTCCAAGGCGGAAGCCGTATACCTTCTTCAAAAAGCATTTTATCATGGAATGACTTTTTTTGATACCGCTCGCGGCTATACGGACAGCGAGGAGAAAGTCGGCGAGGCCTTCCGCCACATTCGTCCCAAACTGTTCCTTGCGTCAAAAACCAAGGCAAAAACCGGCGATGAATTCAATGCGGAACTCGAGACAAGTTTAAGGCTGATGCAAACCGATTACATTGATCTCTATCAGTTTCATAATCACAGCTATTTTGTTCAGCCGGACGACGGCTCGGGGCTGTATGAGGCGGCACTCAAGGCAAAGCAGGCGGGTAAGATAAGACATATCGGAATCACAAACCATCGGCTGCACATCGCGAAGCAGGCAATTGCGTCCGGACTTTACGAGACGCTTCAATTTCCCTTCAGCTATCTTGCCGCCGAGCCGGACATTGCGCTTGTAAAGGCGTGCAGGGAGAAAGACATGGGCTTCATCGCCATGAAGGCGCTCTCCGGCGGGCTGATCACAAACTCTGCCGCAGCCTATGCCTATATGGCTCAATATGACAATGTTGTACCCATCTGGGGCATCCAGCGCGAGTGTGAACTGGACGAATTTATTACGTATATCGACAATCCGCCTGCCCTGAACGATGAACTGAATGCGGTAATCACAAGGGATAAAAATGAGCTTCAGGGCGAATTCTGCCGCGGCTGTGGCTACTGCATGCCCTGTCCTGCCGGAATCGAGATAAATACCTGTGCCAGAATGGCTCTGCTTATTCAGCGCTCCCCTGTCGAAAATCAGGTGACGCCGAAGGCTCAGGCCATGATGGAAAAGATTAACGACTGCCTTAACTGCGGTAAATGTAAGCAGCACTGCCCCTATGATCTGGATACGCCCGCACTGCTGAAGAAGAACTATGCATTCTATAAGGAATTTCTGAAAACCTACAAAAAGTAGTCTGGCGGACTTTTTTCTGCCAACGCGTTTGTTCTTCTATTTAAATTGCTAATGCAACAGAGTTGTATGAAAGTTTGTCATAGATAAATTATAAAAGAGAATTTTACTTTTGATGAGAAAAATAGTATATTATTAACAGATTTGAGCTGCTGTAGATATCGGCAAAACAAATTGGTTCATGCACAAGTAAAATACCTGCCTGGGAGCAAGAAGCTTATCTGATGATCCGCGGCAGGTATTTTTATGTCTTGTCGCAACAACAGAAAAGAGGAGATTAAAAAAATGGAACAGAAACGAGGGCAATGGGGGAGCAATATGGCTTTTCTCTTTGCTGCAATAGGTTCCGCGGTCGGACTCGGAAATATTTGGGGCTTTCCCTATAAGATGGGGATCAACGGCGGCTTCGCCTTCCTGGTCATTTATGTGCTGCTTGCCATCTTTGTCGGCGTGGTCGTTATGCTCGGGGAACTCGCCATTGGACGAAGAACCGGGCGCGGAGCAGTCGGCGCCTATAAGCTCATTAACGAAAAAAATTCCTGGATAGGCGCTTTGGGAATCGTTTCAGCATTTGCCATTCTATCGTTCTACAGCGTTCTCGGCGGAATGGTCCTGCGCTATATGGTTGGCTTTTTCGTATCCTTATTCGGAGTCGACGGTTTTTTCGGACATGGCGGCGACTACTTTACCAGCCTGCTCTATACGCCAAGCACCATGATCATCTATTATGCGCTCTTTATGCTCGGTACACTTCTGATCGTCATGGGCGGCATCAAGGGCGGTATTGAAAAGTTTACGACTATCGCTATGCCGGCCCTTGCCATCATATTGGTTCTTGTCATTGGCTATGTGGCCATTCAGCCCGGCGCTATCGACGGTTACAAATTTATGTTCGCTCCAAACTTTGAACCGCTCCGACATGATTTCTTCGGCGTGCTCAAGACCGCAGCGGGACAAATGTTCTTCTCGCTTTCGCTTGGCATGGGCTGCATGATCACATACGGATCCTATTTATCCAAAGAAGAAAACCTGCAAAAAAATGCGATTATCATCACGCTGGCCGATACGATCATAGCCGTCATGGCCGGAATGGCCGTTATGCCTGCGTGCGCGGCATTTGGGGTAGATTTTGGCCGTGGCCCCGGTCTCATCTTTGTCTCACTTCAGACCGTATTTCTGGACGGCATGGGCGGATTTATCGGCAACCTTGTGGGCTTTCTCTTCTACTTCCTTGTCTTTATTGCCGCAATCACATCGTCGATCTCACTGCTTGAAGTATGCTGCGCTTATCTGATCGATAAGCGGATAGACGCCGGAAAACCGCATAACCGTAAAGCCGTCGCGGCGCTATTCGCAGTTCTGATCTTTATCGTCGGCCTTCCCGTTACGTCCGACGCTCTGGGCTCAGGCGGGGCATTTATTCCCGCGCCATTTGAAATTCTGAACCATTTCGGCGCAAGCTTTGGCGCAGGCGGCAGTAAAGTCCCAATGGCAATCGACTGTTGGCTCGATCTTTATGATTGCCTTGCCGAGGGAATTTTGATGCCCCTTGGCGCCCTCATCATGAGCCTGCTTATCGGCTGGAAGCTGGGTACGCGTTATATTGCCGAGGAGTGCGAGGCACAGGGAGGCAAATTCCGGTTATATCAGTTTTTCGAGATCTGCTTCAAATTCATTGTGCCGATAGGACTAATCATCATCCTCATTGCGCAAATACAGGATTTTTTCGGATAAAATAAAAGGCGTGCCCTGAGAAGGCGGTTTTCAAGTCTTCTCAGGGCACATTTTTTACCTTCCGGACCACGTGTCGGGATATTTGATGTCTAAGGCATCCCTATCAGTCTCTGTACCTGCCGCTAAGTGCTCTGCGAAGGGAGCTGTCTCCCGGTATTATCGATCGTGTAGCTGCCGTCCAGAATGATCTCAGAGACCGGCACGATCTTATACCCCTCACCTATCAGGTATTCAATAATTGCCGGCAGCGCTTCCGGGGTATTCTTGGCCGCATTGTGAAAGAGAATGATCGATCCCTTTTCGACGTTCGACGTCACGCGCTTTGTGATATCGGCGGCCGACAGATCCTTCCAGTCTAGGCTGTCGACATCCCACTGGATCGTATGAATATCCATATCGTTTACGGTTGATATCACATGGTCGTCATATTCGCCGTACGGTGCGCGAAACAGCGTCGGACGCACGCCCGTGATTGCCTCGATCTTATCGCTGCACGCATTTATGTTATCTCTTATCTGCTGGGCCGTGAGCTTTGAAAAATGCGCGTGGTCGTCCGAATGGTTCATCACCTCTTCCCCCGCGTCGTACAGCTGTTTAACAGACTCGGGATATTTCTCCACCCAATCGCCGACCACAAAAAACGTCGCCTTTACGCCATATTTGCCCAAGATATTGATGAGCTCTTCGGTATCTTCATTCCCCCATGCGGCATCAAAGGTCAAAGATACAACCTTATCCTCTCTTTGAACACAATAAATTGGGAGCTGCCGCGTTGTCGCTGATGCGCCGATTATGATCGGGCTGTTAACTATCCCGAATATAAGCGCTACCAGCAGAGCCATAGCGATTCCACCGAGCAGTTTTTTCCTTTTTTTCAGATTTTGTAGTTTGATTTTCATCGTGCATACCTCCGCCACAGTATTTGTATATCCTATGAGCACTCGTCCCATAAGATGACTTGACTGGGTATGCATATGTGCTGCTGAGGCACTTTTAATTCTCGCCGGCGTCTCAGGATATAATGGCGCGTGAGGATAAGGCCCTGCCCTGTAAAGCCATTGAAAAATATTTACTTTTTGTGATGGCCATGATAAGATAAAAATAATCAATAATTGTCATAATTTGATGTTTATCGTATTATTAAGGCGCCTGCAAAAATGATGCTGTCAAAGGACAGTCAGGAACAGCTATGAGGAGGGCGGGGACCATGAAGACACTCAAGAACCAAAACGGCGTCGCATTAGTGATCGTGATCATCGCCATGGCAGTGACGGCCATTATGGGCTCCGCGGTACTCACCCTGATGGTATCCGACACAAATTTTGCGAAAAATCAGGAAGAAACTTTGCAGGCGGAATATATCGCGCGGGCCGGTGCGGACGCCGCCGGAAAATATGTTCAGGATAACCCTGCTAACTTTCAAACCAAGACTTTTATTGAAACCCTTGGAGAGGGTTCATTTTCCGCAACAATTTCAAAACCGGCGAGCGACACGGTTCTCATCTCTTCGGTCGGCACGGTCAACGGAATCTCAAAAACCGTTAATCTGCACCTTATAAAACAGGGTGCCATCGATGTATTCAACGGTATCCGGCAAACCGCAGAAAATGCTCAGCTCGATCTCAGTAAACTGCATATCTATCATTTTCCGGAGGATGTCGTAAATATCGAAGCTAACGTGACATATCCGGACTGGAATATCCAATTAAGTTGGGAAAATACTTACGACCCTAATATCACAAAAAGCACTAACGCTGAGACGCCCAGCGCATTGCTCTTGCCTTCAAATTATGAAACCAACTTAGTCCGGCAGGAGGATATTACTTACTATACCTTTTGGGGTATTGTAACGCTAATTCAAGGCGACGCCTATCTGACAACGTTAAAAAAAGATAATAGAAAAACAATCATTTTCGATACACAAGGCAAGGATCAGACCGTCGTCGTTGATAAACTCGATTTCTCCGGTCCTCAGACAGATGTCGAAATCATTGGTGGCGGCAGGGTTCATTTATACATCATTGATTCGGGCAGTATCGATACGCCAATGAATATGAATTTTAGCTCGCCCTCGAAATTATTCATGTATGTTAACGATGGGGCAACGCTTTCTCTGCAAGCCAACTGCCAGATTTCAGCCTATATCTATGCCCCAAATGCTACGATCGAAATGCAGTCTGCGGCTACGAGCATAAGTGGTGCCGTGGTTGGAAATCTGTTGTGCAAAAAAAACGATAGACAGGGACCCATGGGAAAATTCTATTATATCCCTCTGCCGGACGATATGGACTTTGAAAGCTCTGTAACCTATAACAAGGATTATTACAGCAACTAGTTGGCTGAGAGGGGCATAGATATGAAGGCGTTTCATAATCAAAAGGGCCTGACCCTTATTGAAATCATCGTTTCAATCGCGATCCTAGGCATTATAGTCGCCGCGATGCTCAGTATGTCGACATTTGGCATGACGAATCTTTTCTTTTCCGGGCAAAAGAGCGAGGTGGTCATGGACCTCCAGTCCGCTGTTGACGACCTGAACGCTCAGCAATTTTCGACAACAGAAAGTCAAAATGCGCGGGACGGCATCATCTCCTATCTGCAGGAAAAGGGATACTATTATGTGAGCGACCTCTCTCAGCTCTCAGTGCAGGTGTCCGGCGCGGATACGAACTTTTACGTATCAGAGTCGGAAACGAAGGCCGAAACAGCAGGATATACCGTCACGATTTTAAAATTTATACAGAGCGGGAAACGCAGTGCCGAGCTCTCCACTTTCCTGCCGGATTGGGGTAAGTAAAATGTTCCTGCATGGAATTAAAGGAAAGCGCGGTTTTACCCTCGTCGAAGTAATTGTCGCCATGGCACTTTTGGGAATGGTAATATCCATAGCATATTCCATTACGGGCGTCTCCCGCAAGGCACTGAATAACAGCAATGATCAGTTCGACATTCAAAATGATATACGGATTGCATCCAGCTATGTCAGCAATGAAATTCGTTTTGCTACGGAACTCAAAATAATAACATACAGCGATGTCACTGCGGGGATGAACGCCCATACCGCCGGCTATAGCTATTTTTATATTCACGACGGCGCCCTGTATCAGGCAAAATATATTGACAGCTCGACTTATGAAGAGCATGCCTATGGGAACACCATCTCAGACGCGATCGAAAAATCTTTTTTCCAAGCCGCCGGAACGGATACGCTTGAAATTAAACTCACCGCCGAACAGGACGATGAGAGCTATGACA
>JBFWKZ010000129.1:0-6800 GCA_050252415.1 Oscillospiraceae bacterium | reverse complement strand
TTATTTGGAAGCGATATCCGCTCTGGGATTCGACATTTCGAACCGCCTCGGTAAAAGCCTCAAACTGCCGCATGGTGAATGGGTCGCCGTACTCATCGGATACGGCAAAGTGGGTGAATATTCCCTCCGCCGAAAGCCCCGGCAGCTTCAGTGCATCGACAATACCGCCGACGGCATCATCGGTGGAAAAGCCCAATCTTCCCATGCCGCTGTCGATCTTGTAGTGCACCTTGAGCGTCTCTCCCGCCAGTTCATCCGAGAGTTCGCGCGCCATATCGAAACTGCAAACCGTTTGAGTAATCTGATACTTGACCAAGGTATGCGCATACTCCGCCGGTGTCGTCCCCAGAATGAGGATGGGCATTTTAATTCCGGCGTCCCGAAGGGCGATTGCCTCATCCAGGCAGGCCACGGCAAGATAATCCGCCCCCAGCCGCTCCAGTTCACGGGATATGGTGACGGCCCCATGGCTGTAGGCGTCCGCCTTGACAATACCGAGAAACCGGCAGCCCTCCGGCAGCCTAGCACGAATTTCGTGGTAATTGTGTTCCAGAGCCGTGAGGTCTATCTCAGCCCAAGCTCTTTTGATGATGTCTTCCATAGCAAATTCCTATCTTATGTTCCATTTTGTTATTTCCGCTTTAATATCGCCGTTTCCATCGGACTCAAACGCAGCGCGCAGTGGCGTCATTTGCTCAGGCTCGAGCCACAGACGGACCGTGACGGTGTCGCCGAGTGTAAGCTCGGCCGCTATCAGCGTATCGTCCCCGTCCGGTTCTTCATAGCTCAGTTCAAGATGTCCGTTAATGATCGCATCAAGAAGCTCGGGCAGGGCATTGATGGGCGTTATCCCGTCCATTGCCCCCAGGCTGAGGATAAGCCCGTCGTACTCGAGCTCAGTCTCGTCGCCGCTGCGGGATGCGGTAACGCCGGCCAGGCTCTCCGGCGCGATGATCTCGACGGTACATGTTTCCGGCGAATAACTGCACGAAAGCTCATACTCGGCGGCGGAGTCGCCCTGTGTCGTCGTTACCACGGCGCAGAGCTCGACGCTCGATATGTCTTCGCGCCATTGTGTGAATTTTGTCTCTGTCTCCCCCGTGCTGCCGCAGGCACACAGGAGGGCTATCATCAGTGCGGGCAAGATTGCTCGCTTCATGGCACTACCTCTCAGACATGCGTTTCGTTATCTCATAGATACAGTAAATCATATCCGAGGGAGTCATCGAGTATTCCCCATATTTTTGCGCACAGCGGTCTCCGGCGGCCGCGTGGATATACATTGCCGCACAGACGGCCTCTTTCACCGGCAGATTACACAGCATAGCCCCAAGGATGCCGGCCAGTACGTCGCCCGAGCCGCCCTTTGCCATGCCGGGGTTCCCACAGGGACAGACGACCGTCTCCCCATCCGGGAACGCCGCTATCGTATGGTGCCCTTTCAAGATCAGGATACAGCCGTATTCTCTGGCAAACGCCGAGGCGTCATGAAGCCTGTCGCCTGTTAAAACGCCGCCTAAAAGCTTGAACTCACCCTCATGGGGTGTCAGGATGAGCGGTGAGGCCGATGCTTTCAGTATCTCCGGGACCTGGCCGGCGGCATACAGCGCATCCGCATCCAGTACCGTCGGGGCCCCGGTATTCTGAATGATTTGTGAGACAAGTTCCGTCAGCTCCGGCGCGCGGCCGAGCCCGGGACCAAGAATACAAGCAGAAGCTGTTTTCAGCCTCTCTTTAATCTTCAGCAGTGCACTTTCCGCAAACACTCCCGCCTCGCCGCACGGCAGTGGGAAAACCACAGCTTCGTCATTTTTTATAGCGGTGATCTCATAGATATCACTCGGCACACCTGTAAAGACGACTCCGGCGCCGGAGCGCACGGCCGCTTTTGCGCACAGGCTGACGGCGCCCGTATACCCAACGCTTCCGCCCAGGATGAGCAGCCTGCCGTAACGGTATTTATGGGTCAGGGGATCTCGTTTCGGAAGAGTAAGTTCATCGCATTGTAAGGCGGAGACGTTTGTCGCGGCATTTTTCAAAATATCCTTTGGTATGCCGATATCACACACCTCGACCTCTCCGCAGCAGGCGCAGCCCGGTTCCACGAAATGACCCGGTTTGGCCATTGAGAAGGTCACGGTTTTATCCGCGTGCACGGCCTCACCCAGAACGGCTCCGGTATCCGCGCAGACGCCGGAGGGAATGTCTGCCGCGATGACGGGTATCCCGGAGGCGTTTATCAGCCGCGCGGCGGCAAGCGCCCTGCCGCGCAGCGGCGAGTTGAGCCCTATGCCGAACATGGCATCGATAATCAGACCGCAGTTTTCAAAAATGCCGCCGCAGTTTTCCTCGCCAAAGGTCAAAAGTTCTCCGCCGTATTCAATAAGGCGGCGTTCCATTTCCCGCGTGTCGGCTGTCATTTTTTCACGCATGCCAATCAGATAAGCCGAAACCCTTATGCCGCGCTTTTTGAGCATATATGCCGCCGCGACGCCGTCACCGCCGTTATTTCCGCTTCCGCAGAACAGGACGACAGCTTTCCCCTCAGGAAGCCTGTGGAGCGCGTGTGCGACAATATGGGATGCCGCGTTGGTCATCAGACGCGTTGAGGGAATCCATCGCTCCTGTATGGCCCGGCGGTCGGCCTCGCGCATTTTTTCAGAGTTTGATAGGAGCATAGCCTCACCTTCCAAACAGCACTTGATTAATTATAATGTTTTCTTCGAAAATAGTCAAATTCATTCTTGCGATTTTTTGTTGGATATGATATAAACTTATAGTAAGGATATGTCTAAACTGCGATGATTGGGAAAATAACGGTCATAGTCTTGGAGCAGAGAGTGGGCGTCACCGGCTGAGAGCGCCCTGCAGGGTTTCCGTTTGGTTCGCCCATGAGCACCGGTCAATTACCGGCGGGTAAGCCCGTTACAGCTTAGCGAAGTGCGGAGTTTTCTCCGAATGTGGGTGGTACCACGGAAGGTTGGCTTTCGTCCCTCTATGGGATGAGGGCTTTTTTTATTTTTGGTCTATAATTTATTTATGAGATACAAGGAGTTGTTCACATGAAAACAAAGCTTAATGAGCTTGCAAAGGCCTCTGAAGCGGCCATCGCCGCGGCTCTGAGCGTCGGCGCGCTTGAAGAGCTCAGAGTCAAGTACCTTGGAAAGAAGGGCGAGCTCACCGCCATCCTCAAAATGATGGGCAAGCTGTCGGCCGAGGAACGCCCGGTGATGGGCCAGCTCGCCAATTCCATCCGGACAAAGCTCGAAACGGAGCTCGAGCAGCGCAAAGAGGAGCTGGGTGCCCTCGCCCTGGAGGCGAAGATGAAAGCGGAGGCGATCGACGTCACTCTGCCGGCCAAGACCGTTGAGATCGGCCACAAGCACCCCATGTACATTGTTCTCGACGAGATAAAGGAAATCTTTATCGGTCTCGGTTTTGAAGTTCTGGACGGTCCCGAGGTGGAGCTCGCCGAGTATAACTTCGATAAGCTTAACGCGCCCGAGGGCCATCCCTCCCGCGATTGGTCCGATACCTTTTATTTTGATAAAGGCAGCCGAGTGATGCTGCGCAGCCAAACGAGTCCAATGCAGGTCCGCGCTATGGAAACCCGGGAGCTGCCCATCCGTGTCATCGTCCCCGGCCGCGTCTATCGTAAGGATGAGGTCGATGCGACTCACTCGCCCATGTTTCACCAGGTCGAAGGGCTGGTGGTCGACAAGGGGATCACCATGGCCGACCTGAAGGGTACGCTCAACGCCATGGTCCGCAAGCTCTACGGTGAGAATACGAAAACCCGCTTCCGGCCTCATCATTTTCCTTTCACGGAGCCAAGCTGCGAGATGGACGTCCAGTGCCACAAATGCGGCGGAGCAGGCTGCCCCACCTGTAAGGGCGAGGGTTGGATAGAACTTCTGGGCGCCGGCATGGTGCATCCGAAAGTTCTTGAGGGCTGCGGCATTGATACGGAGGTCTATTCCGGCTGGGCATTTGGGCTCGGGCTTGAGCGCACCGCCATGCGCCGCTTTAAGATAGCCGACCTGAGGCTAATCTTCGAAAACGACCTCCGCTTCCTCAGCCAGTTTTAATCGCAAAGATTAACCGATGCTCATAAAAGGAGATAAAAAATATGGATTTGTCACGAAAATGGTTAAATGAATTTGTCCAGGTGGACGATAATGATAAAGATTTTTCCGAAGTGATGACGCTCTCAGGTTCCAAGGTCGAACTTTTCAGAGACCTCGGTGCGGAGATCGACAACGTCGTCGTCGGCAAGGTATTAACGATTACGCGCCACACCAATTCCGATCACATGTGGATCTGTCAGGTCGACATCGGCGAGGATGCGCCTGTCCAGATCGTCACCGGCGCGCAGAACGTCCGGCAGGGTAATTTTGTCCCCGTTGCCAAGCATAAATCCACGCTTCCCGGCGGGATAAAAATCGAAAAGGGCAAGTTAAGAGGCGAGCTCTCATGCGGCATGCTCTGTTCACTCAAAGAGCTCGGGCTGACGCTAAACGACTTTCCCTACGCCATTGAGGACGGCATCTTTGTCCTTCAGGAAGAGGGCATCAAGCCCGGTGATGATATCAAGCCCATCATCGGCGCCGACGACCATGTGGTCGAGTTCGAAATTACGCCCAACCGCCCCGACTGTCTTTCCATAATCGGGCTTGCCCGCGAGGCGGCCGTCACCTTCAATAAGCCGCTGAAGCTCCACACCCCGGTCGTCAAGGCAGCCGCCGCAGGAAAGCTTGGAGACTGCCTCAAGGTTGAAGTCCATGATAAGGATCTTTGCCCCAGATATACCGCAAGAATGGTCAGAAATGTCAGGATTGCCCCCTCTCCGCGCTGGATGCGCGAGAGACTGAGAGCTTCAGGCGTCCGCCCCATCAACAATATCGTCGATATCACAAACTATGTCATGCTGGAATATGGCCAGCCCATGCATGCCTTCGACTACCGTTATGTCAAGGGGGGAAAAATTATCGTGCGCCGGGCGGAAGACGGCGAAGAGCTGACCACGCTCGACAGCAATGTCCGAAAGCTGAACCGCAATATGCTCGTGATCGCCGACGATACCCGCGCCGTCGGCCTCGCCGGCATCATGGGCGGCGAAAACAGTGAAATCGTCGCCGACACCGTTGACGTCGTCTTTGAGTCGGCAAATTTCAATGGCACCTCTATCCGCAAAACGGCCCTTGCGCTTGGGATGCGCACGGAGGCGAGCGCAAAGTTTGAAAAAGGGCTTGATATTCAAAATACCATTCCGGCGGTCAACCGCGCCTGCGAACTTGTTGAGATGCTTGGGGCCGGCGAGGTCATACCGGATATGATCGATATTGCCGGCGATCTTCCTGCCCCGACCACTCTGGCGCTGCGCCCCGATAAAATAAACGCGCTGCTGGGCACGGCAATTTCCACGGAGGAAATGCGCGAGATACTCCGCACGCTGGGATTCACGGTCGACGGCAACGACGTGGTAACCGTTCCCTCATGGCGCGGCGACGTTGAGCACTACTCGGACCTCGCGGAGGAGGTTGCGCGAATCCACGGCTACAACACGATTCCGATCACGCTGATGTGCGGTGCGACGACACAGGGCGGCTACAGCCCGGTGCAGCATCTGGAGCGCAGCCTCGGCGAAACCTGCCGCACACTTGGCTACAATGAGATCATCACCTATTCTTTTATCAGCCCTTCCTACTATAACAACATCCGTCTTCCCGAGGATTCTCCCCTTCGCAAGTCCATGAAAATTATGAATCCGCTCGGCGAGGACACCTCCATTATGCGAACCACGGTCCTGCCCTCAATGCTGGAGATACTCACCAGAAATTATAACTTCCGCAACAAAAGTGCGAAGCTTTACGAGCTTGGCCGCATATACTTTGAGCGTGAGGACGGTCTGGCCGACGAGCCGCGTATCCTCTCACTCGGCGCTTACGGCACCGATATGGATTTCTTCGCCGTCAAGAGTGCTATAAACGCCGTGCTGAAATCCATTCGCGCAAAAGACGTCCGGTATGTCGCCGAAAACGGCAATCCGTCGTATCATCCCGGCCGCTGTGCCAAGGTCTATTCCGGAGACACGCTGATCGGCGTTTTTGGCCAGATTCACCCCCTTGTCGCCAAAAACTACGGCGTGGATACCGAGCTCTACGCCGCCGAACTGAGCTTCGACGCGCTTTGGAACTGCCGCGGAGAGACACCGGTTTACACGCCTCTGCCCCGCTTCCCTGCCGTGACCCGCGATATCGCCATTGTCTGCGATGCCGCCATTCCGGCAGCCGATCTGGAGGAGACGATTATCCGCTGCGGCGGAGAATACCTGCGCGGCTGTACCCTCTTTGATGTATACCAAGGCAGCCACATCTCCGAGGGGAAAAAGTCCGTCGCCTTCTCCCTCACCCTGCGCGCCGATGATATGACCCTTACAGACGATCACGCCGAGGAAACCGTGAAAAGCATTCTCGAGGGACTTGAAAAAATACACGGCGCTGTAATAAGATAGCCGCTTTTGCGATAAACTGTAATCGAATGGTAATATTAAATTGCTTTACAGCCTGAAAAATTTTGGTATAATTGGTCATATAGTAAGTTTTTAAGGAGGGATAGTTCATGGAGGACGCCACCCGTAAATTCGATGTCATCGACAACAGCACACAGATAAGGGAAATTCTATCCTCTGTTTACGATTCTCTTGTGTTCAAAGGTTATAATCCCATAAATCAGCTGGTCGGTTATATCATATCCGAGGACCCGACATATATCACCAATTACAACAACGCCAGAGCGCT
>JBFWKZ010000128.1:0-6804 GCA_050252415.1 Oscillospiraceae bacterium | reverse complement strand
TACGCTTACCCCGCCGACCTCCAGACGGAAATGCTCATCCCACACCCCTACGACGAGGCGTATGTCCACTACATAGAGGCAATGGTTGACTATGCCAATGAGGAATACGACAAATACCAGAACAGTTACGCCATGTTCAACAATCTCTACAGCGATTTCCGCAAAGCTTACCGTCGGGATAATCTGCCGACAGCAAACTATCTGACCAACATATTTTAAGGCGGTGAGACTATGCTTCCATCGATGAAATATTCCGGCAGTACGCGGACATCGGGTTTTTCCGAGTTCCGTGGGTACAAGCACCTGCCGTCGGCCCAGGACGGCGAGATTTGGGACATGGGCAATATGGCCTCGGACGGCTACCCGGCCCTTAAGCCGCGCAGGCCGCGAACGGTTGAAAAAAACCTGAATAAGCCGAACGGCATTTTCCCAAAGGTTGCGGTCGACGGCACGAACTTCATCTACAACGGCACGGTGAAGGGAACCGTCACGGATACCCCGAAGACCTTCTGCGCCATGTATAACCGCATTATTATCTTGCCGGACAAGGCCTATTACAACACGTTGACGGACACGTTCGGCAGCCTTGAGAGCGCCTACTCCGGCGGCGTGAGCTTTCGCGACGGCACGCTCTATGGCGAGAGCGCCGCCGCCAACACCATTTACGCAAGCGGCGTTACGTGGAGCGACTATTTTAAGGTTGGCGACGCGGTCACAATTTCCGGCTGCACGGCCCACACGGATAACAACAAGACGCCGATCATCCGCGAGATCGACGGCGACGAGCTGCATTTTTATGAGAACGTGTTCGATACCGGCAGCGAATCCGGTGTGACCATTGCGCGCACCGTGCCGGATTTGGACTTCATCTGCGAGAACGAAAACCGGCTTTGGGGGTGCCGCGGCAGCACCATCTACGCCTCGAAGCTCGGCGATCCGTTCAACTGGAACGTATTCGACGGCCTGAGCACGGACAGCTACAGCGCACCGGTCGGGTCGGCGGGCGATTTCACCGGCTGCGTCTCCTACCTGGGCTACCCCATTTTCTTCAAGCCGGACTACATCTATAAGGTCTATGGGGACAAGCCCACGAATTTCCAGGTGATGTCCTCGGCGTCGCTGGGCGTGGCGGCTGGAAGTGCAAAAAGCCTTGCCGTGGCGGGCGAGACGCTGTTTTACCTCTCGCGGGCGGGCATCGTCGCCTATACGGGCGGCATCCCGGCGCAGATCTCGCGCGATTTGGGCGCGGAGTTTCAAGACGCCGTCGCTGGATCGGACGGGCTGCGGTACTACGTCTCAATGCGGAGCGGCAGCGCACAGCACCTCTTTGTCTATGATACGGCGCTGGGGCTTTGGCATCGGGAGGACGACCTCGACGTTTTAAACTTCGCGTGGGACGGCGGCCTGTATGCGCTCGCCGCCGACGGCCGGGTGCTGCGCTTTCGCAGTGACGGCGGCGAGGTGATAAGCTCCTTCGTCGAGTTTGCGGATTTCTACGCCGGGAGCATCGGCAAAAAGAACGTGCAGAAGCTTTTCGTGCGAGCGGAGCTGGAGGCGGGCGCCGTGCTGCGCATGTACATCCGCTATCGCGGCGGGGAGAGCTGGCGGCTTTTAAAAACGGTCAATGCGACCGAAAAGCGGGCGTTTTATATCCCGGTGATGCCGAACCGGTGCGACTATTACCGCCTCAGATTCGAGGGAACGGGAGACTATACCATACATTCAATTGCCAACGAATTAAAGATTGGCAGTGCAAAATAGGAGGTGCGATATTTTGGCTAAGAAAAAATATGATTATCTGCAAGGTCTTGATGATGCAACCACAGATTGGGGTACAGTCATGGGTGACATGATGGATTCCGGCGCGTCGGCCCAGGACGTTTCTTATGCATTGGGCAGGCGTATAAAAAAAGCCACAAACCCGGAAACACCTGATCTTGCGCAATATGCTTATGATGATAAATCTCAGACGGCGATAGATTATATCGCCAATTATAATAAAGCAAATACAGACTATGAAAAAGCTCTGGACGATACCCTGACCGATTATCTTAAACGCGATCCATTCAGTTACGACCCGGAGGACGACCCGCTGTACAGCAGCTACAAAAAGCAGTATCTCCGCGAAGGGCAGCGCGCGACCGAGGATACGCTTGGCAATTACGCGGCGATGACCGGAGGTATTCCGTCCACGGCGGCGGTGAACGCCGCAACGCAGGCGGGCGACTATTATAACGCTCAGTTGAATGACGCCCTGCCGCAGCTTCAGCAGCTTGCCTACTCAATGTATTCGGATGACCGCAGCAATGATCTTTCGAAAATTTCAATGCTGCAAAGCCTTAACGACTCGGTTAATAATAGGGCTGAATCTGAAAAGGAGTGGGATTATAACGTCGCGCAGGACGATTATACCAAAGCTCAAAATGCTACGGAGTCCGCCAAAAACGAACTTGATTCAATCCTTGCCGCCGGTGGGACACCGTCTGAAAGCCTTATTGCGGCTGCAAATGTATCTGACGATTATGTACCGGCAATGCAGGCTTATTATCAGTCGCAGAATACGCCAAACGTCGTTTATAGCAGTAGCGGCAATGGAGGCAACGGGGGAGATGACAATAACGGCGGCGATCCTGATTATGATGGACTGTTTGAAGCGGCAAAAAATAGTTCCAATCCGCAAAACTTCATTGCTTCCAACTACAAAAAATACGGGTTTACGTCATCTGCCGGGCTTTATGCTCAGTATCAAGATGAATATGGGTATAATCTTTCGGCGGTATCAAAGAGCGCAAAAGAGATCGAATATGATTTAGTTAAATTTTATTCAAACGATACTGACCGGCTGCACCATATTAACCAAGAGCTTGATAGCGGGGTTATTAATGATAACGATTATAAATATCTGCTGGATAGATTCGGATTGCTATAAGGGAGGGCCTTATGAGCTTAGACAATATTTCTAAAAGAGCACAGGAAAAAGCAAAAAAAAATGATGCCGATAGGGCAAAAGTGCTTAGCACATATAAGCAGTCTTCTAAAGATAGTCTTTACAATAGGGCTCTTGAGAAGGCTAAGGAGAATGATGCCCGAAGGGAAGCGTTAAAGACAGCACATACAAGTACTTTTGCTATGCCTATTAACAATATGCCAAATGATCCGATTGAAACTTTAGCTGCTATGGCACCTCAGCGTATCGACCTCGGCGCGCTTGAAACATTGACAGGGCAGCCAATACCTGTTGATACATCTACTGGTATTTATAATAATCCCGCAAGGGAATCAGATCTTGCCTCCCGGAGAGCATCTATGAATACGGAGGCTTCTCCAACGTTTGGTGAACGCATTGGTAATGTCATAAAAGGGGCCGCTAAAAATTATCTTGGAGACCTTTGGAGCGGCGCAGGAACGGCTGTTGAAGCCACTGGCGGCACTTATATGACAGACATATATCAGCAGCAGGTAGACAGCGAACGACAACGTTTGGAGGCTTTGAAAGCCAACAAAGAAAAATATTATGACACAATGACCGAATCTCAGCGTGTAGATATAGATGATGAAATTGCACTTGTTGAAAGTCAGCTCGCTATGAACGCAAAAGCGGTAAATGCCAATATATCCGCGGGACCTGCCGCGCGTGAGGCGGCTAAAGATATATCTGAAAGCGGCGCGACTGATATACAAAATGCTAAAGAGGGGCTTGGTTCTGTCGGCCAAAATCTTGTTGATCTAGGTGTTGGAGCCGCACAATTAGCCGGGGATATTGCGACGGGTTACGTAACAGGAGGCGGAATAATGCCTTCCATGACTGCCCGCGCCTTTGGTGGTGCTACCGAGCAGGCAAAGGAAGCAGGCGCAACGCTAGACCAACAGCTTGCATACGGCGCAGGGTCGGCAGCTCTTGCCTATGCTACAGAAAGAATTTCCAATATTGCCTACGCTGGGTTAAAGGTAGCGGCCCCCGGTATTACCGATAATGTGGTCAAAAGTGCTATATCTAAACTATCTAATAAACTCTCGAATACAGTTGAAGGGCGGGCGGTTTTGAATGGGGTTCTCAGCCTCGCGGCTAACAGCTTCGGCGAGGGATCAGAAGAACTTTTACAAGACGCTATTGACCCATACCTTCAAAAACTAACATACAACAAAGACGCCGAAACAATTTTCTCAAGTCCTGAAGTATTAAGCAATGCGCTATATGATTTCCTTATTGGATCGGAACTCGGTGTGATTATGCAGGGCGGGAATATAGCGCTCAATTCTCTCGGCGGAAATGCTGAGAGCAACATTCAGAATGCTGTACCGGTTCAAAATAACAATTCTAATAATACGCAGGGAATCGATAATAAACAACCCATGCAAAGCGAATTACAGGGGAACAGTTCTAGCCATAGCGCAGACAATACGCTTGCAAGTCTTCCAGATAGCAATATCTCTTCTCAGGCAATAAATGACACTATTGAAAATGAAAGCGTTCAAACCAAAGATAACACCGCCACACAGCCTGATTCGGCAGAGATTGAGCGCCGAACACAGCAGATAAATGATGCTTCAACAGTCCTCGGGAAAAGCGGTTCAACCTTCATAGCACAATTCTATGATCCCACGACGCAGGACTCCGCCCAATATTTTGATGATGCGGTACGGTATTATAATGCCGGTGTCAACAGCGAAAAGGCAGACTTGGTTGAGCCAAAATATGATATACTGACAAAATACCAGAAAGAAGCGGCATACATTTCCGGACAGGCCGACGCTGCGAACGGTTCGGCCCTTAAAACCAATAATTCTGATAATACCATCAAAACAACTGAAACGGAGGCTACGGAATATGGACAAGAAGAAAGCGGACAATCAGGAGATGAGGGTAGCGGTCGAGACGGAGAGCGGTCATACGATCTGGATCCCAGCGAGCAAAGTGGAAGCGTGGAAGCGTGGACAGGCGAAGCTCAAAGCGGGGGATCCCGAAGCGCTCAAGCGGAAACAGCAGCTCAAATCCGAAATTCTGTCCAGACTCAAGAACAAGTAAGCACTGCCGGGCAGGGCATTTCCAGCGGTACGACCGATAAGACCCTGCGTGTGGTTGGTTCGGATTATTGGACACCTGAAATGCGCATGCTATACCGAGCGCAGGAAAAAGCCGGTCGGCATCTTATCTATTTTACCGGCTCTCTGGAAATGCGTGATGCCGGAGGCAAGTTTACGGCAAGGGGCGCGGTATCCGCTGACGGCAAGCGCATGTGGGTACGTGCCGATCATGACACGCTGACGGTTGAGCAGATCGCGAAGCACGAAGAATTTCACGCCAAAGCCAAAGAGGACGGCGGGCTTTTTGAAAAGGTGCGCGAGGACATCATAAGCAGCCACAGTGAGGCGGAGATTGACGCGATGGCCGAATTTTACGCCGCCGAGTATTTTACCGATAAAGAGGGCAATGCCACTGTCGACAAGGATTACATACTCGAAGAGGTCTTTGCGGACGCCTATGCCGGAATTGATGTATTCGAGAACGCATACACCGATGTTGAGGGCGCGACAAAGTTCTCTGATACCGTTAGGGATACGACGGACAGCCGCGAGAATGTGGCCGCGACAGACAGGACCACGGGGCCGCCCACTGAGCGATTTAGTCCGGTCGGACGTACTAAGACCGGAAAGGCGGTTGCAGTAATCGAAGACGATATACTTGATGGCGTTTCGAGTGACAAATGGATTTCAACAGTAAAAAACGCTATCCGCTCCCGCTACCCGGCAGGGGTGCAGATTGCGAACAGCGCTATTAATATCAATAGTCAAAGTTTAAGTGAGATATTCTACTCGGAATATTCCAAGCGGCTGAAGAAGGCATATCCGCTTGTTTTCAAGGACAAATTGCGCGCTGCGGCAAATTCAGGTGATGTGCTAAAAGCGGCGCAAAACTGGATTAATGAGGGACTGAAGCATCCGCGCAAAGGTAACATTACATCGTTTGCCCGTGGTGATGTTTTATTACGTGTGGGGGGCGATGATTATACAGCCGAGGTCATTGTAGCAAATAAGATCGGCGGCAGTATGATTCTTTATGATATCGTAGCAATAAAACCGGCTGCAAATTTTGGCAAAATAAAATACAGCGCCGGACTTAATCGGGAGACCGGGACGGAACCCGGAAACGATTACACCCTGTCGACTAACGCTGTATCTACTGACAGTATACGCGATTCCGCAGAGAATAGCAACACAAAAGAGGAAATTTTCTCCCGTGACGCTGAATCGCTTGGTGAACTGCGTAAGCAGAATGATACGCTGCGTGAGCGCGTGGACTATTGGAAATCTCAGACTAAGCGCACAGAGCGCAAATCTCTCCGTAATGACGATGTAAATAAACTCGGCAAGAGTATAATCAAGGACTATTCCAGCGAGATAAAGGCTAACGCGATCAGTGACAAGCTCAAATCCCTGGGTGAGTTCATCGTTAATAATGGTGACGGCAAGAACGAGCTGACCTATTCGGAGATTAAAACTCAGGCACTTGACATTGCGCGTGAGGTCGTTCAGAATGCTTCTGAACTTACCAATAGTGAAGAGCTGCGCGTCTATCGGGATATCCGTTCTTATCTGCGTAATACAAAACTTGCCTTTAATGACAAGGGCGAGATTGCGGATTTCAACGACTTCCGCAAGCGCAATTTCGGGAGATTCATCATATCCCAAAATGGCCTGCCCGTGGACACAGCATATCAAGAGCTTACAAAAACCTACGGCGAGGCATATTTCCCTTCCGACATCATAAACCCTGCGGACCAGCTTATGCATATTGCCGATCTG
>JBFWKZ010000127.1:0-6813 GCA_050252415.1 Oscillospiraceae bacterium | reverse complement strand
GCCGATGAGCTCTTCACGGTCTTTGAGGACGGCACTCAGCGCAATTTCGTCACTTACTGCTAGAATATCGTATTTTTGCTGTGTATAGGACAATAAAGAGTAACTGCTTCGCAATGCCTCTTTATACAGTGAAAGAAGCCGTAAATATTCTTCGTCATGATTGTTCATGTTTAGCTCACCTCGGCCGTTCGGCAGCCACCCGACTTGACCTGTTCCCACGTATCCCTTATCGATTCCAGCATATCAAGCACATTCGGGAGAAGGCTCAAGTCTTTTTTTACATTCATCTGGCGTATGGCGAAGAGCAGATAGTCATACACTTTGAGAAGACTTTCGGATAGCTCAAATCTTGTATCCAGGCAATTCGTCAGTTCCATTATAATTTTCTGTGCATTGATAAAATGTTCTCCGGCACCGGCAATATCCCGGTGTTCCTCAAGGCATATCTGGGCAAGTTTCAGATCCTTTATGCAGGCGTCGAACAACATGATAATCAGTTCGATGGGGCTGGCGGTTAAAACGCTTTGCTTTAAATATTCATTTTTGAGATTGTTTTGTCTGTAGTTCATTTTCTGACCTCTCAAAGATAGAATTTATCGGTTTTTAAAGATTAACTTGAAAATATCTGACTTATATATGAAGCCTGAGAGTTTAACGTTGCGAGGGCCGTTTCCATCGCGGAAAATTTTTCATAATAACTTTCCGCCAGCGAGTCAAGTCGATCTTCAAGATCATCAATGTCCGATTCCTTATCGTCGATCTTTAACTCGGTATCGTCTATCGCATCATCCGCGTTCCCTTCATATGTTGTGAGCGCAGATTTGATCTTATAGATGATGCCCATCTTTGAACTGCTCGAGTTGCTGTCCCCGCCAGTAAACATACTGACCACCGTATCGGGGCTCGATTCCAGGGCGGCATTGAGCGCGTCGGTATCCAAGGTGAGGCGGCCTTTATCGGAACCGTAATAACTTCCGCCGGATATTCCGATTGCAGTTGAGGCTTTACCGGTTCCGCCGGCAGGAGAGAAAAAAGCCGATTTCAGGTTTGAAATAAGTTTTTCAAGATCAGGGTCGTTATGCAGGATGCCTTGTTTTGCCTTCTTTTCCCACGTTGTTATCTGTTCTTCCGACATTTCTTCTTTTTGCGCGTCCGTAAGCGGCGGGTAATCATCGGAAATATCTTTGGCAGAAACGAGGCTATCCAGTTTTGAAATGAAAGTATTGAATCCATCGACGAAAGAACTGATTGCTGAGACGGTTGAACTGTAGTCGCGTTCAACGCGAAAGTTGGTCACCTCATTTTCCGTACCCGCGGTGACTTTATTCAGGTCAAACGTAATGCCGTCGATCGAAAACTCATTGGAATCTCGGGTCACGGCCGTACCATTTATCTCACATATCGCGTCACAGCCGTTTCGAACGGTTCTCTCGTCTATCATAAAGGCGCTTTCGTCGCCAAATGCGTTCCCGGTAAGGTTTTTAATTATGACGCTGCTGTCCTCCCCTCCGGAATCGGCTGTTATGGTAAATGTATCTGTGAGTCTGCTGTATTTCATGGTCACATTTGCGTCTTCATCGCTGTTTATTGTGTTTACCATGCTTTGAAGCGTGGTATCTTGGGAAAAAGAGAACTTTGAGCCGTTGATCGAAAAGGAAATATTCCCGGCGACGTCAAATTGCAGCGGATTCGCGAGAGAAAGCTGATCGAGAGTGGCGGTGTTGCTCGATGAGATTTCCACACCGTCGGCAGAGACCTTGCCCGAGCTGGAAATATTAGCATTTTCTGCAAGCTGGGTGACTTTAACGGCATAGTCGCCAAGCAGAGCCGAGCCTGACGCGCTCAGCGAAACGGCATTGTCCGTACTGTCTGATGTAATGTCATAAGAATAATAAGTTGAGGTTTTCAGCATGCTTGAATCGCTCAGTGCGCTGTAGTAGGTATTTGAAAATTCTTCGGTAGCATCGAGGACATCGTCTAGAGCATCAATATACCAATTATAGGTGGTGACATTTTGCTCCTGCTTATCGATTTTCGATTGCTGATTTGAACACATGTTTTTAACAAGCGTATCGGTATCGAGATTGGAGAACATACCCGTGATTCGCGACGAACTGCTATATGACGATTCTACACTTGTCATGATTTTACTCCCTTAACAAACCTTGGATTCCTTACGTACATGAAACTTATCCCGTAGACTTTTAAGTTCAAAATTGCCTATGTAATTATTATCGAAAACATTTGTGGAAAATTGAATAAAAAAATTGAAATACATCACTTATCCGGCTTTTTTATTCAGCGGCACTATGTGCGCGATAAAAAACAATTATAATTTCAATTCAAGAGCGCTAAGGCACAGCAAAAATATGTCGAAATAATAAATGTGGGATCATATTGCCAGCTAAAACTTGTATCTTCACGGGAGGCGTTTGCTTGGAAAAAAATCCTGAAAAGATGAACTGGGTGTGGGAGGACATGCTCAGAGAAATCACAAACATCGGTTCCGGCAATGCCGCAACGGCGTTGTCAGGCCTTTTAAACCGTCCGATATCGCAATCCGTGCCTGAAATTAAGCTTGTTTCGCTCTCTCAAATGCCCAAAATTATGGGCGGAGCGGAAAAAATTGTAATGGCCGGTATGCTTGCAATCTCTGGGGATATTTCGGGATACTTGCTGATGATTATCGAACCTGAGCAGGTAAAGCAAATCCTATCGGCGGTCAAAGGCAATTCTTTATTATCCGACGATCCTATCGTTCTTACGCAGTTAAGCGAGATGGAAGTTTCAATTTTATCGGAAACCGTAAATATTATGGGCGGCTCATACCTGTCTGCTGTTTGTGAATTGACAGGCCTGAAAGCCGTGACTTCAATCCCTTATTTATGCACGGATATGATTGGAGCCGTCCTGAATATTGCAATTGCTGAAGTCGGTAAAACGGGTGACTACGCCGTTCTCTTCAGCTCGGAATTTTACAATGAGGATGAAAAAATCGACGGAAAGCTTTTACTGATACCGGAAGAAAGCTCGTGTAAAAAAATCATGGAATCGATAGGAAGCGTTTATGGCACAACATAGTTTTTCGGTGGACATCGCTGAAATGAAGATTGCACATTCACCGGATTGCCTGTATTCATTGGCCCTGGGTTCGTGTATAGGTGTTGCCATATTTGATCCCATCGCCGGTATCGGTGGGCTGATTCATGTGCTGCTGCCTTCATTCAGCGGATTTGACATTACTACGCACAGCAGAAAAAAATTTGCGGATTCCGGAATAAACGATCTGGTGAATGAAATGGTGATAAACGGGGCGTCCAGGCTAAGGATGAGGGCAAAAATGGCTGGCGGAGCAACAATGTTTTTGAATCAAAACGGATTTCCCGGCGGATCAATTGGGGAACGAAACATTGAGAGCGGCCGGCTCACTTTGAAACGACTTGGGATACAGCTCATTGCCCAGGATGTCGGCGGAAATAAAGGCCGTACCATATATTTCGATATTCAGACTGGCTCGCTCAGGATAAAAATGTCGGACAAGCAGGAAAAGACAATTTGATGCAATACTTTCCCGTAATAAAAATTGGAGGTTCGGAAATGTCAAAGATAATGGTAGTTGACGATGCGGCATTTATGAGAATTACAATCAGAAATATGCTGAAAAAAAGTGAACATGTTGTTGTCGGTGAGGCGGAAAATGGTAAAGTTGCAATCGAGCGCTATAAAGAGCTCAATCCGGATATCGTGACAATGGATATTACGATGCCTGAGATGGACGGCCTATCCGCTCTGAAGGAAATATTAAAGATCAATCCGAAGGCAAATGTGATTATGGTTTCGGCTATGGGTCAGGAGACTATGGTAAGAGAAGCTATTGTCAGCGGAGCCAAGGGTTTCATTGTCAAACCATTCAAAGAAAACGGTATTTTGTCTGCAATTGACCGGCTGGCGTAAGCGTTGTCATGCCAGAAGATCGGCAGCGCTCAAATAAGAAAGATTGAGGCGATTGATATGAACACAGATGAGTCCATGCTTGACGTATACATATATGAGACTCAGCAACTACTGCAGGGATTGGAAAATGCGCTCTTTGCGGGTGAAGAAGACAAAAAGCTCAGCGAAGATCAGATCAATGAGATCTTTCGGATAATGCATACCATTAAAGGGTCGTCGGCCATGATGGAGTTCGACGAGATGGCGAAGCTTGCCCATATACTTGAGGACATGTTTTCGCAGATTCGGGACAACGGTGCAACGGCCGAGCAGTGGCCCGCTATCTTTGACCTCTCTTTTGAAGCGGTATCATTTTTTAATGGTGAGCTTTCAAAGCTGCTTCAGAATGAACCGCTAAACGGCAGCGCCGAAGAGCTCGAGTCAAGGTTAAAGGCACAGCTGGCCGTCTTGAAGGGAACCGGGCCTGATGATACCGCACAGATAACCCGACCGGAGGCAAAACCGGGGACAGAGCAGCTCTGTCGGGAAGAAACGGAGCATACTGCCGATGAAAAGGATATTCCATACTATAAAGTAAAAATCTTCTTTGAGGATAACTGCCAGATGGAGGGAATGCGGGCCTTCGGCGTCACCGTCAGCTTAAAAGACGTCTGTGAAAATCTTGTTACCATTCCCGAAAACCTGGAAAATGAAACGGCATCCGATGAGATAAGAAAAAATGGTTTTTGCCTTTACATGCGATCCCATGAAAACCCTGATCTGATCAAAAGCCGAATCGAGCCGACTCTGTTTTTGAAAAGCTATAGTCTGATCACGATTGACGGCGCTGACGAAGAAGTCCCGGCATCAATACGAATTACGGGAAATGCCGGAGAAGAACAGAATAATCCTGCGTCATCGTCCGAAATTCATGCGGCCGACAGCAATATGAACGACGTAATCGCAAAGCAAAATTTTATCAGCGTCAATGTCAATAAACTTGACAATTTGTTGAATATTGTCGGGGAGATCGTCACGGCACAGTCCATGGTCATCAATAATGCCCATTTCGGGAAAATGCAGCATGATAATTTCGACGTGGCGGCCAGACAGCTTCATTCACTTATAAACGAGCTTCAGGATATTGTCATGAATATTCGCATGATTCCCGTCTCAACCCTATTTCAGAAGATGCGGCGTCTGGTTCGTGAAATGAGCAAAAAGTTTGGCAAAGATATTGAATTGGTGTTGTTAGGTGAGGAGACTGAGGTCGATAAAAATGTCATCGATTATCTGTCGGATCCGCTCCTGCACATTATCCGGAACTCGGTCGACCATGGGATTGAGGACGCCGAAACAAGACAGTCTTTTGGGAAACCGGCGCGCGGAAAGATCACGCTTGAAGCAAAGACGACTGGCAACGATGTCATTGTGACGATAGCCGATGATGGAAGGGGCCTTCAGAGAGACGCAATACTCGGGAAGGCTTTGGAAAAAGGGCTGATTTCGAGGGCAGACGAGGATATTCCGGATAAAGATGTCTTCGCTATGATCTTTTTGCCGGGGTTTTCAACCAAGGAAGAGGTCACGGAATTTTCAGGCAGAGGCGTTGGCATGGATGTCGTCAGAAAAAATATCAGTCAAATCGGCGGGTCGGTCACTTTGGAAAGTGAGCCCGGCAGGGGGACGACCCATATCATTCGCATTCCGCTTACGCTTACGATTGTAGACGGAATGAAGTTCACCGTGGGCAAGATTAATTTTATTGTTCCGACGGTTGCGGTGAGAGCTGCCGTCAAACCGAATCCGGCCGATATCTTTCGTGACCCTGCCGGAAACGAAATGATAATGCTTCTCGGTGAATGTTTCCCGCTGGTCAGACTGAGTGCGTTTTTCAATATTCAGGATGCTGTTACGGATATCAATGAGGGAATGATCATGCATATCATTTCTGAGCAAAAGGAATATTGTATTTTCTTCGATCAATTGGAGGGAGAGCATCAGGTCGTTGTCAAAAGTCTCCCGAACTATCTGCAAAAATGTTCGTCCTCTCTTGACGGTATCGGCGGCTGCGCGGTGATGGGTGACGGCTCAATCAATCTCATTCTCGATATTAACGGAATAAAGTGATGACAATTTGCGGCTAAGCAATAGCTTCAAGAGATAAAGACTCCGGACTTAAGTATTAGCAGGAGGATACGACTATGGAAGAAAAAAAGCCACAGATAGAAGAGAAGGCACAAGAGTATCTTATTTTTTCCGTCGATGCGATCGACTTCGGCGTCGACATCACACTGGTGGAAGAAATCATCGAATTGCAGCCGGTATTTTCGATCCCCAATTCCCTTGAATTTTGCAAAGGAATCATTAATATACGCGGCACTATCGTACCGGTTGTGGATATGCGTCTGAAGCTTGGTTTTCCCGGAAAAGATTACGACGACAGAGCCTGTATTATCGTTGTCATTCTGGGATCCGAACAAATTGGAATGCTGGTTGACAAGGTCCAGGAGGTTGTTTCAATAACAGAGGACAAGCTCAGTTTACCGCCGCTGGGAATCAATAAGGGATATACGGAAAAAATTGCCTGTGTTGATGAGCAGATAAAGCAGATACTCGATGTGAAAGCCGTGTTTGACATCTCAGACCCGGCTTCCACTTGATCCAATTATGTGATGCTTTTAGAAAAACGATAAGCCCTGGCAGCGCTGCGGCGCTGCCAGGGCTTGAGACTGTCGAAAAAGCCCTGAGGTCTTTTTCGACAAAGGATGGCCATGCAGGACGCTCACCGCTTTCCTGCATGATAAGTGTCATATTTCCCATGGGGCGTATCCCATGGGGGCCCAAGTATTTTTATTTGCGACGGGCGGAGTGAATCCG
>JBFWKZ010000126.1:0-6820 GCA_050252415.1 Oscillospiraceae bacterium | reverse complement strand
GCCTTCTCCATGCTCTCGGCCAGGTAGGCCAACGCCGTCTTAAAAATCGCGTCAACATCTTTTTCACAGGCGGCGGCGCGGTTGAGCGAGACGATTCCAAAGAGTTTTTTCAGGCGTTCGAACGCCTCATCCATATCGCAGTCGTCATTTTCCGGCTCAACGTAAATGGTGGACTGGACGCAGTATATTTCAAATTCGCCGCAGCCGCGCAAGCGGCGGCGGGCATTTGCAATCAGTTTCAGTTCAAAGGATTTGCGGTTAAGTCCCTTGAGCACAATTTCGCCCAGCTTGAGCAGAATGATGTCATCCATTTGAGGTGACCTCCGTTTATGCATAATTATATGTACGGTACTGAATTGCCTCCGCGATGTGACCGGCGGCAATACGCTCGCTGCCGGCAAGATCGGCAATTGTCCTCGCCACGCGAAGTATGCGGTCGTAACTGCGCGCAGTGAGGCTCATGCGTGAAAATGCAAGGCGCAGAAGCTCTGTACAGGCATCGTCCATCACACAGTATTTGGCAAGCTGCTTTTGCCCCATACGGGCGTTGCAGTCAATTCCCGTACCGTCAAACCGGTCGTTTTGCCTTTCACGAGCCGTGTTTACACGTGCCCTGATTTCGGCGGAGGATTCTGAGGCACGCCTGTCTTTCAGCTCATCAAAGCTGAGGGCAGGTACCTCTAATATGATATCGATACGGTCCAGCAGCGGCCCGGAGATCCGGGAACGGTAGTTTTTTACAGATAATTCAGTGCAGGTGCATTTGTGGCCCTTCGTGCCGTACCAGCCGCACTTGCAGGGGTTCATGGCACACACCAGCATAAACCGGCTGGGATATTTAACGGTGCCGGACGCGCGCGATATCGTGATATTGCCGTCTTCCAGCGGCTGGCGCAGCACCTCCAGCACATCGCGGCGGTATTCCGGCAGCTCATCCAAAAACAGCACGCCGTTATGCGCCAGAGATATTTCTCCCGGGAGCAGATTCGTACCGCCTCCGGCAAGCGCGACAGAGGAGACCGAGTGGTGAGGCGAGCGGAAGGGGCGCACTGAGATAAGCGGTGAACCGGAGGTGGTTAAGCCGCGTACGGAATGGATTTCCGTCGCCTCAATCATTTCCTTTTTTGTCATATTCGGCAAAATGGACGGCAGACGCTTTGCGAGCATTGATTTTCCGGAACCCGGAGGACCGACCAGGAGGACATTGTGCCCGCCGGCAGCCGCAACTTCAAGCGCGCGTTTGACATTTTCCTGGCCCTTGACATCCGAGAAATCCGGTATCGGCAAGCTATATTCTCCGAGTGCCGGCGCCTCGGCAGGACTTATCGTCTCTTCGCCGCGCAGATGGGCAAGCAGCTGCGTCACGCTGTCAATCGGGTAGGCCTTCACGTCTTCGGCAAAGGACGCTTCCGCCGCGTTGCCCGCCGGCAGATATAAATTTTTTATTCCGTGTTTTGCCGCGGCTATCGCCATGGGCAGCGCGCCGCGCACGGCGCGCAGTTCCCCGGTGAGGCTGAGCTCCCCGATGAAGGCGCTATCATTTTCCGGCGCTTTTATCACCCCCTGGGCCGCGAGTATTCCCATCAGCACAGGCAGGTCATAAATCGTACCCATCTTTTTGGTATCCGCCGGGGCAAGATTCACGGTTACGCGGCTGACAGGGAAGCCGAGGCCGCTGTTTTTAAGCGCTGCGCGCACGCGCTCCCGTGCCTCCTTTACGGCGGCGTCCGGCAGCCCGACGATCTCAAAGCTGGGCAAACCGGAAGACAAGAAGCACTCGACAGAGACCTCATAGCCCCGTATGCCGTTGAGGCCAAGCGAACGTATTTTTGAGACCATTTGGCGCGCTCCTTTCTTTCGTGTAAATCTTGTCATCCGGGATATGAACTCAGGCGCCGGCAGGGCGCTGAAAACCTACGGCGGATATCGCAAAGAGCATTATGCGCCGCCGTAAGGAACTTATTCTTCGATTTCGGTAACGGCTATGCCGATGTCGCGAAGCTGAGCGTCGTCTACCATTGCGGGGCATGAAGTCATCGGCTCCGAGGCATTTTGCAGCTTGGGGTAGGCGACGACGTCACGCAGGCTCTCGCTTCCCGTCAGCTGCATGACGATGCGGTCAAGGCCCAGCGCCATACCGCCGTGCGGCGGCGCACCATACTTAAAAGCGCCGGTAAGGTAACCGAATTTCTCCTGTGCCTCCTCGTCGGAAAGCCCCAGCAGTCTGAATATATTGCCCTGGAGTATAGGGTCTGTTATCCGGATGGAACCGGAGGAGAGCTCGATGCCGTTCAGCACCATATCATAGGCCTTCGCGCGAACCTCGCCCTTTCGGGCGTCATCTTCAAGATAGGGCAGGCACTCATCCAGCGGTGCCGTGAACGGATGGTGCATGGCAACCCACTCGTTCGCGTCCTCATCCCAATCAAAGAAGGGGAACTCAATGATCCACAGCAGGTTAAATTTATCCTTGGGTATGATATCAAGCTTTTTGGCAACCGTGATACGCAGCTGGCCAAGCTGAGTGAGTACGGCGGAATTTTTGACATCGGCAACGATGAGCACCACATCGCCCGTCTCGGCGCCGCATCTGTCCAAAATGGCTTCCATCTCCTCTTCCGCCATAAACTTGGCAAAAGAAGAGGCCATACCGTCTTCATTAAGGCGTATCCAGGCGATCCCCTTTCCGCCGATGCCCTTTACGAATTCAACAAGCTTGTCGATCTCCTTGCGGGAGAGCTGCTTGACGGCGTTTTTCGCGCAAATGGCCCGTACGGAGCCGCCGCCCTCGACAGCCCCTTTAAAGACCCCGAAGCCGCAGTTACGGACAATATCCGTGAGGTCGGTTATCTCCATAGCGTAACGGGTATCCGGCTTGTCGGAGCCATAACGGTTCATGGCCTCCATATAGGTCAGGCGCGGCACCTCGCCGATATCGATACCCATTGCGTCATGAAACACGCGGCGGATATAGCCCTCGCCGACATTCAAAATATCCTCCATATCCACAAAGCTCATCTCAAGGTCGATCTGCGTAAACTCGGGCTGGCGGTCGGCACGCAGATCCTCGTCGCGGTAGCAGCGTGCGATCTGCATATAGCGGTCAAAGCCCGCGACCATCGTGAGCTGCTTATAAAGCTGAGGAGACTGCGGCAGGGCATAAAAATGACCCTTGTGCAGCCGGCTCGGCACCAAAAAGTCGCGTGCGCCCTCGGGCGTGGACTTGATGAGCGTGGGGGTTTCGATCTCGATGAAACCGTTTTCGTCAAAATAATCGCGGGTTATCTTAGCCACCTTGTGGCGGAAGATAAGATTTTTCTGCAGTTCCGGACGGCGCAGGTCCAGATAGCGGTATTTTAGACGCAAATTCTCATTTGCCGTACAGCTGTCGGAAATTTCAAACGGTGGGGTTTCGCTCCTGCCCAGGATCTTCAGCGCCGTCACCTCAAGCTCGACTTCACCTGTGAGAATCTCCGTATTCTTGGCACTGCGCTCACGCACGGTCCCAGCCGCCTGCAGCACAAATTCGCTGCGGCAAGAAGCTGCAAGATCAAAAAGTGCCCTATCGGTGTGGTCGTCAAACGCGAGCTGGATAATTCCTGTGCGGTCGCGCAGATCGATAAAAATCAGTTGGCCGAGGTCGCGTTGGCGCTGCACCCAGCCGCAGACGGTCATCGGTGTTCCGCAGTCTGTTATCCGGGCCTCCCCACAGTAATCGGTCCGGAATGTGGTCTTAGCATAGCTTTCCATATTTTTTCTCTCCTCATATCACCTTGGCGGCAAACGCCACCACTGAAAGATACCTAACGGCGTCACTGTATATTATTGCCGGATTTTTTATAAAGGATTGTATCTGTTCATCTGTCCGGTCGTAACCGACGTTTGTACAGACCTCGTCCATCAAAGCATCATTGCTGAGCGGATTCGTGACAAGGTAAATGTCGATACCGTCGTCATCCTCCATAATCGCGCTGACACCGCTGGGCTGCAGCGCCGAGAGCTTTGCCCAGAGCTTTGCATCCGTGTCACTTTTTGCCCACAGCGTCGGTCGGGGCGCTGTAAAAGGCGTTAGAATGCTTTTCGCCATATACTCCAGTTGGAAATGCGTTGGCTTTTGCTGAAGTTCCTCGCGGAAAAGCTCGGCTCCATCGCGGATATAGGCGATATCCGCATCGGAAAAGCGCCCCCCATTTGCGTCATATTTATCAAAACGAATGAACTCGGCGGTGAGATAATCGCCGCTTGTGAGTTTACTGCTCACGTCGCTCTCCGTCGCTTTCAGCTTTTCCGCCAGCTTTGTATACAGCAGTGTATCTTCAAGAGAAGTGGCCGTATAAAGGATACGGCTTTCGCCCTTGACGTTGCCCTCCTTAAGATAGGCTTCGACAGACGCATTTTCTTCATCGGACAGAGAGACGGAATATCTTTCGGCCACCGTACGCACGGCCGCGTGGGATTTAAGCCACATCATTGCACGGTCCAGTGCAAGCGAAGTGAGAAGCTCTCCGCTGTCCTCATCCTTTGCCGTCCAGTCGGTCGGCGTGAAATCGTTGATACCATAGACCTCGGACAGATAGCGTTCAAAGCTGCCGGCAAACGTTCCGGTGCTCCAGAGCTGATAATAATTGTCATATTCAGGGTGGTTCTGCAATTGATATTGCGCTGCAATGACCTCCAGCTCATGTGTCAGCTCGGCCGTATACGTCGCTGCGCTGATTTCATATCCGCCAATAGTGATTGCCGTACGGTCCGCCGGGATATAGAGCACCGACATTGCTGCGCTGCCGTCTCCCTTTTCCGGCTTAAACACGACGCGGAGCGTATAATCGGCGATTCGGGCCAACATTGCGGCGCACTCGGCACGGGTAAGTGTAAGATTGCCGCGGAATGTGCCGAATTCATCCATGCCGGTGAGTATGCCGGCGTTATAAAAACTGAGAATTTTTTCATCGGCCGTGTCCGGCAGCGAGGAAATATGATTAATGGGCGTAAGCACTCCCTCCGGAACAGCTTCGGACATCAGTGACAGAAATTGCTGTCTTGTACAGTCGGAGGCAAGATTTTTGGGCAGCGTGCAGCCTAAATCTTCAAGATAATCGGCATAGCCCTCATACCAAGGCGTTGTCTCTTTTATCGTATCCTTGCTGCCGGTTATCAGGATATGCAGCCTTGCCGCCGCCGCGGCGCACTGGGCGACAGAGAGCGTTCCGTTCGGGTCGAACTCGTCATCCGACACCCCATCCATCAGGCCACTCGTCCAGCAGAGGGAGATATAATCGCGCGCCCAGCTCTGTTCGGTATCCGAGAAATCCTTATCCTCGCGCACGGGTTCCAGCGCAAAAGCCGGCACCGATACCAAAAGGCACAGGGCAAGTATCATAGAAATCAGTCTTTTCATCATCAGCCCTCTTTAATAACAGCCCCCGCATTGCGGCGCGCGATCTCGGCGGATATCACCGCCGAGGCTTTCTCTATTGGATATTTTGCCTGCTCGCCGGTCGCCAGGTTCTTCAGCGTGACAGCTTCTTCCGCTATCTCGTCCTCGCCGATAAAGACGGCAAACGGAATGCCGAGCTTGTCGGCGTAGCTGAGTTTGGTCTTAAATTTTTTCTTTTCGCAATGGATTTGCGTACGCACACCGGCACTTCTCAGTGCGGTAGCACACTTGATGGCATAGGAAAGCTCATCCGTCATGGGCAGTACAAGCACATCGGCCGGAGCCGTCACCATATCATCCGAGAGAAGTCCCTGTTCGGACAGGACAAAGAACAGTCTTGTGAGCCCTATCGATATCCCCACGCCGGGCAGCGCCTTATCGGTATAGTATTCCGCAAGGTTATCATATCTTCCTCCGGAGCAAACGGAACCGATTTCGGGATGCTCTGTCATCATCGTCTCATATACCGTACCCGTATAATAATCGAGTCCGCGGGCAATGGTCAGGTCGACGGCAAAGTTTTCTTCCGGCACACCGAAGCTGCCAAGATACTTCACAACCGTTGTAAGCTCGTCGAGTCCCGTGTCAAAGAGCGTATTTCTGCCCTGGTAACCTGCCAAGGCGGAAATAACTTCCGCATTATTTCCCTTAATGGCAATAAATTTTAGGATTTCATCCGCATCTTCATGCGAGAGCCCTATCGGATCATCACAAAGAATGGCCTTCACCTTATCGGCGCCGATTTTATCCAGCTTGTCCACCATGCGCATGATGTCGCCGGATTTTTCAGAAAGGCCGAGCATGGCGTAAAACCCATTCAATATCTTACGGTTGTTGACGCGAATACAAAAATGTGTAAGCCCCAGCGCATTGAACGTACGGCAGATGATGGACGGGATCTCCGCTTCGTTTATAATGCTGAGGCTGCCGTCACCGATAATATCAATATCTGCCTGGTAAAACTCGCGGAAGCGCCCCCTCTGCGCCCGCTCTCCTCTGTAAACTTTTCCGATTTGATAGCGCCGGAAGGGAAAAGAGAGATTTCCATAATTAAGCGCGACATATTTGGCCAGCGGTACGGTGAGGTCAAAGCGCAGGGCAAGGTCGGAGTCTCCCTTTTGAAAACGATAGATCTGTTTTTCGGTCTCGCCGCCGCCCTTTGCAAGCAACACCTCGGCAGACTCAATGATCGGCGTATCAAGCGCCGAAAAGCCGTAGAGCGAATAGGTCTCGCGCAGCTTTTCCATAAAGCGCTCCATCTGCGCCTGCCTTGCCGGCAAAAGTTCCATAAAGCCGGAGAGGGTACGTGGTTTTATTTTTTCCATCTTTATATCCTTTCCCAGGCCTGGTCACACAAATCGTAAAAAAGCTTTCGTACGAATT
>JBFWKZ010000125.1:0-6824 GCA_050252415.1 Oscillospiraceae bacterium | reverse complement strand
GAGAGCTTCAAGGCAATCGGCGGCTCCGCTTCGCGAGGAGGCGGCCCGATTGCCGTGCTTTGCCACCTTGACACCGGCGGCGGCAATGACGATGGAAGCAGTCGTCGAGATATTAAAGCTCTTTGCCCCGTCGCCTCCCGTACCGACGATCTCGAAGACGTCGGGCAGCCCATGCTCAACCTGGGCAGCGTAAGCGCGCATTTCCTCGGCGCTGCCGGTAATTTCCTCGATCGTCTCGCCAACGGCGGAGAGAGCGGCAAGATATGCCGCGGTTTGCACCTGAGTGGTGTTGCCGCCCATAATTTCGTTCATGACCTGTTTTGCCTCTCCGTATGAAATCGCCTGGCCGTCTATCAGTGTTGCAGTTGCTTCTTTAATCATTTTTGACACTCCTATCGTTCAAGAAATTTTTTATAATCTTTAATCCGTCCGGCGTAAGTATGGATTCCGGGTGAAACTGGACGCCATAGACGGGAAATTGCCTGTGCATAACGGCCATGACCTCCCCGTCGTCCGTCTCGGCGGTGACACGAAGGCAGCCGGGAAGCGTATCGCGCAAGGCGGCAAGAGAATGATATCTTGCCACTTTGATGTGTCCCGGCATATTTTGAAATAGAGGACAGGACGTATCCAAAACCGCATCCGACTGCTTACCGTGCATAAGTTTTTTGGCATGGGAGACCGTCGCGCCAAATGCCTCGCAGATCGCCTGATGGCCGAGGCATACGCCGAGGATCGGTATCTCGGCCCCAAGCTCGCGGACAACGCCGACGCAGACACCGGCATCCCTGGGATAGCCCGGTCCGGGTGAGAGAACAACGTGTGACGGCGCGAGCCTTCGGATCTCATCGACCGTCATCGCATCGTTTCGTACCACTCGGATATCCGCAGCCACCGTTCCGATGAGCTGGTACAGGTTATACGAAAAGCTATCATAATTATCAATCAGCAGAATCATTACCGAGTCCCTCCTGAGCCGTTTCAAGAGCCGAAACGACGGCTTTGGCCTTGTTGATACATTCCTGATATTCATTTTCGGGTATGCTGTCGGCAACAATACCGGCGCCCGAGCGGACGAAAACCTTTCCGTTCTTTTTATAAGCGATACGGATGGCAATGCAGGTGTCAAGATTTCCGGTGAAGTCGATATACCCGATGGCTCCGCCGTAGATGCCGCGCTTATTATTTTCCAACTCGTTGATAATCTCGCAGGCGCGCAGCTTAGGCGCGCCGGACAGCGTTCCGGCCGGAAGTATGGCGGCCACGGCATCCAGCGCGTCACAGTCGGAGCGCAGGGTACCGCAAACCGTGGAACCGATATGCATAACATGGGAAAAGCTCTGTATAGTCATATACTTTTCCACCTTGACGCTGCCGAATGTACTGATCTTTCCAATGTCGTTGCGTCCCAGATCGACAAGCATGTTGTGCTCGGCGCACTCTTTTTCATCCGACAAAAGCGCTTTTTTGAGTGCCTCGTCCTCCTCATCCGTCCGGCCACGCGGTTTTGTTCCGGCAAGCGGAAAGGTGTGCAGAATACCGTCTTCCAATTTGACAAGCGTTTCGGGAGAGGCCCCCGCAATCTCCAGATCGTCGCTGGAGAAATAAAACATATAAGGCGAAGGATTCGTTGTCCGCAAAACGCGGTAGGTATCGAGCAGGCTCCCCTCAAACTCTGCCTCCAGACGGTTTGAAAGAACAACCTGAAAAATGTCCCCCTCGCGGATATAGCTTTTTGCCCGTTCCACCATGCGGCAGTAGTCCTCGCGGTCAAAGAGGCAGCGGATGGGAGAGCGCATCTTTCCGCCTGTTTCCGTAATGGCCGGACCGCTTTGAAGAAGGCTTTTCATTTCGGAGAGTTCGGTTTCCGCCCGCTTATAGCCGCTTTCAAGGTCACTGCAGCCGATATTCACGATCAAAATGATTTTTTGACGATAATGATCAAACGCGATAACTTTATCAAACAGCATCAGGTCGAGATCTTTGAATCCCTCTTCGTCGTTGGCGTCAAGGATAAGCCCCGGCTCGGCATACTTGATGTAGTCATAAGAAAAATAACCGACAAGGCCGCCCGTAAACGGCGGTAGATGTTTCATCCTCGGACTGCGATTTTCGGTGATGACATCTCGGATGATTGCGGCGGGATTTCGGGTCTCCATTTCAATGCTGCCGCCGTTTTTTATCGTCATTTTACCGTTCATACAGGTAATCTCCATACGCGGGTCGTAGCCGAGGAACGTATATCGGCCCCATCTCAGATCGGCTTCGGCCGATTCGAGCAAATAGCAATGTTTGCTCACATATTTTAGCTTTCGCAGCACCTCGATAGGCGTAGTGCAGTCGGAATAAATCTCGCAGCTGACGGGGATGACCTTATATCCGCCGGCAGCCAGCGTGCGCGCCTCTTCAAACGACGGCTTATTCATTGTTTTCCTACCTTTCCTGTCATTTGGCCAAGGACAAGCAAAAAAGCCCGTCCCTGACAAAAATTGTCAAGGACGAGCTTTGAATAAACTCGCGGTGCCACCTTGATTCATGGAAAAATCCCATGCGCTTAGCAGGATACCAACATATCCCCGATAACTGACGTATATCGTCACGTCGCAGAATACTTGGCCTTGGCCTTTGACTGCGCCCTCAGCGGTCCATTTGATGACTTGTTTTCTGCCCGACTCTCAGCACCACGGGCTCTCTGTAAGATCATGATCACCGTTATCTCCGCGTCAACGGTTTAAATATTGAATTTAAATTAAAATACCACAGGCTTGCCAATTTGTCAATCCCAATATGAAAATTAAGCAAGATTGGCGTTTATGATATATCGTAAAAGGGGCATGGAGCAGGCCTTTATCCAATATATGAATTCTTTACATCAGCGGCCGGCGCTCGCCACGCTCACGGGGTACGGGCGTCGGTAAATCGACGAGGATGATATCCTCGCCTATGCGATTAATGCAGCTCCAGGGCAGAATATAGTCATCTTCCCTGCCTAAAACTCCGCCGAAACGGCTGGGTCCCGGTACGATGAGGGAGATTATCTTTCCGTCCTTCATATCGATCTCAGCGTCACAGATATACCCCAGACGATGGCCCGTGTTGACGTTTATGACCTCCTTATAGCGCAGGTCTGAAAATTTTGAAAACATAAAAATCCCCCCTCCTCACAGATTATGAGAAAGGGGAAAAAACTATGATACAAAAATGCTTTTTTTGATATGATTTATGGCGTTTTTTTCCAGACGCGAAACTTGTGCCTGGCTGATGCCTATTTCTGAGGCAACCTCCATCTGCGTCTTGCCATCGTAAAATCTCAGAGAGAGAATGTGTTTTTCCCGGCTGCCAAGGCTGTCCATCGCCTCGCTGAGGGCGATCTGTTCGATCCATGACTCATCGGTGTTTTTCTTATCGCCGACCTGATCCATGACGCAAATGCTCTCGCCGCCATCCGTATACACGGGCTCATACAGCGATACGGGACCGGATATGGCATCCATGGCAAACACCACATCCTGGCGCTGGATATCAAGTTTTTTTGCAATATCTTCGACGGAGGGCTCGCGCTGAGTATCCGCCATCAGCTCTTCGCGCGCCTGGAGAACTTTATAAGCAAGATCGCGTGTGCTTCGGCTAACTCGGATCGCGCTGTTGTCGCGAAGGTAGCGGCGAATCTCACCGGCGATCATGGGTACTCCGTAGGTTGAAAAACGTACTTCCTGCGTGATGTCGAAATTGTCTATCGCCTTGATCAGCCCAATGCAGCCGACCTGAAACAGGTCGTCTACATTTTCGCCTCTGCCTGAAAATTTTTGGATGACTGAAAGCACAAGTCGCAAATTCCCAGCGATCAGTTTTTCTCTAGCTTCACGGTCACCGTTTTTAGTCAGAGCGAGAAGCCTCCGCGTCTCGTCCGATTTCAAGACTTTGAGGCTGGCTGTGTTGACTCCGCATATCTCGACTTTACCCTGCATAACAACACTCCTTCCAATGATGAAGGTAGTATGCCCGGGTGGGGAAATTTGATACAAAAAAGCAAAAGACAGCCCCGGCGCGGCTTTGCAGCCGCGCCGGGGTCGAGTAAAAAATATTTGCACACTGAAATTTTTCAGTTGTCTGGGAGAGTTCACCATGCGATAGTAAAAATCACATCCAATTTTAATTGAAATATATTCGATGTTGGAACCTTTAACATCTCACCGTAATAATCAATACTCTACAACATTGTATTTATCAGTACGCCTGGCCGTTATTATGGGAAGCTGCCGACGAATTCGCTCAACATCCTCTAAATCAATATCGATAACCCGCATGTCTGCCTCTGCGCCAAAATGTTCTAGGACATTTCCCCAAGGATGCACCGCAATAGAATGTCCCCAGGACACATAATGCGCGTTAACATCACGGGCCGGCGCAGCACCGACCGTAAACACCTGATTGTCTACTGCGCGCTGGCGGAACATGATCTCCCAATGCGCCGGGCCTGTCGTCATGTTAAACGCTCCGGGGACAAACAAAATTTTTGCTCCGCGCAAAGTCATACGGCGGGCCAATTCCTGAAAGCGAAAATCAAAGCAGATACATAGGCCCATTTTGCCGAATTCGGTATCGAAAGTTGTGATCTCGTCGCCCCTTGTCAAGGTATCGGATTCACAAAAGCGTTGACCGCCGGGGATATCGACATCAAATAAATGCATTTTACGATGCTTGCCAATTTGCCTTCCATTACGGCCGTATACATATGACGTGTTATAGAGCTTATCTCCACACAATTCCGGAACGGAACCGGCAATAATATAAATTTCGAGTTCTTTTGCCAGCGAGGACATAGCCATCTGGGCTTCTCCCCCGACTTCTTCACAGTAAGTACGAAAACAGTCGTTAGCATACGGACAGCAGAACATTTCAGGCAAAATCGCTAAGTCGATAGTCTGTTTAGCAGCTTCACGAATTTTTGAAACAGCATAGGCAATGTTTGATAATTTATTCTTGCCGACCGGCATCTGGATCATAGCAATACGCATCAATTAAGCTCTCCTTTCCGGTAACCCATTAGCAAATCGGTAATCCATGTTTGAGCAAGGCAACTGTTCCATGACATTTTCAAAGGAAACCATTCTGTGATTTAACCCTACTAAAAAGATTGCATTGGTACTAAACGCCTTGTTTAGACGCAGCAGTTAGGTAATCATTAAATCATTTTCGCCATTTCAATCGCCGCCTCAGAAACTAATTTCAGATGTCTTTTTAACGACGCCTGACATTTTTTATAATCTCTGCTCCGAATCCCTTCTATAATTTCCATGTGTTCTTCATATGTTTCGAGCTTACGCCTCGGATTAGTTGAACTGCTGACACTGATTCTTTCAATCTGTGTATTTAAGTTTTTAAAAAAGGCAGCCAACCGTTTACTTCCGCTTTTCTCCACAATCATGTTGTGCAGACATAAATCCGCTTTATGGATATCTTCCCATATACCGGATTTATCTGCATCACGCATCATTTTCTCCAGCTCATCTAGTTCCTGGTCCGTAAATCGATTAATACTTCTTCCCAATGACCACGTCTCAAGCAAAGAACGCAACTCAAAGATTTCTTCAACATCATATGCAGTTAAAGTAGAAACAAATGTTCCGTGAGAGGTATATATTGTGACAACGCCCTCTGCCTCAAGGTCTTTTAAAGCTTCTCGTATTGGCGTACGGCTCATCTGAAGAGCCTCTGAAATATCATTTTCTCTAATAGGCAGTCCAGGTTTTAATTGTCCTGAAACAATAGCATTTTTGATATAATTATAAGCTTCATCTTTTCTTGTCATAACTTTCCCTCTATCCACCACGTTTTTTAATTTACGGCATTCCGTTTTATACAATGTCGTCAGTCCGCTCAGGAGATGAGCCTCACAGCATACAAATCTTCCCATTATTATACTGTCATAATTATAGCATAAAACTATCTGGAAGGGAACCTATCATCAAATAATGATTCTGTTGTATGTGATTTATGCCGGTAGCTATTGCAGCTGCAGAACCGCCGGACGAACCACCTGGAATTTTTTTCGAATTCCATGGATTATGCGTCGGACCGAAAATGCTATCCTCTGATGTAGGACCAATGGCAAACTCCTGTGTATTCGTTTTCCCTAAAAGAATTGCACCGGCATCAAGCAGTCTTTGAACAACTGTTCCATTATAATTCGGCACAAAATCTTTGAGAATATGAGACCCAGCTGTCGTTGGAATGCCCTTCGTATAAAACAAGTCCTTTAGCGCAATCGGAATTCCATGCATTTTCCCCTTATAATTACCTGCATTAATTTCTTTTTCAGCGATATGAGCAGCTTCCCGTGCTTCATCCGCATTGATATATACAAATGCATTTAATTCTGGCTGAAGCTTCTCTATACGAGCGAGACATTCTTCAACAAGATCTACAGGGGATAATTCTCGATTTTGAAGCATGACAGATACTTTTTTCATACTTAGCATTGTGATATCTTCCACGTAAACACCTCTTGTAAAATCTTCATTTAAGAAAATTAAATTAATACATATTGTCGACATAAATAATATAATACATCGACAATATAAAGTCAATAAAATTAATATCTAAAAATTATTGAAAATCTTATATACTATTCGCAACCTTCAGCCAACTCTTAGTAAACACTTAAGCCGGATATTCAATGAATATTTCAATAGGCATGGCCGTGTCAAGGGAAGTTCGCAATTTGGGGACACCGGAATATGAATCAAGCTGCATTTCGCAGCAGTGTCTGAATGGAATATGGGTTCAAATATGCTCTGGAAACAGACCAATCCTCGGCGTAT
>JBFWKZ010000124.1:0-6901 GCA_050252415.1 Oscillospiraceae bacterium | reverse complement strand
ATGTCGGCTCGTCACATCCTGGGGCTGTATTCGGTCCCAAGGGTTCGGCTGTTCGCCGATTAAAGTGGCACGCGAGCTGGGTTCAGAACGTCGTGAGACAGTTCGGTCCCTATCTGTTGCGGGCGTAGGAGATTTGAAGGGAGCTGTCCTTAGTACGAGAGGACCGGGATGGACATACCTCTGGTGCACCAGTTGTCGTGCCAACGGCACAGCTGGGTAGCTATGTATGGACGAGATAAACGCTGAAGGCATCTAAGCATGAAACTCCCCCTGAGATAAGATCTCCCATCCATTAGGAGTAAGGGTCGATGTAGACTACATCGTTGATAGGTCAGAGGTGTACGCACAGTAATGTGTTTAGCTGACTGATACTAATAACCCGAGGGCTTGACCTACAAGAGTATGCAGGCGGCTTTGCTTGAAAGGAAACACTTTGTTCGGTTTTGAAGGTGCGGAAGACGCGACGTCAAAAAGTAAGGCCCGTTGGTCAAGTGGTCAAGACGGCGGCCTCTCACGCCGCAAACGGGAGTTCGACTCTCCCACGGGTCACCACGTCAAAGCAAATTACGCTTTGTTCGCATTGGCCTGAAGACCAATGCTCACCCGCTTCATTGCTTTTCCTTACCTCCAAAGTGCAGGCACTTTGTCGGGGTGAAGGCGAGGTTAGATGCGGGGGAATACAATGAGCACCTTTAGCTCAGTTGGTAGAGCACCTGACTCTTAATCAGGGTGTCCAGGGTTCGAGCCCCTGAAGGTGTACCATCCCATGAAGGGGATGTTACACATCCCCTTGACAGGGAAAAGTGAATATGCTAGTATATGGTGCAAGCCATTTACGAAATAGTTGGTGTTTTTAACGGTGAGGGTCCACCTGTTCCCATTCCGAACACAGCAGTTAAGCTCACCTGTGCCGAAAATACTTGCTTGGTGACGAGCTGGAAAAATAGGTCAATGCCAACATAAAAATGGGGACATGGATTAATGTCCCCTATATGCCTCCTTAGCTCAGTCGGTAGAGCATGCGGCTGTTAACCGCAGGGTCGTTGGTTCGAGTCCAACAGGTGGCGCCACAACGCGGTATTGCCGTCACGAATATCGTGGCGGCAATCATTTTATACGTGGGCCTTTAGCTCAGTTGGTTAGAGCATCCGGCTCATAACCGGACGGTCCTGGGTTCGAGTCCCCGAAGGCCCACCACATCAGAGGAACTTGCTCAGTTCTCCTTTCGGCTTTAGCTGAAAATTGTACTTTTGCTTATGTCCTCTTCCTTTCCGAGAAAAATCCAATGATTTTTCTCGGGTATTAAAGGAATTTGTCAATTTTATATAGGGGTTTAGCTCAGCTGGTAGAGCGGCGGTCTCCAAAACCGTAGGCCGAGGGTTCGATCCCTTCAACCCCTGCCAAAAAAAGACTTGGCTACTTGATTGTAGTTAAGTCTTTTTTTATGCTCATAATTCGAATGTAATTCTCTTTCGGATTTAATTGATGCAGGTTATGTTTGCTTTTTAGGATGATTTGAGATAAAATATATCATTATAGAATTGTATCTTGTTTGATTTTGAGCGACTTTACCTTGCGTGTCATTCGGTACGAGTATAAACTCATCCTGCAATTTACTTCGACAATTGCGTCGCAGTGAAATCACTGCGGCTTTTTTTGTATTCAAGATTATTTTTTGTACGCGTACCGCATAGTTTTTTATAATTATTTACAAAGAATGTATACAGTACCGTTTTTGCATTGACAGAAGACCATTAGCGGTGTATGATACCATATTATAATGTGTCTGATCCTGTCGTTAAAAGGACAGGATTTTGTGATTTTAAGATAATTTTTCGTTGAAAGGATTGGTGAAGCATGGCTGTTAAGTATATCTTTATCACCGGCGGAGTTGTTTCCGGTTTAGGTAAGGGTATCTGCGCCGCATCTCTTGGCCGCCTCTTAAAGCAGAGAGGGCTTAAGGTAATTTTGCAGAAATTCGACCCCTATTTTAATATCGACCCCGGAACGATGAGTCCCTATCAGCATGGCGAGGTGTTTGTCACCGATGACGGCGCCGAGACAGACCTCGATCTCGGGCATTACGAAAGATTTGTAGATGAATCGCTCAATGGCAACTGTAGTGTGAGTTCAGGTAAAATTTATTGGACGGTACTGAATCGGGAGCGCAGCGGTGATTACCTGGGCGGTACGGTTCAAATTATTCCCCACATCACAAATGAAATTAAGGAACGAATATATAGTGTTGTGACCGATGATGTCGACGTTGTGATTTCTGAAATCGGCGGTACGGTAGGTGATATTGAGAGCCAGCCTTATTTGGAGTCGATACGCCAGGTGGCTAACGAAGTGGGCAGAGAAAATTGCCTGTTTATTCATGTATCGCTCATTGTACAAATTCCTGGCTCAGACGAGTTAAAGAGCAAGCCGACTCAGCACTCGGTGAAGGAACTGCTCTCCGTCGGAATTCAGCCAGATATCCTTGTCTGCCGCTGTGATACACCAATCACTGAGGATATTCGCCGCAAAATCTCCCTCTTCTGCAATGTTGAGCCAGACTGTGTTATTCAGAACTCGACCGCTTCTTCGCTTTACGCCGTGCCGCTGATGCTGGCAAACGAGGGACTGGACCGCGTATCGTGCCGTAAGCTTGGTCTGAGCGTACCAGAGCCGGATTTGCATGAATGGAAGGCCATGGTCGAACGATCTGCCGCTTCGACGGAATCGATTAACATTGCGCTTGTGGGAAAATATACCGAACTCCATGACGCCTATCTCAGCGTTGTTGAGTCGCTTTGCCATGCCGGAACTTTCAATGATGTTATTGTTAAGATTAAATGGGTGGATTCCACCAAGATCACTGATGAAAATGCCTCAGAACACCTCAGCGATTGCGACGGAATCCTGGTGCCCGGAGGTTTTGGTGATCGCGGTATCGAGGGTATGATTTCCGCCGTACGTTATGCCCGCGAAAATCATGTGCCCTATTTTGGTATATGTCTTGGAATGCAGATGGCGGTTATCGAGTTTGCACGGCATGTCGTTGGGATGGAGGGGGCGCACTCCTCCGAATTTGATTTGCAATGTCCTTATCCTGTTATCGATCTCATGCTGGAGCAGGTCGGCGTGATACAGAAGGGCGGTACTATGCGCCTTGGTAAGTACCCCTGCCTACTCAAAGAGGGAAGTAGATCGGCTGCGGCATATGGGAATCTCAGCATATCCGAGCGCCATCGCCACAGATATGAATTTAATAATAAATTCCGCGACGCATTCACTAAAGAGGGGATGTCTCTTGCAGGGTTGTCTCCAAATGGCAAACTGGTTGAGATTATTGAGCTTCCAGAGCACCCTTGGTTTGTCGGTGTACAATTTCATCCCGAATTTAAGAGTAGGCCTAATCGCCCGCATCCATTGTTTTTTGGTTTTATTCAGGCCGCAAACAAGAGAAGAAAAGGAGCGCAGGCATGATAAGCAAGCAGTTTGTCCTCATACTCGACTTTGGAGGCCAGTATAACCAGCTCATTGCACGCAGAGTACGCGAGTGTCATGTTTACTGCGAAGTAAAGCCGTATACAATAAGCCTTGATGAAATTAAGGCGCTCAATCCCATAGGCATCATCTTCACCGGAGGCCCAGGCAGCGTGTATGAGGAGAACTCACCACATGTTGACCCTGCAATCTTTGAGTTGGGCGTACCAATTCTCGGTATCTGCTATGGATGTCAGCTGCTGGCGCATAATCTGGGCGGTAAAGTCATACCCGCACAGGACAGCGCTGCGCGCGAATATGGTAAAACCGTAACCTTTTACAGCGCAGACTGCCCCATTTTTAAAGACCTTCCCGCCGAGGGAGTCAGCTGGATGAGCCATGGCGATTATATGGCTAAGGTTCCGGAAGGCTTTGCACTTGTTGCCCACAGCAAGGCATGCCCCACTGCGGCGATAGCGGATGTGAAAAGAAGCTTTTACGGCGTACAGTTTCATCCCGAAGTGAACCATACCGAAAATGGAATTTCAATGATCCGTAATTTCTTGTATGAGGTTTGCAGAGCCAACGGCGATTGGACAATGGAGGACTATTGCAAGACTGCTATCCGCGAGATCCGCGAGAAAGTGGGTAATGGGAAGGTCTTACTTGCGCTTTCGGGAGGTGTGGATTCGTCCGTGTGTGCCGCTCTGCTGGCCGAAGCCATCGGCAGTCAGTTGACCTGCGTATTTGTTGATCATGGCCTCATGCGCAAGAATGAGGGTGATGAGGTTGCAGAAGCATTTGGCAAATGGGCGTTGAATTTTGTCCGTGTGGATGCCGAGGCGCGTTTTTTGCAAAAACTAGCTGGTATTTCTGAGCCCGAGCATAAGCGTAAGATCATCGGCGAGGAGTTTATCCGCGTTTTTGAAGAGGAATCCAAAAAAATTGGTAAAGTTGATTTTCTTGCACAGGGCACGATATATCCGGATGTCATCGAGTCCGGGGCCGGTGACGCCGCCGTCATCAAAAGCCACCATAATGTCGGCGGACTGCCGGACTATGTTGATTTCAAAGAGATAATCGAGCCGCTGCGTCTGCTGTTTAAGGACGAAGTGCGTCAGCTTGGACGCGAGCTTGGTCTGCCGGAATACTTGGTCATGCGTCAGCCGTTTCCGGGGCCCGGGCTTGCCATTCGCGTTATGGGAGATCTCACAAAAGCAAAACTGGATGTGCTTCGAGAGGCGGATTATATTTTCCGTGAAGAAATTGCCGAGGCGGGCGAGGATAAAAAGCTCAATCAATATTTTGCCGTTTTGACAAATACGCGCTCTGTTGGCGTTATGGGTGACGGGAGAACATATGACTACACGTTAGCCCTTCGCGCCGTGACAACGGTGGATTTCATGACCGCCGACTGGGCCAGGATACCTTACGATTTACTCGATAAGATCTCCGTCCGCATCGTGAACGAGGTGCGCGGCATCAACCGTATTGTGTATGATATCACATCCAAACCTCCAGCGACTATTGAGTGGGAATGATTTCAGAGGTCTAAAAAAGCTTGTAAACACGCAGCTTTTTGAGTACCAACGCCTTTCGTGGCAACGAAATGGCAACATTTTTTCATTATTCATAAAAATAGAGCTAACTGATTTTGATTAAGTCAGTTAGCTCTATTTTGTTATACAACTAATGCTTTTTCCATGTATCCAGCATTAGATATTTTTTCGTACCAGCCAAACTTGTCCCATTTATTAGCAAAGTCCAGTGCATCATCAAAGTCCATCCCCATCATTAATACATACATTCTGACGGCATGGAGATATGATTCATATCCCTCAAACGATGGATTATTTGATAGCTCTCTAATTGTAGACCTTGAAACTATTGGATTTACGGCATATGCCTGTGGATTGCTAAAGCTTTTTACTATGTTAATATTGTTTGGCATTACACGATTCTGCCCGGCTACTGATCCTCCAACTTTGTTCCATACCGGAAATCTCCCAGAGTATTGGTTGAATGCTTCAATTAATATCCCTTCAACCCTTTTTATATCTTCAATACCCTGTTCGCTTACATAATCTTTGATTGATGAATTATGTTCAGCAGCCATTTTTTCAAACAGATCTTTGTTGCGATGAACCATAGGTTGTGAAAGCGGAGATTGAACAAAAATGGTATATCCGAGCTTTGAGTGAGTTTTAAAGTACTCCTGAATAAAAGAGTACTTGCACCCTTCTTCTGGCATGGAAAGTAAACCGTTATGTTGTTTGAACCTAACCGCTAAATCACTTGCCAAGCCAATATACAAGACCTCGTGTGTGTTATAGTCCCAAAATGAGTAGATGCCTGCCGACGCCCAACCATAGCTGTCGGATGGACAACACAAATCATCTATTGCAAACGCAAGTTGTTCAATTTCATCAGAGGAGTAGGCATCCAAAATCACGGTTCCAAACATAAAATATTTTCCACCTCACGCTAATGATAAATTAAATATCCTCTTTGAATGCATTTACCAGGATATCGCTGAGTCCCTGAGAAGGAACGACTTTATGCCATTGTCCGGTAGTATCAAATTCTGGGTAGTGATAACGCCAGCGGTCATAGTCCTCCTGCGCGATCTCCCCGGCCTTGAGCATGGCAGAAACCTGACGCCAAGCGCACAGCATTTTGTGAAGCTCGGCTGCGTTATTGCTCTTGCGTACATCTACCTTCAGGCAGACTTCTCCGTCAGCTTCGTCAATCTTAAGCCCGTACCTATCCTCCAGCGTAAACAGTGTGTGCATCAGACCGATGTAGGAGTCAATATCAGGCACAGCCAACGCCTGCGGAGAAACATCAAATACCCTTGCCAGCGATACAGTTAAGTCAGCTTTCGGGGTTCTCGCTCCGGTCTCATATTGCGCCAGCCGAACGTCGGCAGACTTTTCCGGGAAGCCCAGCATCATACCGAGATATTTCTGTGTCATGCCTCGCAAGGTACGGAAAAAATGTATGCGCTCACCAATCGCCATAATAGCCAACTCCTGTCAGTGCCTTAATTGCTCACAGTATAGCAGGAATGCTTAGTGAAGTCAAGAATAAATAAAGCAAATTTGTTTAATATTTATATGTAATCCCCATTGACTTTAACTAATATGTTTAATATAATAAGACAAACTAAGCATAATAGCTTAACTTTAAAATTGAATGACCGTCCGAAAGATATTTTCTCCGGAGAAGCAGGCGACGATATGAGCCTGCCAAGGGAAAAAACAAACGGCACAGCGCCGGGAAGGGTTGCCTGTCAGAGTCTGAGCGGAAGAACGGCGGAAATAAATTATCGGAGATTAAGGAAGGGGGCATCTTGCCTATGGCGGAACAGTCGTTTATGAGAGTTGAAGAAGTAGCGGCGGAGCTGGGAGTCTCCAAATCGTATGCCTAC
>JBFWKZ010000123.1:0-6958 GCA_050252415.1 Oscillospiraceae bacterium | reverse complement strand
CTTTCTCCGTATTGTATCTCTATTTGGGCAATGACTTGTTCGCTATTGCCCTAAAAACCGGCACCGCCACCACTCAGTTGCGTATCCCCCTATCTCTTCCCTATGGCTCTATGCTATTCGGCTTTACTTGCATCATCATCCATTCGATTGGTAAGCTCATGGGCATAGTTTTCCATCGTAACAACCTCGAAGAACTTTTCAATAAAGAAGTCAATATTGAAGATATGCGCTAATTTTCTGTACGGGCGGGTGCCCATTTGGGGGTGCCCGCCTGACTATAGGAAAGCTGCGGATATCGTCGCAAGGCTTTGAAAGCGCTTAAGAAAGGGGCCAAGCAAACATGTCCTCAGTCCTTCTTATCATTATTGCTGCACTTATCATTTTGCTTGTTATTGGTATCCCTGTCGGCTTTACGTTTGCGGCAGCCGGTATTATTGGCGGTTGGCTTGCAAAGTTTAATCTGGGAACCATTTCTTCCACGGCTTATTATGGCATCTATTCCTTTGCCCTTCTGGCAATCCCGCTGTTCATCCTTGCCGGGGAACTGATGAACCGCGGTAAGCTCGTTGACAGGCTGGTCAATCTCGCCGAAATGCTCTTCTTCTGGCTAAAGGGCCGGCTCGGACACGTATGCATTGTCGCCAGCGCATTTCTCGGTGCAATGACCGGCTCCTCCGTCGCAACTGTGGCGGCTATCAGCAGCTCCTTAGGCGGGAAGATGGTCCAGAAGGGATATAAGCGCGGCTATGTGGCGGCTGTTTGTGCATCCAGCGGCTTGCTGGGCGTCCTCATTCCACCTGCCATTCCCCTTATCGTTTATGGCGCAGCCTGCAGCGTTTCCGTTGCAGATCTTTTTAAGGCAACGATCGTCCCCGGTATCGTCATGACCGTTTCCTACATGCTGCTCCACGCATTTATGCTTCCAAAGATATTGGATAAGAATACACCGGACGGCGCTGCCGAAGGGACCATAGCCAAACCCGCAGAGAGCTTCCGGGATGCATCCGCCGTTCTGCTAAAGAGTATTCCGGCACTTATCATGCCCCTCATTATTTTGGGCGGTATCTATTCCGGACTCTTTACGGCCACCGAGGCCGCTGCCATCGCGGGTTTCTATACGCTGATGATTATCATCATCATGCGCCTCGTGGATTTAAAGGGTCTAGCCGCCGCATTCATGACATCGGCAAAGACCTCCGCCGCTATTATGACCATCATTGGGTTCACCAGCGTTTTCAACAAAATCCTCACGCTGATGCAGATGCCCCAAAAAATCGCCGCATTTACGGTCAGCATTACCGACAACAAGATCCTGTTTTTGCTGTTTGTTAACATCCTGTTGTTCCTGGTCGGAATGTTTATGGAGACCAACGCCGCCGTTCTGCTGATGGCCCCCCTGCTTTATCCCTCTGCGGTCGCGCTGGGCGTTGATCCCGTTCACTTCGGCATTATTCTCGTAACCAACATCGAAATTGGGCTAATCACACCGCCAATGTCCGCCAACATCTATGTCTCTGCAAGGGCCAACAAGTCCTCTCTCGCAGAGATGTGGCCATATCAATGGAAGTACCTTGTGGTGTCTATAGCCGTTCTGATGATCATTACATATGTTCCAGCGCTCTCACTGTGGTGGGAATAAACCACACAGTTTAAATCTATTACTAATAATTACTCAGCGAAAGGAAATGTTCCATGAAAGGTAAAGTATTATCCATGACCGGCATTGAGAAGACCGAAATACAAGAATACGATCTTCCCACTATGGAAAAAGGCCAGGTCCTCATGAAGGTTTTGAAAGCAAACATCTGTGGTTCCGATGTTCACATGTGGGAAGGTAAACACATCTTCAAAAACCATGTGCTGGGGCATGAGATGGTCGGCATCATAACCGAACTGGGTGAAGGTGTCACCACCGACTATGCCGGCGAAGAGGTTAAGGTTGGGGACCGAATCTGTCCTGTTTACTACCTCACTTGTTCAAAGTGCAAGGCTTGTCTTGACGGCAACTTCAATGTTTGCGTTCATGGCAGTGATTTTCAGGGCCAGCATGCCAACATCTATCCCCATTTCACCGGTGCCTTTGCCACGCATTACGTTATTCAGCCCGATCAGTACTTTTATAAAGTGCCCGATAACATTCCCGATAACGTCGTTGCCGGTGCAAACTGCGGTATTTCTCAGATGTACTACGCAATGGATCAGATCAAAATTACAATCGGTGATAATGTGGTTGTCCAGGGCGCGGGTGGCCTTGGACTCTTCACCAGCGCCGTATGCGATACCAAGGGTGCGAATGTCATAAGCATCGACAGTGTCGAGTCCCGTTTGGAGGAGGCCAAGAAGTTTGGTGCCAAGCACACCATCAATATAAAGGACTTCCCGACAAAGGAGGCCCGTCTGGCGGAGATTCTCAGAGTCACCGGAGGCAAGGAGCCCGACATTGTCGTTGACGTCACCGGCTATCCTCCCGCATTGGATGAAGCGATCCGCATGGCAAAAATCGGCGGCACCATCGTCGAAATTGGTTCCGTCAGTATCGAAGAATCCCAGAATTGCACCATCGTTCCCGGATATATCGTTCGGAAGTGCCTGACGATTCGGGGCCTGTTAAGATATCAGCCCTGGTATCTCTATAAGACTCTGCAATTTCTTTCCCAGTACCACGACAAATATGACTTCATCAACCTCACCGACAAGTGCTACAGCTTGGAAGAGGGCCAGCTTGCCCTCCAAAAGGCCGCTAACAGAGAGGTTGCAAGAGCGATTATTGAGCCCAATCAGAACTAATCAGGAGGCAAAAACCTCATGAGCAAAAAATTTATCCGCAGATCTCTTTTGTACACACCCGGAAGCTCGATGAAGATGCTCACCAAGGCAAAGACCGCCACAGCCGACGCCATCATCATGGACCTTGAGGATGCCGTCAGCGTCGGAGAAAAGGATACCGCCCGGGAAAATGTAGCCGCTTTGATCGATGAGATGAAAGCGACCGGCAAAGAGGTCATCGTCCGTGTAAACGCTATGGATACCGGTTGGGGAATTCGGGACATTATGGCCATAGTCCCCGGTCGGCCCGATGCCGTCATTGTTCCCAAGGCCGATAAAAAAGCCCTCACAGTGGCCGACTATCTTCTGTCCGCTATGGAGTATGAGTGCGCTATACCACTTAACACCATCAAAATGATTCCGCTCTTTGAGACGACCTATGCCATTACGAATGCTTATGAGGTACTGGGTGCGGCCGAACGGATCGACGGCGTTCAGTTGGGCGCCGAAGACCTCACCAAGGAACAGGAGATCGAGCGCACCATGATGGGTGCGGAGATTTCATACGCAAGGCATCAGCTCGCCTTTTCAGCCCGTGCGAGGGGTCTCGATATCATTGATACCCCCTATACCGGAATCAAGGACCTCGAGGGTCTTCGCACGGACGCTATAAACGCCAAGAACATAGGTTTTACCGGAAAAACCTGTATTCATCCCAGCCATGCCGATGTTCTCAACGCGGTATTCTCGCCCTCTGCCGAGGCAGTGGAATATGCAAAAGGTGTGGTCGAAGCACTAGATCAAGCGATCGCCGAGGGTAAAGGTGCCGTTATGTACATGGGCAAAATGATCGATGCGCCCATTGCCGATCGCTCAAGACGCATAATTGAAAAAGCAGAACGTATTAGCAAGCTCAAATCTGAGTTGAAATAGAATTGGAGATGTAACTATGGAAATGGAAATTACGATGGAAACTCAGGAATACATTGCCGGGCTGGTAAAAAGAGCCAGAGCTGCAATGGCGGAAATTGAAGACCTAACTCAGGAGGATGTCCGAAAAATTGCGCTGAACATTGGCTGGCTGGCTCTGAATAAGGCTGAAGATTGGGCAAATTTCAACTACAATGAAACCCACATGGGACGCGTTGAAAGCAAGATTGCCCGCACCCAGGCCCGCGCAAGAGGCATGGCCCGGGATCTGGCTAACGCAAAGACAGTCGGTGTTATTGACGTTGATGAGGCGAAGCAGCTGGTCAAAATTGCAAAGCCGGTTGGCGTTGTCGCTTCTCTTGTCCCCACTACCGTTCCAATGGGCGTTGTATTCATCGGGGCTATGAATGCTATTATGGGCAGAAACGCAACCATCTTTTCCCCGCATCCCAGAGCCAAAAGATCCACGAAGCTTGCTGTTGACGACATCCGGGCGCTGCTGAAAAAGATGGGTTATCCCGAGGACCTGTGCATTTGCATTGAAGAGCCGAAGATCGACAAGAATAATGCGCTGATGGCGCAGTGTGACCTTGTTGTCGCGACCGGCGGTAAACCCATGGTTAAGGCGGCCTATTCCTCAGGCACTCCCGCTTTTGGCGTCGGCGCCGGCAATGTCGTCGTCGTTATCGACGAGACAGCCGACCTTAAGGATGCCGCAGAGAAAATTATGATCGCTCAGCTGAACGACTATGCCATCGGCTGCTCAACCGAGAATGCCATGGTGATTCAGGAGGGCATCTATGACAAAGCGCTGAAAGAAATGGTCGCTACCGGCGCCTATATCTGCAATGCAGAGGAAAAGGCAAAGATGCAGGTCTTCCTGTGGGTAAACGGAAAGGGCCGTTTAAACCCCGATGCGATCTGCCTACCCGCCCCCGTCATGGCGGCCAAGGCCGGCTTCAAGATTCCTGAGGACAGGACGTGGATCATCGTCGAAGAAGCCGGGTATGGTCCCGATTTCCCCTTCTCCGGCGAGAAGCTCTCTGTTGTTGTCACCGCCTACAAATATGACACCTTTGATAACGCAATAGCCCTGGTCAACAATATTCAGGCCTACAGCGGTGCGGGTCACTCCTGCGGTATCCACAGCTTTAATGACGACCATATTATGCAGTATGCGCTGCGCACACATACCAGCCGCGTCGCTGTACGCATGACGGTTGGGCTGTCCAATGCCGGCAACTGGAACAACGGAATGCCCTTTACAATCAATTTGGGCTGCGGCACTTGGGGCGGCAACATTACATCTGAAAACATTACCTATAAGAATTATATAAATACCACTTGGGTTGCAAGAGAAATTCCCAATTACACAGTTCCCACGGACGAAGAACTTTTTGGTTCCGTCATGACAAACCCCATCTTTGCAGAGTTCAATAAGTAATCACTTAAATCGGCTCTGCTGCAATCTCCCCCTTCTTGAAACTATTCAGAGGTTCTAACCGGCCTCTGAATAGCTTTTTTCTTAGCCGCGATAAAGGAAAATATAGCTTGCCGATTGAAGTATAAAATAAAATGACTGTTTTGGGGGATTTTATTACTATACCGCCACAAAAAAGGAAGTATCGTAATGGAAATCGTGCAGGTTGTGTACACATCACTGGGCTCCGGCATTTTACTTTTTATCCTCACAAAGCTTATGGGCAATAAGCAAATGTCTCAGCTCAGCATGTTCGATTATATTATTGGCATAACCATCGGATCAATTGCGGCGGAAATGGCTACAAATCTCGAGGAATTTGAAAAGCCGTTAACAGCCATGCTCATCTATGCGATGCTATCACTCATTATTTCCCTGGCTAATTATAAGTCCATCAAGCTGCGCAGATTGCTGACGGGCCGGGCGCTGATTTTGTTTGAAGACGGGAAACTGTTCGAGGCAAATCTGAAAAAAGCGAGAATCGACGTCAATGAATTTTTAATGCTGTGCAGAACCGGTGGTTATTTTAATATTGCAAATCTTCAGACGGCTATTCTGGAAGCCAACGGCAAAATCAGCTTTCTGCCTCAGGCGGTCCACCGGCCGGTCAGTCCGAGTGATTTAAATATTGAACCGCAGGAAGATAAACCGGTGATCAACGTCATTATTGACGGCCATATCATAAAGGGCAATTTGAGATTTACCGGAAATAATGAAATATGGCTTAAAAAGCAGCTCCAGGTGCAGGGGATCAAGCAAATTTCAGATGTTTTTTTAGCGACATGTGACCATGACAACAATCTCAGCGCTTATATCAAAATCAATGAGAAAATGACCAGAGATTTTTTCGTATAGGTACAGCAGCCGTCAGTTGCCTTTATCTCTGATAAGTCCGGACAGCGAACCTTTTAAAAGTGCATCCGGCAACCGGTCCGATTGACTATGGGAATCCATCGCGGTATAATGCTATAACATGGTTTGTCTTTAGGCCGGCAAGCCATATCGTCGGGCATGAGGAGGGATCGCCATATGGAACGATGTGATTGGTGTCAATCCGACGATGTGTATATAAAATATCACGATGAAGAATGGGGCGTGCCCGTAAATGAGGACAGAAAGCATTTTGAGTTTCTTGTTTTGGAATCCGCGCAAGCTGGGTTGAGCTGGCTGACCATCCTAAAGAAACGGGAAAACTATCGAAAGGCCTATGACAATTTCGATCCCGAAAAAGTTGCCTGCTATGATAACCAAAAAGTTGAAGTTTTGCTTATGAATGGCGGTATTATTCGAAACCGAAGGAAAATTGAAGCTTCAATCATAAATGCAAAAAAGTTTTTAGACATCCAGCATGAATTTGGAAGTTTTAATCAATATATCTGGCGGTTTGTAAACTATCGGCCGATTATCAATCACTATCAAACCATATCCGAAATACCGGCTAAATCCGATTTGTCCGATCGGGTCAGCAAGGATTTGAAAGCACGCGGGTTTAAATTTCTAGGTTCCGTGACCGTATATGCACATTTACAGGCCACAGGCATTATAAATGATCATATCGATTCCTGTTTTAAAAAATATTTATAAAACGAGAAATCATTCTCACTATTATTCGGCACATAGGAGCGTATCATGAAAATACTTATCGACGCCGACGGTTGCCCTGTCGTTGATATCGCTGTTAAACTGGCAAAGGCCCATCATGTGAAGTGTTTCATTCTCTGCGACACCTCTCACATTTTTGAAAAAGACGGCGCCGCCACTCTGACTTTTTCAAAAGGAGCG
>JBFWKZ010000122.1:0-6967 GCA_050252415.1 Oscillospiraceae bacterium | reverse complement strand
GCTGCACTGCGCATCCGAAGAGAAAATTGCTATTTGTTCAGTTGACATTACAATAGACAAACAATAATTCTTATCAGGGAGGCTGTTTTCCATGCTTATGAGCGAGCTGTTTACCAAAAAACGCGACGGAGTGGCCTTGACCGGGGAAGAAATTTCCTGGATGATAACAGGATATACCAAAGGCCAGATACCGGATTATCAGATGTCGGCAATGCTTATGGCCATTTATTTTAAGGGAATGAGCTATGAGGAGACGCTCGAGCTTACGATGGCGATGATGCACAGCGGCGATGTCATTGACTTGAGCCCAATCACCGGACTCAAAGCCGATAAGCATTCGACCGGCGGCGTGGGTGACAAAACTTCGCTGGTATTGTGTCCTATGCTGGCGTCTCAGGGTGTCAAAATGGCGAAGCTTTCCGGCCGGGGACTGGGCCATACCGGGGGGACAATTGATAAGCTCGAGAGCTTCCGTGGTCTTACCACATCGATGTCTATGGCGCAGTTTTTCAAAAATGTGAATGATGTCGGCTTTGCCATAGCGGGGCAGACGGCGGATATTGTTCCGGCCGACAAGAAGCTTTATGCGCTGCGCGATGTGACCGGAACCGTTCCCAGCGCCCCGCTGATCGTCAGCAGCATTATGAGTAAGAAGCTCGCCTCCGGCGCCGATGTCATCGTCCTGGATGTCAAATCGGGCAGCGGGGCTTTTATGAAGACCGATGAGGAGGCGTTCCGCCTGGCAAAGGATATGGTCCGCGTCGGGACCGGAGCGGGCAGGCGGATTGCCGCCGTAGTGACGGATATGGATCAGCCTCTTGGCTATTCGGTCGGCAACGCGCTTGAGGTAAAAGAGGCGATAGCCACATTGAAAAATGAGAACGGCGGCGAGCTTTTGGAGCTATGTCTGGTACTCGGAGCCAACATCATGCTGCTTTCCGGCGCCGCACAGGATGAGAATGAGGCAAGAGAGCGCCTGAACAACAGCATTAAAAACGGATCGGCGCTCCGCAAACTTGCGCAGTTCGTTACGGCACAGGGCGGATCGGCTGAAGAGGTCTACGATACCTCGCGGCTGCCCGAAGCCGCCATAAAGCTTGAGGTAAAATCCGATGCGGAAGGCTATGTCGATGGGATAAAGGCGGATGAAGTCGGTCTTACCGTTTTGCATCTCGGCGGCGCGCGCGCGACGAAGGAGAGCAAGATCGACCTCGCGGTCGGTGTGGTATTGAAGAAAAAGGTTGGAGATAAGGTCAAATGCGGCGATACTTTGGCCATGATTCATGCCAATGATGCCGACAAAGCGGCGGAAGCGGCCAAAATGCTGAGAGAGGCCTACACCATAGCGGCGGAACCCGCTGCGCGCAAACCGTTTATACGCGGCGTCGTTCGATGAGGCCAATCAATATTTTTGAAAATCTATGTACCGGTAAAAACCGATGCAATATTTTGCGTTGACTTGATGATGCCACGGTGTTACAATAACCTATAAAAGTGGTATGACCTGGTTTGAGGAACTTGCCCAAAGGCGGGATGATATTGAAGAAAATTTATGTGCTGATGGGAAATTTTGGCAGCGGGAAGACAGAACTCGCGCTGAATATTGCCTTAGAAGCATCAAAAAATGGAAAAACATTACTTATTGATCTGGATATGGTCAACACCTATTTTCGCCTTTCCGACCGTAAAGCGCTGATCGAAGCCGCTGAGATTCGGCTTATTTCACCAAACTATGCCTGTATGAATGTCGAGACGCTTTCTCTTCCCGCCGAGGTCGTATCCGCATTTCATGGCGATTGGGATACGGTCGTCTTTGATGCCGGCGGCGACCCCGCCGGAGCAACTGCTCTCGGGCGGTATCACGAGGACTTTTCGCAGCTGCAGCCGGGGCAGCTTTCTGTGCTCAATGTGGTCAATGTTCGCCGCCCGATGTCCGGCACACCGGAAAAAATCATTTCCATCCTTCATGATATGGAGCGCAATTCGCGCCTTCAGGTAACAGGATTTATTAATAATACCAATCTCTCGACCGAAACCACGGAAGAGGATTTGCGCGACGGTTATGCGGTCTTAAAGCAAGTCTCTGAAAAAACCGCCATTCCGGTATTGTATACCAGTGGGAAGCGGCATATGCTTGACCGATTCCTTGCTGAGGGACACGACAGACAGTTTATCGGAACGCCTCTCGTGATCGATCTATACACGCACAGAGATTGGGACTCTTTTATAAAAAGAGGCAGATAACAGAAGCTTTCTGGGGGAATCCCCCTCGAAGATATAATGAAAAGAGGTAGGATAATGGTCAAAATTACTATCAATGAGGAGCTGTGCAAGGGCTGTGGCCTCTGCGCCCGTGCCTGTCCCAAAAATTTGATCGAGCTTAGTAAGCATAAGCTCAACGCCAAGGGATACCATCCCGCAGTTATCACCGACGTTGAAAAGTGTATTGCCTGCGCTTCCTGCGCGCGCACCTGCCCTGATGTCGTGATACGCATCGAAAAAGAATAGGAGGCAACTTGAAATGGCTAAAACGCTAATGAAGGGTAACGAGGCGATTGCCGAGGCCGCGATAAGAGCCGGCTGTCGCTTCTTCTTCGGCTACCCCATCACACCTCAGACCGAGGTTCCCGAATATATGTCCGCTCGTATGCCCGAGATCGGCGGCTGCTATCTGCAGGCTGAGAGCGAGGTCGCCGCGATTAACATGGTTTACGGCGCCGCCGGAACCGGCGTTCGGGTTATGACCAGCTCCTCCAGCCCAGGAGTCAGCCTGAAGCAGGAGGGCATTTCCTACATAGCCGCTGCCGAGCTGCCCTGCGTTGTCATCAATGTCATGCGCGGTGGCCCGGGACTGGGCGGCATTCAGGCCAGCCAGGGCGATTATTTCCAGGCCACCAAGGGCGGCGGGCACGGCGACTATCATCTTGTTGTCTATGCACCGGATTCCGTCCAGGAGGCGATTGACCTTATGGGCAGGGCCTTTGATGTCGCGGACAAATACAGAACCCCGGCAATGCTCATTGCCGACGGCATCATAGGGCAGATGATGGAGCCTGTTGAGCTGCCGGAGATGAGGGAATACAAAGTCGATACCGCAAAGAAACCCTGGGCCTCGACCGGCTGGAAGCCGGGAGACGCCAAGCCGCGCGCGGTGGTCAATTCTCTGTACATCTCCGTTCAGGAGCTTACCGATCTGAACGAGCGGCTTCAGGCACGTTACGCCGAGATCGAAAAGAACGAGGTGCTTTACGAGGAGTTTAATCTCAAAAACGCCGAGTTTGTCATCTGCGCTTACGGTACGGTAGCGCGTATCTGCCAGGCTGCCATTGAAGAACTGGAGGAAGAGGGAATTCATGTCGGCCTACTCCGCCCCATTACGCTGTGGCCCTTCCCAAAGACCGCTGTCTGCAATGCGGTTATGGCCGACGGCGTCAAGGCCTGTCTCACCGTTGAGCTCAGCGCCGGCCAGATGGTCGAGGACGTCCGCCTTGCGGTCGGCGGCAAGAAGCCTGTTGAATTTCTTGGTCATCCCGGTAGCCTCATGCCCACCGTGGAGGAGATCAAAGCGACGATCATGCGTATGAGGGAGGAATAAGACAATGGCAGTTGTATTTGAAAAGACAAAGCTACTCACCGACGCGGAATTCCACTACTGCCCGGGCTGTACTCACGGCGTCATCCACCGTCTGGTCGCAGAGGTTATCGATGAATTGGGTATTCAGGAAAAGACCGTTGGCGTCGCCCCCGTCGGCTGCGCGGTTTTTGCCTATAACTATTTTAACTGTGATATGTTTGAGGCGGCTCATGGCCGTGCTCCCGCCGTCGCAACCGGCATTAAACGCGCCCGTCCAGACTCATGCGTCTTTACCTATCAGGGCGACGGCGACCTCGCCTCTATCGGTACCGCTGAAATCGTCCATGCCGCCCACCGCGGCGAGAAGATTACAACCATCTTCGTCAACAACGCCATTTATGGCATGACCGGCGGCCAGATGGCGCCCACCACGCTGGTGGGCCAGAAAACCACCACGTCGCCATATGGCCGCGATAAGGATTGGTGCGGTGCGCCGATCCGTGTGTCTGAGATGCTTGCCACAATAGAGGGTTCCGCTTATATTGAGCGCGTGGCCCTCAATACAACCGGCAACATCATCAAGGCTAAGAAAGCCATCCGTAAGGCCTTTGAGTGCCAGCTGGAGGGCAAGGGTTTTGCGATGATCGAGGTCCTTTCCACTTGTCCCACAAACTGGGGTCTCTCTCCGGTCGAGGCAATGAAATGGCTTGAAGAAAATATGATTCCCTACTACCCCCTGGGTGTCTTTAAGGAGGTTAAGTGAGATGCTAGAGCAAAATCTGTTTGCAGGTTTCGGCGGCCAAGGTATGCTGCTTATCGGCCAGTTCCTTGCCCAGGCGGGGATGATGGAAGGTAAATACGTCTCCTGGCTCCCATCTTATGGCCCCGAGATGCGCGGCGGTACGGCCAACTGTTCCGTATGCGTTTCCGACAAGGAAATTGCGTCTCCCGTTATTACGAAGGCCAGCTGTGTGATTGCCATGAACCGCCCGTCGCTGGATAAATTCGAGAGCTTTGTTCGTCCCGGCGGCGACCTTATTATCAACAGCAGCCTGATTAATGTTAAGGCAAAACGTGATGACATCAACGTCTATTATGTCCCCGCGAATGAAATTGCGGAACAGCTTGGGAACATGAAAGTCGCAAACGTTATCATCCTCGGAGCGCTTCTGGAGCTGACAAAAAGTGTCTCTCTTGACACTGTCCTGGAGGCAATTTCGCTGAAGCTCGGCAAGAAAAAGGCAAATCTCGTTGAGATCAATAAAAAAGCGTTGCTTGCCGGCGCGGAAGCGGTAAAATAACGTCTTATGAAGGGGCGAGCGTTTGCTCGCCCTTTTTTAAGACTGTCGAAAAAACATTTTAGGCTTTCCGGACAAAGGATAGCCATGCAGGACGCTTACCGCTTTCTGAGAAGTGTCATTTCCGATGTACACGCCCCCGGAAATGACAGATATGAATTTATTTTCGCGGTGTACGGCGAAACTTAAGCGAGGCTTCTTATAGTCGTATAACTTTTTGAAAAGCTGGAAGGGCGAGCGTTTGCTCACCCCTTTTTAATAATGGAGGAAGTGTGCATGCCGGAATTTGTATCTGCCCGAGAGGCTGTTTCGTGTATTAAGAGCGGCGATTTCATCGGTGTCAACACGTTTTTGACACTGATAAATCCGTTTGAGCTCCTTGAGGCACTTGCCGGACGCTTTGAAGAGACCGGCGAACCAAACAATCTCACGATGTTTTGTGAGACCGGGTTTGGCAATTGGGAGGAAAATTCCCCATGTGAGCGAATCATCACAAGCGGCGGCGTAAAATCCGTTATTCTCAGCCACTATGCCACCATGCCGGGAACGGCCAAGATGGTGCTGAACAACGAGATCGAGGGCTATAACCTCCTTTTCGGCGCAATGTCCCATATGGTGCGGGAGGCCGCGGGCGGAAAGCCGCACTACATCACGAAAAGCGGTGTCAATCTGTTTGTTGATCCCAGGTTCGGCGGAAGCAAGCTGAATGCCAGGGCTCAGGAGGACTGGGTCAGCGATATCGTCATCGACGGCGAGCGTTACCTGAAATATAAGACACCGACATTTGATATTGCCCTGATAAAAGGTACGAGCTGTGACCGGTTTGGCAATATTACTATGGAAAAAGAGAGCTGTACCCTCGACGCCATGTCGCTTGCGCAGGCAACAAAGAGGACAGGCGGAAAAGTTATCGTCCAGGTCGAGCATTTCACGCAGAAACGCCGCCCGTGGGAATGCATCGTCCCCGGCGCTTTAGTCGATTACATTGTCCTTTGCCCGGAGCAGAAACCGATTCTTGGCATCGATCAATTTGAACCGTCCTATGCCGGCGAGCGGTTTATGTCCTCGGATGAGATCACCGAGTTTGTTCTGGCCCATGGCGCGGAAAAGACGGATGAGGCACGGGCGATCATCACAAAGCGCGCCGTACAGGAACTGAAGCCCGGGATGTTTGTCAATATCGGGATAGGCGTACCGGAGGGCGTTGCGGTCGAGGCGGCCAAAAAAAATCTTCTCAGCAGCATAACCCTGACCGTTGAAGACGGCGCAATCGGAGGAATGCCGGCCTCCGGAAAGGCGTTCGGCTCTGCCGTAGGCGCCCACTGCATTATTAATGCCGCGCAGATGTTTGATTTTTATGACGGCGGCGGCCTGGATATCTGCTTCCTCGGTGCACTTGAGTTTGATAAAAACGGCCATGTCAACAGTCATTACAATCCGCAAAAGCTCTCCGGCATCGGAGGCTTTGCCAACATTTCTCAGAATGCCAAAAAAGTTGTGTTTTGTACCACCTTCACGGCCGGCGGTCTGCAAATCGAAAACCGCTATGGTAAAATCAGGATTGTACAGGAGGGCAGAGTCAATAAGCTTGTCGAGGCGGTACACGCCATCAGTTTCTCCGCGAAAAACGCCCATTTAATCGACCAGGAGGTCCTCTATGTCACGGAGCGCTGCGTCTTCAGGCTTGCGCATGACGGTCTGGTGCTGACCGAGGTGTACGATGGCATTGACCTGCAAAAGGATATCCTGGATAAGGTCCCCTTTGACTTGAAGGTGTGTCTGGATGATAAGGCCTAGATCAGTTTTAAAAACCGGCGGTCATAGCAGAGCTCAGCTTGTCAAAGAAGCCTTTCGATGAATTGTCAAGTCAAGTGCAACAGCATATCACAGAAGACTTCAAGAGGAGAATGCCGCTCCAGGCATTTGCGTGGGCGCAGATTTAACGTGGTAATGAAGCCGGCAATGTCCTTGTCTGAAACGCACGCCATATCGAAGCCTTTCGGTAAGTACTCCCGAATGAGACCGTTTGTGTTTTCGTTCGTGCCTCGCTGCCAAGGAGAATGTGGGTCGGCAAAGTAGAACGGGATATTGTCAA
>JBFWKZ010000121.1:0-7002 GCA_050252415.1 Oscillospiraceae bacterium | reverse complement strand
GTGTGTGCGCTTTGCGTTGGCGCTTCCATGGCCGGACTGTCTCCAGCATCCAGCGGTGGGGCGCTTGTTATGGCAGCGCTCTCCAACAACGGACTGGACGGTGAAGAGGCAAACAGAACCTTTGTAAAAATCTTCGGTATCTCTGTTGTCTCCGTTATCATTGCGGCCATATTCTGCTTCAGCGGAGCAATTTGGCTGATGCCGGGTCTTCGCTGATACATATTGCAAATGACATATCCATCGGCGGCAGGTTTGTTCCCACTCCTATCACAGCCGTGCCGCCAGAATGGAACTCAAAATAATTGGAGGTAAACAGATGAACACAGATCTTGAAAGGGTAAGGGCTCTGGCAAGGCAAGTCAGGGAAATTGCCGATCTTGACATTCAAAAAGAGAACATAAAGCTTTGGAAGGGCATCAACGACTGCAAGATGATCCGTCCGACGATTCTCACCCGCGACACCAAGAAATTTCTACTCTCACAGGGCACCACAGAGTTCGATAACAAGTGCACAGATCCCTTTCTGATACCCATTGAATCCGATCTTTTGCGTACTCTGTACGATTGGCGCCATGTACGCGGCGACATGGTTGTAGAACCGTTTTACCGCTGCAGCTGCATCGTCAAGAACAGCGGCTTCGGGTTGACCCCGGCAGCAACAAATTCCCTCGCCAGCGATAATGAAAGCTATTCCCGGGCGATACACTTTGATCCGATCATTACAAAGTGGGACGACATCGCTATGATAAAAATTCCCGAGGTCACCTACGATGAGGCGGCAACGATGGAAAAACTTGCCCGCACCCGCGAAGTACTCGACGGGATTCTCGATGTGAAGCTTTTCGGTCAGCATGCGTTCCGCGCCCAGATCTGGGATAATCTGCTGTCTTGGACAGGACTTCAAGAGGGCATGCTGCTCTTCTATACCGATCCCGACTTCATGCACGCGCTTGCAACCCGCATGGTGGATGCTTTTATCAGACAGGCCAAGCAGTATGAAGCGCAGGGCATTCTCTCCTCAAACAACACAAATCTCTATACCGGTACCGGTGGCTACGGTTATTCAGACCTTCTGCCCGCCGAGACGGAAAGCGGCATAGGCGCACGTCTGAGCGATATCTGGGGTCAGGTTCAGGACCAGATCCTCACAAGCACCGGACCTGAGATGACAAAGGAATTTGCGTTTGAGCACGAAGCAAACTATGCCGAGCTTTTTCACAGCAACTATTACGGATGCTGTGAGAGACTTGACCATAAGATCAAGGTATTGGAAACATCGCTCCCACGGCTCCGTAAAATCTCCGTCTCCCCCTTTGCCAAAAAAGAAGCGGCTATGGAGGCAATCGGCGACAAATATATCGTCTCTTTCAAGCCCAACAACATCTGGCTTACCGACGCCGTCATCGATGAGGATAAAATACGCCGCGAGCTGATTGAGGTCTGCGATCTCTCAAGAAAATATAACTGCACGGTTGAAATTCTGATGAAAACGATCGTCAATCTCCGCGGCGATCCCACGCGCCTCTGGCGCTGGTTTGAAATAGCCAACGAAGTCATAGAAAACTATTAATGATAAAAAGAAAGCAGACCTCCCCGGCTCAGTGAGCCGGGGAGGTCTGCTTAGCAAAAAACTATTTGGCTATAGAAGCCTCGCAAAGTGTTCGCCGCACACGGCGGAAATAAATGCAAATTTGTCATTTTCGGGGACATGTACATTCGCCGCTAGTGCGGCTGAGTCCGAAGCACAGCGAAGGATTACTGTGGGGCGGCTTCACTCAGCCCGCCGCAGGTCAAAAAATTATGGGAACTACGGCACTTTTTATACGAGTCTGTGGTCAGCGGAGGGCACGCTATCCCCTTATAAACAAAAAGCTTTGCCTTTTGTCTATAACCAAAAACTCCCCGGCTCAGTGAGCCGGGGAGTTTTAAGTAATTCTACTCGGGTTTATTGACGACGGGGACTGTCTTTTCCTCGCCTTTGACCGTCACGCGCAAATCCCGGATGATATGGCGCGGGCACTTTTCAACGCATTTTCCGCAGCTGACACACTTGGAATAGTCGATATACGCGATGTTATCAACCACATGTATGGCGTCATATTCACAGTTTTTCTCGCAGATTTTGCAGGCAATACAGCCGGCCTCACATACCTTGCGGGTAACAGCGCCTTTCTGGGTGTTTCCACAGGTAACGGTAACCTGGGAGGCATAGGGGACCATATCAATGATCTTTTTAGGGCAGGACTCAACACAGCTTCCGCAGCCGACGCAGGCTTCATGATCCACAAGCGCAATGCCGTCCTTAATATGGATGGCTTCAAACGGGCAGGCATTGACACAGGTACCCATACCGATGCAGCCTTGGAGGCACTCGACCGGGCCCTGGCCGCCGCCGAGGCGCATTGCCGCAACGCAGTCGGTGATACCTGAATAATCAAATTTTTTCTTGGACTTGCCATTATAGGCGGCACACTTGACCAAAGCGACCTTACGCTCGGTCTCACCGGCCTCCTGCCCCATTATTGAGGCAATCTTCTCAGTGACGGCGCTTCCGCCGGCAGCACACTTATTGACCGGCGCCTCACCCGCAACGACGGCGGCGGCATAGGCCGAACAGCCGGCATAACCGCATCCACCGCAGTTCGCACCGGGCAGCGCATCCACAACAAACTCCTGGCGCTCATCCACCTGGACAGCGAACACTTTGGAAGCCACCGCCAGAAGCAGTCCGAAGGCGGCGCCCATGATACCCAGGACGATCAAGGGATAAATAATAGTCATTTTTCTCGTCCCTCCTTACCAAATTTTAAGGCCGGTAAAGCCCATGAAGGCAAGAGCGATGAGACCTGCTGACATCAGCGCAATAGGAAATCCTTCAAATGCCTTTGGGCACTCCGCGGTCGCGTCCAAACGCTCACGGACACTGGCGAAAAGGACAATCGCAAGGAGGAAGCCAATACCGCCGGTGACACCATAGACGACGCTCTCAATAAAATTGTAATTGTTCTGGGTATTCAGCAGGGCAACACCGAGAACGGCGCAGTTCGTGGTGATAAGCGGCAGATAAATACCCAGTGCCTCGTAAAGCGAAGGGATAGATTTCTGCAGAAACATCTCAACAAACTGAACCAGGGAGGCGATAACGAGAATATAGGCAACCGTCTCCATATAGTCGAGACCCAGGGCTGCGAGCAACATGTTTACTGCATAGCAAACCGCTGAGGCCACACCCATAACAAAGATAACGGCAAGTCCCATACCCATTGCCGTGTCCATCTTCTTGGAAACGCCCATAAAGGGGCAGATACCCAAAAACTGAGAGAAGATGAAGTTTTCGACTAAAATCGCGCCGAGGGAGATGGAGACAATGGAAGTTAAGCTGGTCATTTCGCACCCTCCTCTTTCTTCTTATCATTAGAACGCTTCAGCGTCCACTGCATGAAAGCAATGATGACACTCAACGTAATGAAACCGCCAAAGGGTAAAATCATCAGCAGGGCGCCATAATCGGAGGGAAAAATCTGAATTCCGGCTCCGCCGTTTAAAATACCGCCGCCAAAGCTGCCGCTTCCCAGAAATTCGCGGATAATGCTCATCAGCAGAAGTGCAAACGTATAGCCAAGACCCTGTGCAACACCATCGACGGCAGAGGCGAGAACGCCATTTTTTGAGGCAAAAGCCTCGGCACGGCCAAGTATGATGCAGTTGACCACAATCAGTGGGATAAAGACACCCAGTGATTCAGAGAGATCGGGGAGAAAAGCCTGCAGCAGCAGATCAACCATCGTTACGAAGCCCGCAATGACGACGATATAAGCCGCTATACGGATCCGTGACGGAATGAACTTACGCAGCAGGGAGATAACAATGTTGGAACAGGTCAGGATGATCAGGACAGAGAGACCCATACCAACGCCGTTAAACAGGCTGGTTGAAATAGCAAGGACGGAGCACATACCCAAAAGTTGTACCATAACGGGGTTCTGAGTAACAAGCCCTTCCTTAAACTGACGCTTTAAATTCATAATCTATACCCTCCTTTAGCCCATGGTTGCAGCGGCTGCAACAGCGGCATTGACACCGCGGGTCACAGCTCTGGAGGTGATGGTCGCACCGGTAAGTGCGACGATCGTACCGCCGTCTTTATTGACTGATAAGTCACCGGTGGTACCGACGAACTGATCTCTGAAGCTCGGTTCGGAGGCCTTGTCGCCAAGCCCCGGCGTCTCGGACATATCGATAATCGATACGCCGGTAACGGCACCGTCATTATCCACACCGATGGCCATATCGATCATGCTCTGGGAACCGGAGACCGAGAGCAGGACGACATAGCCTGCGTCTCCCGCCTGATATACGGCGGTAATCTGGCCATCATCTCCTGTATAATTCATCTTCTCATAGCTGTCGGCTGGAAGGACCTCCTGCATTGAGGCGTCTGTTTTTGCCTGATTGATCTCCTTTATAGGTTCTTCAGTAATGCTGTTTACCAGGCCCAAAAGCAGAGCTGTCACCGCACAAATGATGAACAGAACAAGGACAAGGCTTACCATGCTGGCTTGTTTTTTCATTTCGCAACAGCCTCCTTATTCTTTTTTGCCGCTTTCTCTAGCTTTGCGGCTTCCTTAGACACGCCGAAACGGCGCGGCTGTGTCGCCCTGTCGATCAGCCATACGCAGACATTCATAATAAGGATGGAATAGCTGACGCCTTCGACATAAGAACCAAAGTAACGGATGAACACGGTGACAAGACCGCAGCCGATACCATAGATGATCTGGCCCTTGCTTGTGATGGGGCTTGTGGCATAGTCGGTAGCCATAAAAATAGCACCGAGCATAAGGCCGCCGCCAAACAGGTTGTACAGCATCCACTGGAGGTTGTCGTTGCCTCTAGGGAAGATGAAGGTCAATACGGCAACGGTAATTATGTAGCTCAGCGGAATGCGCAGGGTGATAACCTTTCTAAAGACAAGGTAAGCGCCGCCGAGTATCAGCGCCGCGGCGGAAATCTCACCAAGAGAGCCGCCTATCGTACCGAGGAAGGTACCCATGATGCTGATGCCCTCGGGCAGCTTGCTGACATGGAGGAAGGACATCGGGGTTGCGCTGGTCACCACATCGGCGCCGTAAACATAGTTTGGGGCCGCCCATGTGGTCATAAGGACAGGCCAGCTGAAGAGAAAGGCTCTGGCGGCCAACGCGGGGTTTACAAAGTTTTTGCCGATGCCGCCGTAGAGCTGTTTAACCAGCACGATTGCGAAGAATGCACCGATAACGGGAATCCAGAGAGGGACTCCGGAAGGCAGGCAAAATGCAAGCAGCATACCTGTCACGATCGCACTGAGATCTGAGATGCTGCTTGGTTTTTTCATAAGTTTGCGGTATCCCCACTCGAAGAATACGCAGGAAACGACGGAGACGGCAACGACAAGAAAGGCATCCAAGCCAAATATGATCAACGCGACCGCAAAAGCGGGAAGAAGTGCGATGATGACGTCGCGCATAATGCTCTGAGTATTCTGTGCCGAACGGATATGGGGAGAGGAGGATACTGTCAGTTTAGGCATTTCATTCATTATTTTTTCTCCTCCTTTTGGGCCTGCGCCTTGGCCTGCTCAGCCTCGGCTCTGGCCTTATCTGCCCTCATCTTGGCCTGCAGCTTTGCCTTGCCGGTGCGGCAGGAATGCGTCAGGTGCAGTCTTCCGGGACAGTTATACGTACAGGCGCCGCACTCTATGCAGTCCAGGACGTGATATTTTTCCAGGCCTTCATAGTCGGTCTTGCGCTCATAAATATAAATGTATGCGGGAGTCAGCTTCATGGGGCAGACAGAAGCACATTTCCCACAGCGGATACAGGTGGGTTCAGCCACCGTCTGATCCTCATCCTCGCAGAAAGCAACCAGCGCGTTGGTTCCTTTTGTCGTGGAGACGGAGAGGTCATACAAGGCGTTACCCATCATAGGACCGCCCATCAGGATCTTTTTGGGCGGGCACTTGAATCCACCGGCCTGCTCAAACACATACTCAACGGGGGTTCCGACCGGTACGATGAGGTTTTTGGGCTCGGCAATCGCGCTGCCGGAAACGGTCACGACACGCTCAATAGCGGGGCGGCCCTCATAGGCGGCACGGTAAACGGAATAGGCGGTAAATGTGTTGAAAACAGCACAGCCGACGGCAGCGGGCAGGCCTCCGGGAGGTACCTCACGGCCGGTAACGGTCTGAATGAGTTGTTTCTCAGCGCCCTGTGGATAACGGCAGGGCAGCGAAAGAATCTCAATTCCGCTGTTCGCGGGATTCTTTTCTCTGAGAAGTGCAATGGCATCTTCCTTATTGCACTCGATGGCGAAAGTGGATTTTGAAACACCGCAGGCCTTCATAATGAGGGCAATACCGCCAAGGACCTCTTCCGGATGCTCAAGCATTGTCCGGTGGTCGGAGGTGATATACGGCTCGCACTCCGCGCCGTTGATGATGACGGTGTCGATCTTACCCTTGCCGCTGGAAATTTTAAATGCGGTTGGGAACGTCGCGCCGCCCATGCCGACGATGCCGGCTTCACGTATCAGCTTCACAATTGCGTCGGGATCCTCGAGCTGCTCCTGCGTTGCGGGTACCATCGTCTCGCTCGGCGTATACAGCCCGTCGTTCTCAATAACAACGGAGTTCACCATCGTTCCGTTGGAATGAAGTCTCGGCTCGATCGCAATAACCTTACCGGATACGGATGCATGAATAGGGGCGGACACCGGCGATGCCGCGTCACCTATTTTTTGTCCCAGCTTCACCTCATCTCCCACGGCTACCGTGGGCTGACAGGGTGCGCCGATGTGCAATGACATGGGTATGACGACCTGTTTTGGAGGAGTCATAGCCGTCACTGCCGCTTTGTTGGCGGGCGCCTTTTTATCATTGGGAAGGACGCCGCCGAAAAACTTGAATGACATGAGCTCACCTCTACTAGATACAAGAAATTCCTAAGTCCAATGATATACACA
>JBFWKZ010000120.1:0-7164 GCA_050252415.1 Oscillospiraceae bacterium | reverse complement strand
GGCCCCGGAAATGATCCGCAGCGGGGCTGCGGAAAAAAACAAGGCGGTGACGCCGGTCAAAAACACCGAATCCAAATCTTCCGGCATATCCGCGTCAAGCGGCAGCGACGCCGCAAGGCAAAGCGTCATCAATACGTCCGCAAACAAAACGGTGAACACAGAACCGTATACCTCAAAGTCAAAGGACCGCCGCGAAGGCGCGGCGGAGATCGCCGAAAGGCTATATCCCGAGCTCACCGGCGGGGAGCGCGGCGCTCTTGAAAGAGAGGGCAGCACCCTCGATACTCTGGGCGCGGACCTGCAAAACAGAAAGCAAAACCTTGATGCGCTGCTGGATGTATGTAAGACTAACGGAAGCGCGGCGACGCTTGCGACCTTCAATAATGCGGCAAATGCGTACAACAAAGACCTGACGGCCCTAAAGACGAGATACAATGCCTATAAATGGAAGGTAAAGGAATATAATGCAACTGCCCCGTTGGACTACATAACCGGCAAAACCAAGCCGCAAGCCGTGACGAATGACACGTGGAATACGGCCCCCGAGGTCGAAGATTGGCTCGCCCCGCTTCTTTCAATGCGATCGGAAGAGCTCGGGCCCAAACACAATACGGGCGATACTACGGGCAATAAGACGCTTGACAAAGTGATCGATTACTTCGGCTATACGACAGGCAAGATAGGAACGGGCATGGGCTCCGTCATCCCGGAAATAGGACAGGGGTTAGTCACCTTACTGGGTGACCTTGTAAGCAGTGGGGAGTACAGCGATTCGTACAAGACGCTCAAGTCTTATTTTCTCGAACGCCCGAGTCTGCTGCAAAGGGCGGCGTTAAGTGACCGTGCCGCGCTGAATCAGATAGAAGATGAAACCGGTGTTACCGGAGATGTATTAAACGCCTATCTTATTACCGCTCAAATCGATATGGCGGATAAGAGCTTGGACACGACCTTTGGCGCAAACGTCAGCGAAGGATATAAGGATACCTTCGGCGATCTCGCATATCAGATTGGAAAACAGCTTCCGGCCATCATGCTTACTATGGGAGCCGCGCCTTCGGAAGCGGGCGGTCTCATAGGAAAGGCAATCGATGCCGTTAAGGAGGGTGGCATTAAAAATATCGGCACCGGAATAGCCGACGGTTTAAAGCTGGCGCTCAAAGGAAACTTCGCAACCGCTCTTATCGGCGCGAATGCCAGCCGACAAATATGTCGCGCTCGGAGAGCAGACCGGCAGCAACAGTTTAAATTATATAAACGCTTTCGCCACGGGACGGGCGCAACCCCGTGCCGCGTGCTTAGTTTTTTACGCGCTTTTGTTTGACTTCATCAACGGTTGGTGCGTAGCGCTGCATCTCTGCGAGGTCATATGACAGTTTTACCATCTCCTCAGCCTCCTCACCAAATCGCGCGAGGTATGCAACCTGAAGGGTCTGAATCGTAAGAAGCTGACACGCTGTGATTGTAAGGCTGTCGAATCCAAATGTACTGTTGCTAAGGGTCGTGTCCAGAACGTAATCCGAATACTTCGCGACAAGGGAATCCAGCTGACTTGTTATCGAGATCGTTTTCAGGCCTCTTGTTTTGGCGAGTGCGAGCGCATCAACAGTGGGCTTTATATAGCCGCAGTTGGTTATGCCGATTACAACATCCCGCTCTTCAAGAAACGAGACCGTACGAAGCATTGTCAGCGGGTCTGATATGGAACTTGCCCGAACGCCAATGTTCATAAAAGAATTCGCAGCTGAATACGCTATACCTGCGGAGGTCCCTATACCGAGTACCAGCAGCGTACCGCAGCCATGGATTGCTTCTACGACCTGGGCGATTGTGCTGTCTTCAATGCAGGTCAGGCATTTGCGCATGTTCTCGAGCGTGAAACTGCAAACCTGATCCTTGACGACGGAAATATCGGCTGAGCCGCCGATTATTATGCCGCCTGCCGCAGTTGACAAGTCCGGCCGCGAGAGACTGTACTTGAATTCAGCATAGCCGCCGTAACCTAGTTCCCGGCAGAAGCGCACGATCGTCGCAACGCTCATGGATGTACGGGACGCGAGTTCCTTTATGCTCAGAGTAAATGGCTTGGAGTAATCTATTGAGAGGAAGTAGTCTGCAAGCACCTTTTCCTTTTTGCTGAACTGATTTCGCTTAAGCCGAATTTCGGAAAGACATCCCGGCGCAGGGTAAAGGCGGCTGGGGTCTTTGGGTATTATATTCAAGTCACGCGCCTCCATCGAGTGCCTCGCGGAAAAATACTCCCGAAGCGTATTTTATATTCTGATTATAATCAAAACAAATGGATTCGTAAAGCTATTATGCATGAATGTTTCAGTGCAAAAGAGTGGCTGCCCCAATTTTCTGAGGCAGCCATCTACAAAAAATTCAGCAATCAAGTGTCGAGCATGTCGTAAATAGACCCGATATCGTCAGTCTGGTCGGCTGCCCATACCTTGAAGTCGTCGCCGTATATGGGAGCCACGTTTATCCCCACGGAGTCGGCGGCCGCCAGCATATCGGCGTCCTCAAAAGTCTCTTTCAAGGCGGCAAGGATTATTTTCTCTACCTTAGAATCGATATTAATGTTCGCTATAAAGCCGCGGCTGGAGGAGGAAGCGACATTTACGCCGATCTCGTAGGTACACTGGGTATCCGGAAAGTTTGCGTTCCGCTCCTTGTCGATGATGCCGAGCGGGACAAGCTTGCCGTCCTTGGTGTTGGTAATCATCTCGCTGACATTGCCCATCCAGGCGTCAACGTTGCCGCTGAGAATCGCAGCCAGCCCTTCGGCGCTGTTCTGGAAGTGGACCCTCTTGAATTCGAAGCCGAGTTCCTTCTCGAGCATGGCAACCGCGACGGCGTCGTCCGTTGTGGCTCCAGCATCGGCTATTGTGACGGGATTATTTTTCGCATACTCAAAAAACTCTTTGAGATTAGAGAAACGGGTCTCGCCGGCTTTCATGAGCATGCCGTTTGTGTCCGCTGTAAATAAGGCCAGAAATTCAAAGTCTGTGTTGTCGAGACCGACGGAGTTCTGCGGGTTGAGATAACCGTTTATCATGTTCGGGAAGTTTGCGTAGGAAATAATGGAACCGTCCGCGGTTGAGTCGTTTAAGTATGACCAGCCGATCCATCCGCCGCTTCCGCCCATATTTACTACCTCTACATCGGCACCCAGATATTCCTGCAGATACGGGGCAATAAACCTGCAGTTCTGATCCATGGCGCCTCCGGCGTCGGATGGGCAGATTATGGTGAGCTTTTTAAAGGGATACTGCTCAGTCTCGGCGGACGTTGCGGTGCCTATATCGGAAGCGGATGCCGACGAGTCTGATACGGACGTGACGGATGTGGAAGCTGTTTCTGAGGGCGCGGCACCGGTCCCGCAACCGGCAAGAGAGAAAGCAGCCATGGCCAATGCGACTACGAGCGCGAGAATTCTTATTTGCTTCTTCATAATTCATACCTCCATTTTTCGGCAGTTATACTTTAGGCGCTGCCTCGCCCGTTTTTTCTGCCTTTTTTCCTCTTTAAGGAGTTTTTAACGATGGGTACGGCGACTGTGGCGACAATTGCCATGATCAGGACATCGCAGAGAGGACGAGAAATGAAATACACCACTATACTCGACTTCGCCATCTGGAAAGAGTTAATGAGATTTCTCTCGCACATTGGTCCCAGTATCAGTCCGAGGACGGCGGGAGCTGCGGGAACGCCGCACTTCTTCATGAAGTGGCCGATAATTCCGAAGACAAGCATTACCAGCACATCAAACAGATTGTTTCTCATTGAGAAAGAGCCAATAATGGAAAGCGAGATGATTACAGGTATTAATATGCCGTTCGGCATGGCGGCAAACTTCACTGCGTACCTTGAAAACGCCCATCCCGCGACGCCCATAAGGATGTTTGCGGCGATGAATCCGATAAAAAGAGCATAGGTCATGTCGGCATATGTCGTGAAGAGCGCCGTTCCAGGGGCAAACCCCTGCAGCATCAGAGCGCCGAGAATAACCGCTGCGGCACCGCTGCCCGGAATTCCGAGAGTAAGCGCAGGAATAAGCGCACCGCCGCAGACGGCATTGTTGCCTGCCTCCGAGCCCGCTATGCCGTCAAGCGCGCCCTTACCGAAAAGTTCCTTGTGCTTTGACAGGTTGCGTGCGCAGTTATAGCCAAACCATGAGCCAATATCGCCGCCCGCGCCCGGCATAATGCCGACAAGAAGTCCATATAGAGAAGCCGTTGTTATCGCAGGTAAAATGGTTTTCATCGTCTTCCAATCCGGCCAGAACCGTCCCTTTTGCTGGACCGCGTTTCTGATCATCCGCTTCAATTCGGCCGCCTGCGCCATAGCTTCATCGCGGTTGCGGGCCGTTACACGGCTCTGTGCGAGCGTAATGACCTGCGGTATGGAAAAGAGACCTATCATTGCGGGGACGAGGTATATGCCGCCCATCAGATTGACGTTACCGAAGCTGTAGCGCGCGTATGGCGTCGCATTCATGCCGATACAGCCGATAAGCAGGCCGAACACTGCTGAAAGAATGCCCTTCAGAAAATCGTCCCCGGAAAGGCTTCCCACGATTGTAAGACCAAAAAGCGTCACAAGAAAATACTCCGGGGCGGAAAAAAGAAGAGCCACCTTCACCAGCTGCGGCGCGATGAAAAGAAGCGCAACGCCGCTAATTATCCCGCCGATGCATGACGCCGTCGTCGAAACCCCCAGAGCCTGTCTGCCCTTTCCCTGAAGCGTTAGAGGGTATCCGTCGATTGAAGTAGCAGCCGACGCCGGCGTACCCGGCGTGCGGATGAGGATCGCCGAGAAGCTGCCGCCGTACACCGCTGAGCAGTATATAGAGACGAGCATAATCATCGCGGGAACGGTGTCAAGCGTGTAGCTGAACGGTATCAGCAGCGCTATACCCATCGTGGCGCTCAGACCCGGCAAAGCTCCGATTATGAGTCCGCCCACAGTTCCGAATACGAGGGCGAGAAAAGTCGGCAACGTAAAAAGTTCGCTGAAAATGTCCGTCATCCCGTCACCTCCTCATATAAGTAGCGCATCCGGGAAGGTCACGCTCAGTCCTACCGTAAACAGGAGATAGAGAAAAACGATCATTATACCCGCCGTTATCGCGATGGTCTTCGCAGATCGGATGTTCATATAGTACATGTAGGCGGTAATAATGATTAGCGTCGTTACGTAGAATCCAATATATTTGAAGCCGATCAGGTAAGCTATCAAGAAACTTACGCTCACGACTGCGGGACTGTTTTTCTGCGGTTCATATTCTTTCCGGTCCTTGCACTTATAAAGCCTCACCGTGTCGCGGATCAGCATACCGGCGCCGAGAGCGAATAACGCTGTCGTAACAATGCGCGGCATATATGGCGCCTGTCCGGGCATATTGAACGTCATTGCGAATGCCGCGGCGGCCAAAACTATGGTCACGACTGCGAGGGCTATGTTCCGCTTGTAGAGTTGGCTGTTCATTTATGCCCTCCAAAGATTATTCTTCTTCGAGTCTAAGTCTGTCGTATTCCGTTTTGAAAGCTTGATTTCCCAAAAACGTATATGTACCGTCCTTAAGCACAATCTCCAGACTTTTGTCTTCCTTCGCCTCCCGCTCAGCGGCCAATTCGTATACCGAAAGCGCCTGTTCCCGGGGCACGACCACGACGGCGTCGTTATCCGCAAAGATGAGGTCGCCGGGATTTACCGATACGTTTCCAATAATAATTGGCACATTTATTTTTCCAGGTGCGATCTTTGTGCTCCTCTTCACGCTGATTCCGCGGCTCCAAACGTTAAAACCGACTTTTTTCATCAGCATCGTATCTCGGACACAGCCGTCAATCACCATACCCACACAGCCCATGGTGAGAGCCGCGGTACTCATAATGCCGCCCCACATACCGCCGGACTCCTGAAACCCATCGCAGGCGACCACGAGGAAGTCACCGGGCTGCAGCATTGTAATCGCTTTGTGGAGAATGAGGTTGTCACCCGCGCGGGCAAGAACCGTAAAAGCGCGACCACACGAGCGAATTCCAGGCCAGACGGGCCGAAAATCGTGCTGCAGAGCTCCGTTTTCCTTGAGGCACTCGTTAATAGACGCGCTTTCTTCGAGCTTCGCAAATTTCTCCACGAGCGCCATGTCCACCTTTTCATAATTCTTACAAACGTCCATACTGTTCTCCTTTCGTCGCTGCCATAAAATAAGTAACTTGTTTTATTTTTAATCTTGTTTTGTAACTTGTTACATTATAATCAACGTTGAGACACTTGTCAACTCTCAATTGCGCCATATTCTGGTAGGAATTTTTGTACAAAACGCCCACCCCTTTAATACAAACGGCAGGTTCTGATTCATAGGCTCTGGCTGACTGGCAGAAACGGGGCGGGTATCCAATATTTATGCATATGTCGAGGGTGTGTCTCGGGTGTCTCGGGGACGGTTCTGTTGACACAAACTCATCCCCTTCCCTTGCATAAAGCCGATATTTTTTTACCCAATTTGTAACTCGTCAGGTTACCTCGGTATAAAAAACCACCGCCGCGCAGCGGGCGACGCCCGACGTTATCAGAGCACTTCTCGGCTGGGACACGCAGACCCCCGGCGCGGCTCCCGCCGTCGGCGAGGCAAAAGGCATTAATATACAGGCCGTGCCGTACGACATAAGGGCGCTCCTCGGCTGGGAAGGCAAAAACGCCGTTGAAAACGGCCCCGCCGCGGCTCCCGCGAGCGAACGGTTCGTCTGCCCCTGTTGAACGTTTACTCCGGCTGTTCTTGGCATAATAAACACCCCGCAGGAATTTGTTATCCCGCGAGGTGCTTGACGGTACATAAACCGTTTCCGGTGAAGTGGTCAGTCAACTAATTGTTTTCCGGCGGATATGCGAGGAGCCTTTCCTCGGCTGTCGTGAAACCGGAGCGTATGCGGAGCAGGTTCTCTTTGTCCGCCTCGGCTTTCAGGATCGTCTCGTCATACTCGTTCGTCGCGAGGACGTTGCCCCACGGGTCAATCGCCATGCTACTGCCGAAATACTGTTTTCCGCTCTCCCAGCCGACGAAATTGCAGGTGAACATGTAGCACACGTTTTCTATCGCGCGGGCGCGGTAGAGCACGCGGTACTGATCCACCCTGGGGTAGAGCCACGCCA
>JBFWKZ010000119.1:0-7195 GCA_050252415.1 Oscillospiraceae bacterium | reverse complement strand
CCCAGAACGTCGCGGTAAAACCGCTTGGACCTCTCCATATCGGTGACCGCGACCAGTGCGCCCTGAAATTTCATTGCTGACTTCCTTTCACAGAAACATTTCCGGCTCTTTGCGGATGCGCGCCGCGGCGGACAAAAAGAGTTTGCCCGCCGCCGTTTTAAGCGTTGGCAAATCTCTTGCCTTTTGCGGACATATCCTCACGCAGCGCATACAGCCGATGCATTTTTGCCTGTCTGTTTTTCGGGGATCCTGCGCGCTTATCGCCCCGGTTGGGCAGCTTTTAGCGCAGAGCCCGCAGGCGGTGCAGGCCGCCGAGGCGACCGGGGCCATCGGAAGCGCCATATATCGCCGGTAGGGCTTCTTTCCCGGAACGGAAAGGGGAGCGGCGCCCGCTTCCGGATGGAGCGACGCGATTTTTCCGTTCAGTTTCGAACAGAATTCCCCGATAAAGACCCGGTCTTTTTCATCCGGACGCCCGGCCGCAACCGAACGTATCACGGAATGCTCCGTCACGACGGCAGCCGCGCCAATGGGTAAAAAGCCGTTTTCTACCGCGAGATCATTCATTTCCAACAGCGCGTCCTCGTATTCACGGTTGCCGTAGGTCGCAATCAGCGCGGCGAATGTGTGTCGGCCTTCGATGCCGACAAGCCGTTCCCGAAAGGTTTGGGGAACTCTGCCGCCGTATACGGGAAAGCCGAAAATGACGAAATCGTCCGCCCCAAATTTCAGTGTCACATCCCGTTGGGTGTAGTCCGTGACGTCATGTTCCACAATTTCCGCGTTTAAATCGTTTGCCATAGCCCGGAGGACGGCTTGTGTGGTGCCGGTCGGGCTGAAATAGACCAGATGCAGTTTATTCGGTTCCATGGTTTCCTCCAAATGGCAGACAAAAGGCAACGCCTTTTGCCGCAGCCTGTCGAAAAATGATTTATCGATACATAAGCCTCGCTTAAGTTTCCGTCGCGCGCGACGGAAATGAATTCAAATCGGTCATATCCGGGGGCGTGTACACTTGCCGCAAGTGCGGCGTCAATCTGTAGCAAAGCGAAGGATTGTTGCAGGGCGGATTCACTCCGCCCGTCGCAAATAAAAATACTTGGGCCCCCATGGGATACGCCCCATGGGAAATAGGACACTTCTTATGCAGGAAAGCGGTGAGCGTCCTGCATGGCTATCCTTTGTCAAAAAGGCCTCGCAGAGTTTTGCCGCGACCGCGGCGAAATAAAATCAAAGCATTTTTGGGCGCGGCGTGTATGTGCCCGAAAATACTTCCCGGCTGCTTACGCCTCATTGTCCGCCATAAGCGGCGATGAGGCGCACAGCAGCCTGAAAATCCATTTGTCAAAGAAGTCGTTTAGACTTCTTTGACAAGCTGAAAAGGCGCTGCCTTTTGTCGATGGCTTCAGCACAGGGGTTAATGGCCCCTGTGCTTTTCTTTGCGTTTTTCCTGCCGCAGCTGAAACTGTTTTTCTTTTTCGGCTTCCCGCTGAACGTGCGCGCGGAATTTTCTTTCCAGTTTTCCCTGCTCCTGCTGGCGCTTCAGCGCCTGCTGTGCCTTTGTCCCGGCTCCCGTATCCTGGAGCTGCCTGCTGATTTCCCGCTGCATCCGTTTGGGGCTGATGCGCTTTCCGGCAGTTTCCGGCGCTTCGAGAGCGGGACTAAACCTCAGCTTTCCAAAGTTTTTGAGCATGAAGTCATAGACGTCATAGTCTTTGGGCTCGGCGCCGAACGTGATTTTGCAGACTTCGTATTGGCCGTCGTGTTCGCGCTCATAGATGCCGACCCAAAAAGGCTCCTCAAAAAATACGGTCAGCCTGGAGACCGTCTTCTCCACAGAAATTCCTCCTTAATTTGCTGCTGTGCAAAGAACGGACAACCAAGGAGGCAGGTTACTGACAGCTTGCGCTGCGTCCGGACTACCGACCGGAACCGTGTTTTTATCTTTGCCGTTAATATTTTACCTCTTCACCTGCGGTCCGGTCAATGATAAAATCGGACTTACGATTCAGGGCTGCCGCCGCCGGCGGCGCGGCTTTTGAAAAAAAGACTCAGCCGGGACACATTATTCTGAAGGCGTAACCGCAGGAACCATTTCCATTTAATTTAAAAGATTTTTGCAGCTGCAAAATAATCTTCGTCTGCATATTTCATAGCTTTTTGATACGTTTGCTGGGTCAATTCAGAAAAAGGCAGATGCAGCCCCTCGGCAAGGTCCATAGCAAGTCCTACGTCCTTGTACATAAGGGACAGTGCAAATGTTGGCGTATAGTCTTCATCAATCAGTTTTTGATAACCAAACTGGAATTGAGTGGAATTTCCGCTGCCATTAGAAATTGCCTGATAGAAAGCGTCCGGATCAAGGTTGTTCTTTTTCACCAGTCTGACTACTTCACCGACTATCAGCGCGTTGGCTGCACCGACCAAATTATTCAGTGACTTTACCTTTTTGCCATCGCCCACCGCACCAACGCGGCATTGTTTACCACTGATAATATCCAGTAATGGTTTTACTCGGTCAAATGCTTCATCTGTGCAACCGATAATCATCGTCATGGTTGCTGCGGATGCGCCCTTTACACCGCCGGTGACAGGCGCATCTATGACTTGTACCTGCTTTTCGACATATGCCTGCTCCACTTTCTGGACAGCATTTGCCGAGCAAGAAGACATCTCCACAATAATTGCTCCGGGTCTTATTGCAGCAATCATCTCTGGATTCAGCAGCAAATCTTCTACTGCCGCATCATTTGTTATAATGGTAAAAACGACTTCTGCATCAGACACAGCCGCCATATTGCTCTCTGCGATAATACCGCCTGCCGCTTCAAACTGTTTTGTACCGACCCCGCTGTGATGTATAGCCGTCTTTACAATCATTCCTGCTTTTAATAGATTTAATGCGATCGGCAATCCCATGTTGCCCAACCCAAAAAATGCTACCTTTTTCATAATAATCGGCTCCTTTTTACGTATTCTTTGAAAACAAGAACATTACTTTCCGGCGCTGTGGATGAATACCACATGCTCATAAATAAAATTTTATCACAATAGAGACATCAAAACAAGAACGGTGTTTTTTTGTAATATCCGTTTGCCTGAAGCCAAAAGGCTCTGTTTGGATACAAAGTGGACACAAAGATAAGGTTTTATAGAGTTGAAGAGTGCGTTCCCGTGACCTGGAAACGCACTCTCCATACTCATCATATTCGTTGCTCCAGCGGCGCAATGCTGCGCCGCTGGAGACTGTCGAAAAAGCCCACAGGGCTTTTTCGACAAAGGATAGCCATGCAGGACGCTCACCGCTTACCTGCATGATAAGTGTCATATTTCCCATGGGGGCCCAAGTATTTTTATTTGCGACGGGCGGAGTGAATCCGCCCTGCAACAATCCTTCGCTTTGCTACAGATTGATGCCGCACTTGCGGCGAGTATACACGCCCCCGGAAATGACAGATTAAAATATATTTCCGTCGTGCGCGACGGAAACTTAAGCGAGGCTCTTGTATTGATAAAGAGTTTTTTGACAGGCATCAGCGGCGTAGTTCTGCGCCGCTGGTGCCTGGTTCCCGGGCTGCTTCATTGACAGATTGATCCACGTTTTGGGCATGTTTCACCGCTGCCGCTTTTCTGCCATTGATCTTTATCTAAGTAGAAACACCGGTCTAACGCCGTGCGCATGGCGTTAGACCGGTGTCTGTTTATTCCGAGCCCTCCGGGAAAAGGCGCCCATCCAAAATCCTTTGTTTCAAGGCCGTGATACGGGCTTCTATTTTATCCGCCGTCTCGACGTAGGCCTCGTCCGCCTTACCGGTCGGATCACGAAGCCCCCAGTCCTCGCGGTATTTGCAGGGGAGATAGGGACACTTCACATTGCAGCCCATCGTCACCACAATGTCGACGGGCGGGAGCTCGGACAGGAGCTTGGAATACTGTGTCTTTGCCATGTCGATGCCGTAGCGCGCCTTGATTATCCGCACGGCGTCCGGATTGATATCGGGCTTCACCGCCGTACCGGCCGAAAAGCTCTCAAAGACATCGGAGGCAAACCGTTTGCCGAGCGCCTCGGCCATCTGACTGCGGCATGAGTTGTGGACGCAGATAAATGCGACCTTTGGTTTCATGTTAGGGCTTGTTTGAAAAATCATAAACGCCTGCCTTTCCGTCGAATTTTGCGCCGGGCTGCGTTGAATTTCCTTGCCATAAACCAATTATGCCCGCGAAAACTCGCCTTGCCGGGCACAGAATTCGGAAGAAAATACAAACATTTTGATTTATTAGGCGACCCCTAGCCCCGGACATTTTTCAGCAGCGCAATGACCTCGTCTTTTTTCAGTACCTTGCCGTAGGACACGACCTTGCCGTCGACAACGAGGGCGGGGGTGGACATGACGCCGTAGGCGGCGATCTGGGCAAAATCCGTCACATGGTCGATCGTCGTATCCATCTTGAGCTCGGCCAGCGCCTCTTTGGCCGCCGCCTCAAGCGCGTTGCACTTGGCACAGCCGGAGCCGAGCACCTTGACGCCGGTGCCGCCGTCCTTTGCGCTCTCCGCCGGCGCCGCGCTGTTCTGCGAGCAGTCACAGCTGCCGCAGGAGCAGCCGCAGGCGCTCTCGGCCTTTTCTTCTTTTTTCTTTCCAAATCCAAAAAGTGACATAACCATTTTCCTCCTGATCAGATAAATAAATATTGGAAGGCATTAAACAGATAACCGACGAGAATAATGCCGATCGTACAGACAGCGATAAACACACCTAAAAGCTTCGGCTTGACGGCCTTGCGCAGCATAATCATGGACGGCAGACTGAGCGTTGTGACCGCCATCATAAAGGCGAGAATGGTGCCGAGCTGCGCGCCTTTGGACAGCAGGGCCTCCGCGACGGGGATGGCGCCGAAGATATCGGCGTACATCGGAACGCCGACGAGCGTGGCCAGCAGCACGCCGAAGGGATTGCGGCTGCCCAGTACGGTCTCCACCCAGCTCTCGGGAATCCAGTTGTGAATGATTGCCCCGATGCCCACGCCGACCAGAATATACGGAAACACTTTCTTGAAGGTCGACGTCATCTGCTCCTTCGCGTAGTTCAGGCGGTCTCTCCGCGTCAGCGAGGGGGAGTCCAGATCCACAGCGCCGGCATGGCGGATAAAGTCCTCAACGTAGGCCTCCATGTGGAGCCTTTCAATGAGCGTGCCGCCCATGACCGCGATGATGAGGCCGACAACGACGTAGACGACGGCGACTTTGGCCCCAAAAATGCTCATCAGCAGTATCAGGCTGCCGAGATCCACCATGGGCGAGGAGATCAGAAATGAGAAGGTCACGCCCAGCGGCAGGCCCGCGCTCGTAAAGCCGATGAACAGCGGGATGGAGGAGCAGGAGCAGAACGGCGTCACCGTGCCCAGCAGCGCCGCGATGCTGTTGGCCCACACGCCGTGAAAACGCCCCATGATCTTTTTGCTGCGCTCCGGCGGGAAATAGCTCTGGATATACGAGATGAGAAAAATCAGTGTGCAGAGCAGGATCGTGATTTTGATGACGTCGTATAAAAAGAACTGGGCGCTGCCGCCGAGCCGGCTTTCGATATCAAGCCCCGCGGCCGAAAGCGCCCTGCCGATGAGCGCGTTCAGCCACTTCATCGCCAGGACCTGATTTTGAATAAAATCCCAAATCATTGACAGACACACCCGCCTTTCTCACAATAGGAGAGACCCTCGATAAAGGCCTTGAAAGCGTCGAGCGTTTCACCGCAAAGGGAATAATGCGACCATTTTCCCTCTTTGCGCACGGTGACCAGCCCGCATTCACAGAGAATCTTCATGTGGTGGGAGAGCGTGGGCTGGGTGATCTCAAATTTTTCAAGCAGCTTGCAGGCGCATTGTTCGCCGCCCGAGAGCATTTGTACGATTTGCAGGCGATTTGAATCGCCGAGAGCCTTGCAGATCAAGGCGACGTCGATGGAATTCATGCGGGACACCTCACATTCATGTTTATCTATTTGATGTTATAGCATATTCATAGATGCTTGTCAATGTGTCACTGATTATTTGTAAATATTTTTTCCCGTCGGACGATCGGATATGCCGGATGGCTTGTCCATAATTTTCAAAATAATCGCATAAATTATGATTATGGGCCTATTAAAATACCGCCGATGAAAAAGTCATCGGCGGTATCCCTTTATTTTGTTGCGGGGATAATCAGGCTATGCTTGGGCCCAACTTCTCAATGGTAAGGTTGGCTCCAGCGCCGGTCAACAGGGTGATCGTAGCCGCGGTACCGAAAACCTCCAGCGATACGGTGGAGTTTGCAGCCACCACGTTGACAACAATTTCAGTCGAAAAACTGGTGTCGGTTTTACCCAGAATCGAAGCGGTAACGGGGATATCATTGATAAGAATCTGAGCAGTAATTGCTGCGCTTGCCGTAGTATTCAGGTAATAGGCGATACGATACACGCCGGCTTCCTCTAAAGTAAACTCAGTATTAGCCACATTGATGGTAATACCTGTGGGTAAGATCTGCGCATTTGGCAGCGGAACCAAAGTGCCGGCTTCCGTCACATCAATGTCGGCGCCTGAATTGTCGGCAAATGCCGTGGTCTGAGTTGCCGTTACGCCTGGAAGTCCGGGTAGGCCTGGAAGTCCGGGTAGGCCCGGGAGTCCGGGTTCGCCCTTAGGTCCGGGATAGCCCGGAGGGCCCATATAACCCATTGGTCCCTGCGGCCCGGGTATCAGGCATGGGCAGCAGTTGAACCGGCAAGGCGGTTCGGGCGGGCAGGGCGGCGGGCAAGGCGGTTTAGGCGGGCAAGGCGGGTAAGGTGGGTAAGGCGGCGGGCAAGGCGGCTTAGGCGGGCAGGGCGGTGGGCAAGAAGGCGGTTCAGGTATTTGAGGCGCTTCAGGTGCCTGTGGCGCTTCGGGCGGGCGATACCAGCTGCCTTGGCAGCAGTCAGGCATTTTCCCGAACAAACTGTCCGATGCCCTATTAAGGATGTTTGTGGTAGTATAATTCTGAGGCCTATAATTATCTTGGCCGTAATTGCAGTAAGCCATAGCGTACCTCCGTAATTGAATTGGACATTGTCTGTCCGTTCATATTATATGCGCGTGCCCTGTGTCCCGGTGTAAAAAACCCCATAATTCGAAAATCGTATGAATAGGAGGACTAAAAAGGACGAAAAAAATGACCGGAGGCTTA
>JBFWKZ010000118.1:4637-7198 GCA_050252415.1 Oscillospiraceae bacterium | reverse complement strand
GAGAGGGATAATATGCCGATCAAGGGCCGGCGCGACGGGAGAAAAGGATGTCTCGGCGGTATCATGTAATCCACTTTTATCATCAGTGTGAGTATTATTCTCGCCTGCCTGGCATGGATGTTTGCCTCGGACGTTCTGGCGCTGAATAAAACGGAGTCGACCGCGACCATCACTTTGCCGAAAAGCATATTTACCGAGCGTGAGGTCGAGGAAACAGATGAGGACGGAAATGTCACCGGTACGGAGACAATACTGGTTGCGGATATGAACTATGTTGCGACGCAGCTTAAGGATGCCGAAATCATCAACTATAAGTTTTTATTCGAGCTGTATTCTTCAATTTCACATGCGGACACGAAGCTCGATCCGGGCACCTATGAGCTGAGCACGGATTTTGATTACCGGGCTCTGGTCAAAAAAATGACCACCGGCAGCCCGTCGCAGATGACGACCAAGCTCACTTTTCCGGAGGGCTACACAATGGCGCAGATCTTCTCCCTGCTGGAGGAAAACGACATTTGCAGCAAAGATGATCTGTATGATGCGGCGGCAAATAATAAGTTCAGCTATTCCTTTTTAGATGAGGATGATCTTGGCGACGCGACGCGTCTGGAGGGATTTCTCTTCCCGGATACCTATGATTTCTATGAGGGCGAGAAAGCAAACAGCGTCATCGATAAATTCTTGTATAACTTCTACACCCGCTTCACCGCCGAAATGATCGAAAAGACGGAAGAGAAGGGGCTTACGATCCGTCAGCTTGTCACGATCGCCTCCCTGATCGAGGGTGAAGCGGCGGCCGACGACACGGACAGATACAATATCGCATCCGTCATTTACAACCGGCTTGGTAAAAACATGCCGCTGCAGATCGACGCCGCCATTCAATATATTTTGCCGGAGCGTGTCCCGGTACTGACGGAGGAGCAAACGTCGATTGATTCGCCGTATAATACCTATAAATATACGGGACTGCCGCCGTCCCCGATCGGAAATCCAGGCCTTGCCTCAATAAAGGCGGCGCTCGATCCGGCAAACACGGATTATCTCTACTACGCGCTAGATACCGAGAGCGGAACACACCGCTTCTTTAAAAACTACACCGACCAACAGAACTTCGTTGCAACGCAGGATTACGGTGGCTGATATGCAGACAAAAAAGCCGGAGCTTCTCTCGCCCGCAGGCGACATGGAGAGACTCGAGATGGCGTTGCACTATGGCGCGGATGCCGTCTATCTTGCCGGACAGCAATACGGCATGCGCGCCTCTGCGGGAAATTTTTCACCCGAGGGACTTGAAAAAGCGGTAAAAAAAGCGCACAGTATGGGAAGGCGGGTCTATATCACCTGCAATACCCTTCCGAGGGAGGATGAGCTTCCCGGACTGCCGGAGTTTTTGACGTTTGTACAGGACGCGGGCTGCGACGGGCTCATCGTTACCGACCTCGGTGTCATTTCGCTTGCCAAGCGCTATGCGCCAAAGGTTCCGCTGCACGTCAGCACACAGCTCGGCGTCGTAAACAGCGCCGCGGCGGCGATGCTGTATGATATGGGGGTGACGCGCGTTGTTCTGGCACGGGAGCTGAGCCTGGATGAGATCATATCCCTCCGCGCCAATACGCCGAGGGCGCTTGAGCTCGAGGCGTTTGTCCATGGCGCCATGTGCGTCTCATTTTCCGGCAGGTGCCTTCTCAGCAATTACCTCACGAACCGCGATGCCAATCGCGGCGCCTGCGCGCAGCCCTGCCGATGGAAATATCATCTTGTCGAAGAAAAGCGCCCGGGCGAACGCTTCGAAATTACCGAGGACGGCGGGACCTTTATTTTAAACTCCCGCGACATGTGCATGATCGGCCATATCCCAGAGCTCATTTCGGCCGGCGTGGACAGCCTCAAGATCGAGGGGAGGATGAAATCGGCCTATTATGCCGCCGCCGTCACAAACGCTTACCGCCATGCGGTGGACGCCGCCGCAGCCGGTCGTGAACTGGAGCCGGTCTGGCGGGATGAAGTCAATAAGGTGAGCCACAGGGAATACACGACCGGATTTTACTTCGGCTATCCCGGCCAGTACTACCAGGATGCCATGTACTTCACCGATGCGGAGGTCTGTGCCGTCGTTGAGGGCGGCGTAAACGAGGCGGGGCTTTGCCGGCTGACACAGAGAAACAAATTTTCCGTTGGCGATGTTTTGGAGCTGCTTTCCCCGGACAGCGTGCCGATACGCTTTACCGTAAGGGAAATTTTTGGCTCGGACGGAGAGAAAATTCAGAGTACGCCTCACCCGATGATGGAAATTTTTATGACGCTTCCGGCGGGGGCCGGTCCTCTTTCAATACTCAGAAAAATTAAAAATAAATGAAATTTTATGCAAAAAACGTTCTAATATGCCCATGAGCTGAAACATTTTTGGATTTCTTTGGTGTTTTTGACTAATGTTTATATTGCCTAAAATACGCCTTTTTTTCCAGCTGTAATCATACCACATGACAATCAAATAAAAATTATTAACAAAAATATAGAAAAAATCTATTGAAAAATGCTACGAAAACGTGTATTAT
>JBFWKZ010000118.1:0-4537 GCA_050252415.1 Oscillospiraceae bacterium | reverse complement strand
AATGTTTATATTGCCTAAAATACGCCTTTTTTTCCAGCTGTAATCATACCACATGACAATCAAATAAAAATTATTAACAAAAATATAGAAAAAATCTATTGAAAAATGCTACGAAAACGTGTATTATGTAAAACGATAAGTGAGAGACCCTCTCAATATTGCAGAGTGGAGGAAAAAAGGTATGTCAAGCAGAATTTTTCAGAGTGTTATTGTTCAGATGAAAGAGGCAACCGATAGGTGCATTGGGATCGTGGATTATGACGGCTTTGTCGTTGCCAGCAGTGAACTCGCGATGATCGGTTCCCGTATTGAAGATATCCAGGCGCTTGCCGGGGAGAGTCCCGATAGGCTTTTTGTCTCCGATACAAGGACTTTCAGGCTATTGGGGAGCGTCAATAACCAGTATGACTATGCGGTTTTTGTCGACGGGAGGGATGAGTTTGCCCGCTGCGTCTGTATTCTGGCCGCCGTCGCTTTTGACGAAGCAAAGACAAGCTATGAGGAAAAACACAACATCGCCACCTTTGTCAAGAACATCATTTCCGACAATATCCTGCCCGGAGATGTCTATGTCCGCGCGAAGGAACTGCACTTTATAACCGATATTCCCCGCGCAATATTCCTGATAAGGCAGACCGAAAAACCCAACGTTGCCGCTGTCGAGGTCGTGCAGAACATGTTCCCCGACCGGCAGAAGGACTTTGTCCTCAACATTAATGAGACCGACCTTGTCGTGATCAAGGAGATGAGCGGCAGCTTTGATTCCAAGGATCTCGACGATATTGCGGCCAACATTGAGAAAAACCTTGAAAATGAGCTGAATATCCGCTGTGCTATCGGTATCGGTACGCCGGCGGGCCATCTGCGTGAGCTGGCCGATCGGTATAAGGAAGCTCAGACGGCCATCGAGGTCGGTAAGGTATTTGATACCGAAAAGTCTATCATCAATTACGAGAACCTCGGCATCGGCAGAATTATCTACCAACTGCCCGTCACCCTGTGTGAGATGTTTTTGTCCGAGGTATTTAAGAAAAACCCAATTGAGTCTCTGGATCAGGAAACTCTCACAACCATCAGTAAGTTCTTTGAGAACAACCTGAACGTTTCCGAGACATCGAGGAAGCTCTTTGTCCATAGGAATACGCTGGTTTATCGTCTCGAGAAAATCAAAAAGCTCACAGGTCTCGACCTGCGGGAGTTTGACCATGCGATCGTGTTTAAAGTCGCGCTCATGGTCAAAAAATATCTCAATTCTCAGGGCGTCAAATATTGAGTTTACCTTTTCCGGTCACAGGAGGAAAAGCATGATTGAAATGAACAATGTCAGCATGGTCTACGAAAGCGGCGGGCCTAAGGCGGTGGACGACCTAAGCCTTACCATCAGTGACGGCGAGTTTGTCTTCCTCGTCGGACCTTCCGGATGCGGAAAGACCACGATTATCAAAATGCTGACGGGCGAGATTACGCCTGTTTCGGGTACGATAGCCATCAACGGCTATAATCTCACCAAAATGAAGAGAAGAAGTCTGCCGAAGCTGCGCCGTACCCTGGGAATCATTTTTCAGGATTTCCGCCTCATTGAGGACAAGACCGTCTATGAAAATGTGGCGTTTGCCATGCACGTCGTCGGCGCCGGTAAGAAAGAGATCAAAAAGCGCGTTCCCTACGTGCTGGAGCTCGTCGGGCTGGAGGGCAGAGAGAAACGCCTGCCAAGGGAACTCTCCGGCGGCGAGCAGCAGCGTGTTGCCGTCGCGCGGGCGCTCGTGAATAATCCGCTGACCATCATCGCCGATGAGCCCACCGGAAACCTCGACCCGGCAAAGAGTCTGGAGCTTATGCTGCTTCTGGAGAAAATAAACGAGCTGGGGACGACTGTTTTAATCGTCACCCATGAAAAGGAACTGGTGAACTCCTTCTCAAAGCGTGTTGTGGCGATAAGCTGCGGAAATCTTATAAGCGACGGAATGGACGGGTATTACAGCTATGAGTGTTAATAAGATAGGCTACCTTATCAAGGAAGGGTTCAAGAGCATTTTCACCCACGGCTTCATGTCCTTTGCTTCCGTAACGATTATCACTGCATGCCTTGTCATTATGGGCAGTTTTTCTCTTCTGTCGATCAATATCGACGATATCATCGCAAAGCTGGAACAGGAAAACGAGATCGTTTGCTTTGTTGACGAGAACCTCTCCGAGGAGGACGCAAGAGCGATCCAGCCGGCTATCGAGGCGCTGGACAACGTCAGCGACGTTACATTTGAGACCCGCGAGGAGGCTATGGACGAGTTTTCGAAGGATTACGATCCAGACCTTTTCAAGGATATCACGGCCGATGTTTTTCGCCACAGATACATAGTCAATTTAAAAGACATTACCCTTATGGCGCAGACTAAAGCGGAACTTGAGAGTATTGAGGGCATTGCAAAGGTAAACGCCCATCTTGAGATCGCGCAGGGCTTTATCTCCGTCCGGAACGTCGTCAGCGTCATTTCGTTTATTATCGTGGTCTTACTTGCCGTGGTATCGATTTTCATTATGGCCAATACCATAAAACTTGCCACCTTCGGACGCAGGGAGGAAATTGCGATTATGAAGATGGTGGGCGCGACCAATGCGTTTATCCGATTGCCCTTTATTATCGAGGGGCTGATACTTGGTCTTATGGGTTCGGCGGTCGCATTCTTCCTGGAATGGGGCCTGTACAGTCTCGTAAGCGAACGGGTAATGAGCGGCATTGTGGGTGCGCTTGTTGACGTCATCCCATTTGCAGTGCTCATGTATCCGGTCTTGGGGGGATTTTTGTGTGTCGGCCTTGCCGTCGGAACATTCGGCGGCGTCATCGCCATACGCAACTACCTGAAGGTTTAGGGGACCTCGCATTTCCTGTGTTATCCCAAGGAGGTTAGAATGAGAAATAAGAAATTTATTTCCGGTGTCTGTATCTTTCTCGCCATTCTGATGGCCATGTCTTTATTGATATCTTTTTTTGGCAGTATCGGCGCCTTGGGCGTCAGCCAATCCGAGATTGACGCGCTTGAAAAGCAAAAGGACGCGATATCTGAAAAGAAGAATGAGGTGAGCGGCCAGATCGCCGATCTTCAGGCACAGCAGGCGTCCGTTCTGGATCAAAAGGCCGCCCTGGACGAGAAGAATGAGCTCGCAAGACAGGAGATCGAACTGATCAATGAACAGATCGAGATCTATGATAAGCTGATCCAGGAAAAGTCGGACGAGCTTGTCGAGGCGAAGGCGCAGGAGCAGTACCAACAGGAGCGCTTCCGTACCAGAATGCGCGCCATGGAAGAAAACGGCACGATGGGATACATCGCCTTCGTTTTCCAGGCGACCAGCTTCTCAGACCTTATCACCAGAATCGACAATATTTCCGAGGTTATGGAGTCCGACAAATCGCTTGAAGACCAGTACATAGCCGCACGCGAGAACGTTGAAACGGTAAAGGCCGAGTACGAAGAGGTCCAGGAGGGCCAGCTTCAGAAAAAGGATGAACTTCAACAGCGTAAGGAAGAGCTGGAGCAGCAGATCGCCGACGCCGAGGCAGTGATCGAGTCGCTGAGCGACGATATCGATACCTATAAGGCCCAATACTCTGAGAACGAGAAGGCCGAGCAGGAGCTGGAGGCCGAGATCCAGGAAAAGACCGAGCAGTTCAATAAAGAGCAGGAGCAGCTCAAGAACCAGGGCCAGACGGTTGTGAGCGGTACGGGCAATTTTATGAATCCGCTTTCGGGCACGCGGTATGTCACATCGGGATTCGGATGGCGGATACATCCCATATTCGGCGATGAAAGATTCCATTCCGGCGTCGACATCACGGCAAACTCCGGCGAGCCGATTTACGCCGCGGACGACGGTACCGTACAGACTGCGGTGTACAGCGCTTCCTACGGCAACTATGTTGTTATCAATCACGGCAACGGTTATACGACGCTGTATGCGCACATGAGCTCAATGGCCGTCTCCGCCGGACAATCTGTTTCAAAGGGACAGGTCATCGGCTATGTCGGTTCGACCGGCTGGGCAACGGGGCCGCACCTGCACTATGAAGTCGCCTATAACGGCAGCAGGGTCGATCCAATGCCTTATTTGGCCGGGTATATCAAGTCCTATTAATTTTTAAAACAAAAATAGATACCCTCCGCAGCTTAGCGCTGCGGAGGATTTCGAGACTGTCAAAAAGCCCGAAGGGCTTTTTGACAAAGAATAGCCATGCAGGACGCTCACCGCTTTCCTGCATGAGAAGTGTCATATTTCCCATGGGGGCCCAAGTATTTTTATTTGCGACGGGCGGAGTGAATCCGCCCTTGCAACAATCCTTCGTTTTGCGACAGGCCCAGCCGCACTTGCGGCGAGTGTACACGCCCCCGGAAATGACAAATATAAATTTATTTTCGCCGTGCGCGGCGAAAACTCTGCGAGGCTTGTTATAGCCAACTAGTTCTTTGACAGCCTATATCCTCCGCAGTTTAAAGCTGCGGAGGATTCCGTTTATCGAAAAGGCTTCGCATAAGTTTTGCTA
>JBFWKZ010000117.1:0-7483 GCA_050252415.1 Oscillospiraceae bacterium | reverse complement strand
CGTATTTAGAAGCCTGTTTTCAGGAATTGGCGGGATGTTTACAAAGACACGCCGGAATTCATGAGAGATGACTTAATAAAAAAGTTGTTGCGAACGATTGATGTCCGTGACGACGCGGCCGAAACTAGCAGGCGGCTTCTCCCATCGAAGGGTACTATTGGACATCTATGAAAAAAGTGCTATACTAACGCTAATAAGGATTCGATCTTCTGTTCCTTCGGCCTCTCTGGGGAATGGGATAGGGATCACAAACGATGTTGGGAGTTGAGAAAATGTCGGGTTTCGGCGTCACCGTCCTCTTGCTTTTCATCATTTTCGCCGGCCTGGCCTTTGCCCTGACCAACGGGCTGCACGATGCCAGCTCCGTGGTCGCCACCTTTATCAGCTGCGGGGCGGCTACGCCGAAGCAGGCCATCGCGTTGGCGTCGGCTTTTGGCCTCCTCGGCGCGGTATTCGGCGGGAACGGCGTTGCCGATACCGTCTCGGGCGTCATCGATCTGCCTACTCAGCCCGCGCTGCTGGGCGTCCTTCTGGCGGCCATTGTCGGTGCCACCGCCTGGAACCTGATCACATGGAAGCTGGGCCTCCCGTCGAGCTCCACGCATGCGCTGATCGGCGGCATCATCGGAGCCGTTATGGTCTCCCATGGCGCACAGCATGTCTCGTGGGGCCTCAGCGAATTATTTCAGTCTCCGCATGAGCTGACGGGTATTGTCAAGGTCGTGGCCTTTTTGCTGATCTCCCCGGCCTTGGGGTTCGTGCTGGCCTTTCTGTTGGGGCATCTCTCTAAACTCCTGCTCAGAAACGCCCGGTTTTCGATCAACCGCTGGCTGAAGAATGTTCAGTGGCTGATCTCCGCGCTGCTGGCCTATAACCACGGGGCTAATGATACGCAGAAGATCACCGGCCTCATCACTCTCGCTCTGGCCGCGGCCGCCGGAAACACCATGGGAACCGCGCCGCTTTGGGTCCGGATCTGCGGCGGCTCTGTGATGTTTGCCGGCACCCTGCTGGGCGGCTGGAGCATCATGAAAACCATCGGAAGCCGCATCTATAAGCTCAAGCCGATTCACAGCCTGAATTCCCAGCTTAGCGCCGCCGGATCGGTCTTTGCGGCAAATCTTCTCGGCGCTCCGGTCTCGACCACCCATGTGGTCGTGGGCAGCGTTATGGGCGTCGGCGCCGCGGACCGCTTCAAACTGGTAAACTGGGCCATTGCCAAGGAGATTATGGCCGCCTGGATCATTACCATCCCGCTGTCCGGCGCGCTGTCCGCGGTTATTTACCTGCTGCTCTCGCTGATCCCGAATTTTCAGTAAAAGCCCGCCGGAAAGGATGAATTTTACCCATGAGCAATCGAAATTTTTTAGACCGGCTGTTCCCGCCAAAATATGATTTTTTCAACAGTCTGGCGCGGCAGGCGCAGGTCAACGCGCTCGGCGTATCCGCCTTGACCGATTGGCTGAGCGGCGGCGGAAACCGCAATGAGACGATGGAACAGTACCGGCGGGAAGCCAACGAAATTAGGCTCGGCCTGGAAAAAGATCTAATCGCCGCTTTTTCCACTCCCATTGAGAGAGGAGACCTCTATCTTTTTTCGGTGGATATGGATAAGGTGCTCGAATATGTCATTTCCACGCTCTTGTCCATGCGGGACTTCGGCATTGAACCGGACGAGACCATTAAGGCGATGATCGGCCAGCTGAAGATGGGGGTAGACCGGTTTTGCGATGCGGTCAAAAGCCTGCGCAGCGCGCCGGAAGCGTCCGAAAAGCTGATTCCGGACATGCGCTCTGCCCACACCGCCGTCGAGCAGCTCTACCGGGACGGGATGGCGGCGCTTTTCGACCATGGCGACCCGATGTATGCGCTGAAGCTTCGGGAGGTTTACCACCACATCAAGGATGCGGCAGCCAATCTCGACTATTCCGTCGACATGATGCACCGGATTATCGTGGGGCTCACATAACTATCATTGTAAAGGAGAATTCCCGTGTTTAAGAATTTGATGATTGCGTCTCCGGAACATCGGATCAATGTGAAAGATTTCAGCCCGGAGGATACCCAGGGCCTTTCAAAGGAGGCGGTCAAAAAAGAGTACGACCAGCTGAAGAGCCGCTTCGCCGAGCTTCAGGAAATGCTCTACGCCTCTAAAAAATATGCGCTGCTGGTTGTCCTGCAGGGCATGGACTGCAGCGGAAAGGACGGCGCCGTAAAAAAACTGCTGTCGGGCATCGACCCCAACGGCTTCTATGTGGAGTCTTTCAAGGAACCCACGCCGATTGAACTGAAGCACGACTATCTCTGGCGGGTCCATCAGAAAACGCCGCAGAGAGGCGATATTACCGTATTCAACCGCTCGTACTATGAAGATGTGCTGGTAACCCGGGTACACGGTACGGTCGATGACGAGACCGCCCAGCGAAGATTTGAGGAAATTCGAGATTTTGAAAAGTACCTTATGGATAACGATACCGTGCTGCTCAAATTTTTCCTCCACATTTCGATGGATTTTCAGCAAAAGAAGCTGGAAGACCGGCTGGAGGACCCGGCAAAGAACTGGAAGTTCTCCGAGGCGGACCTGAAAGAAAGAAAATTTTGGGACCAGTACCAGGATTGCTATTCGGACGTCCTCACCCATTGCAGCACACGCCACGCGCCGTGGTATGTCGTGCCGTCGAATCACCGCTGGTTCCGGAATTATCTGATGCTCAGCACCATCGTCGGTGCGCTGGAAAGCCTGCCGCTGGAATACCCCACCATCCAGGGAAACGTCCGGGAATTGATGCAGGAGGTAAAGGGCAAGAAGTAGCCTGCCGACGACAGCAAAACGGCGGGTGTATACACCTCCGAAAATGCCAAATTAGAAATTAAAATTCTGCGAAGCTTGTTATGGCTGAATAGTCTGTTGACAAGCCAAAGGCCGCCGATAAATCGGCGGCCTTTTCGATAGACAATAGTCTTTAAAACTTACTTACCGCTTCAAGAATTTCCGCCAGTGCCGATTCCTTTTGGGCGGCTGCGCTGAACAGTTCCTTAGCGATATACACCTTTTTTTCTGGACTTAAACATCTTCCGTCGGATATCTCCTGCAAGGTCCGGCAGAAAAATAGTCTTAAACAGCGCATCGTCCAGGCTTCTTCCGCCAATATGCGCAAAACCCATCCGCCGATTGTCTGCTGCTGGCTGCTGACCGGACATCCGACAGTGTCCCAGCTTGCCCCCGTGTACTTCATTACGACTACATTTCCGGATATGTCATGATAGGCGATATAGGGCATATTGTTACCGTCCAGGGCAATGGTGGTGTCCGACGCCGAGCTGGTCGGCGAAAATCCCGGGATTCCGACATATACCCAGTTTGTACCGTCAAACTTCATCACCGTGACTCTCATTTGATTTCCGGCATCCTGATATACGATATACGGAATATCGCTCAAATCGATCGCGATGCCGGTAAAGAACACCTCGCCCGATGAAAAACCCGGATTTCCGACATATTCCCAGCTTACGCCGTTAAACTTCATCACGGATGCTTTAAAGCCGTTGCCGGCATCCTGATAGGCGACATACGGCGTGTCGGCTGAGTCTATGGCCATTGTGATATAATTTACGCCGCTTATTGAAAACCCGGGGGAGCCGACGACATCCCAGCTTACGCCGTTAAACTTCATGACGGTCGCTCTGTAGCCGTAGGGCATATCCTCATATGAGACATAGGGCATACCGAGGCTGTCCAAAACGATTGATGTAAAAAGCGCGTTGCCCGCCGAAAATCCGGGGGAACCGACTGTCACCCAGTTTAAGCCGTCAAACTTCATCACCGTGGCTTTGAAAAACGCGCCGTCCCCGTCGAAGGCCACATAGGGTGTGCCGCTTGAGTCTATGGCGATGGATGTGTACCCTACCGTGCCCGCCGAAAAACCAGGGCTTCCCACAGTCACCCAGCTTATGCCGTTATACATCATCACCGTAGCTCTTCCGCCGTTGGCAGCGTCCGTGTAAGCGACATACGGGGTGTTGTTAAGGTCTAAAGCCATCGAAATATAGGTTGCCGCACCCGCCGAAAAACCGGGATCTCCCACGAGTTCCCAGCATAATCCGTTGTATTTGCTTACGGATACCCTGTTTTCATTCCCGGTATCCTGATAGGCGATATACGGGGCGTTGAGTGAATCTATTACAAGCGCTATGGAATTCGTATCGCTTGCTGTAACATTTAATGCATCTGTAATCATTTCGCATAACTCCTCAATTGCTTTATTTATAGAATGGTTCTTTCCCACCATCAGTATATGAGTCCGCATGTTTGGCTGACACCTTAATTGGGGACAGGGAGAAATCAGGCGCATCGTTTTTCGTGTAAAAAAAGAAGAAACCCTAAAAAATCAAGGTTTCTTCTCCGCTGCTCTGCGCCGCTTCAACCCGGAATATATAGTCACAAACCTCCGCGCCATTATCGGGCAGGATCCAGTATCCGATCCAAATTTCGTCATCCATGCGGAAAATGCGGTATCCCGTGTCGCTTCCGTCGATGTTAAGCACGCGCCAGCCGGCCTTATCGCCGTAGCCTGAAACATCAAGCGCCGGGTCGCTGTCGCCAAACCTCGGTATGGAATCCCCCACATCCATGACCTCATACGGCATGCTGTATTTTTTGGCGCCGTCGAGGAACGAATCGGATTTGATCTCAAAAGTCCTGTTCGCATTACTTTCCAAAAAATAATCCGACGTTTCGTTGTGCCATGGACCGAGATAGACCATCCCGGCGGGGGTAAACGTGCCCTTGGGCGGCCCTTTCGCCGTGACGTCATCAGCTGGCGCATAGGCGCTTTCCACATGCTCGCCGATCTGCGTGATCAGGCTGTTCAGGCTTTCGGCGGAACTGCTTTCCGCCCACAGATTGGCCCCGGCGATACTTTCCGCCCATTCGCGGGTAAAGACAAGGCCATCCTTATTTTCCTCGCCGTCGTCCAGGTAGAAAGTCACCCGATCGGCGTTTTCGATCAGAGAGAGCATGATGCAGGCATTTTTGCGGAAAACAGCGATCTTTTCCGGCTCCGACGTGTCATAGGCGGCCTTGACCTTCGGCGTTACGCTGAAATACACGTCGACGCCGTAGGGCTCCGAATCGGTCTGGAGCGCGATATGGTCGTACGCGACATCGGACGGGAAAGTTAGGAGATAGACGATATTTGCGACGGCGGAATTATCGCCGACATAAGCGGTGCGGTAGGCAAAGAGCTGCTCCGCATAGGAATTTTCATACGCCGTATCATCGTTTTCCTTCGGATTCGACAGCAGGCATATCGCCGCGGCGGCACAGACGATGACGGCCGCGATCACGATCCAGAAGGCCGGCCGCTTATAGTTCAGCACATTTTTCACGCGCTCTTTGATGCCGACTTCGCCGAATGCCAGCGGGCACATGGCGATGCCCCGGCGTTTGACGGCGCAGCCAAGAAGCGCAAGGGAATAGGCTTTCTTTTCGCTGCCGCCGATGTCCTTGACGACGGCCTCGTCGCAGGCGACCTCAATGTCCCGGCACAGCAAAACGTATGCGGCCCACATCAGCGGGTGATACCAATAGACCGTCAGGAGCAGGAAACCGAAGGGTTTTATCCAGTGGTCTTTTCTGCGGATGTGCGTCTGTTCATGGGAGACGACATAGCCTCTGTCCGTCTCAGAGAGGGCAAAGGGCAGGTAGATCCTCGGCCTTGCAAGGCCAAGAACAAATGGGGACGCGATCGCGTCGCTCTCATAGATGTTGTCTTTGAAAAGGATGGCCGAATCGAGTTTCCGGCGCAGTCTGCCGTAGGTGACGGCGCTGTACAGGGCCATGGCAAGCATCCCGGCGAGCCACACGATTCCCGCAGCGGACATGACGAGCTGCATGGGATTGGCGCTGCCCGCGGATGCCGGGCTCAAAGATCCTGCAAGAACCGGATTGATGACGCTGTTCACAGCGGGGATGCCGCTGCTGATCGCCGGTTTTGCCGAATACAGGATATCGGTTGTGACGGTACCGGAGCTTGGGATGAGGCTCAGGACGCTTTCGAAGGAAAACGGCAGCACGAGCCGCAGGCCGACAAGCGCCCAGAGCGCGCAGGAAATCCATCTGGGTGCTTTTTTAAGCAGCAGGCGCAGGAGAATGACCGCAACGACCACATAGCCTGCCGTGATGCTCATATTGAGAAAGTTTATAAACAGCGCTTCCAGCCGCATATTATTTCACCTCATAGCCGTCGATCATTTCCCGAATCTCGGCAACGTCCTTTGATGATAAGGCCTTGCTGTCCGCAAACGCGGCCAGAAACGCCGGCAGAGACCCATCGAAGGTTTTGTCAAGAAATTCCCGGCTCTCCCGACGCTGGATTTGTTCCTTGGAATACCGGGACGTGATAACGGCATCCTCGCTTTTCAGAATGCCGCGCTCGCAAAGCCGTTTGATGATCGTATAGGTCGTGGATTTTTTCCACCCGAGTTCCGCGGCGGCGCGCTGAACGAGTTCTCCGCTGTTTATCGGCTCATGTTCCCATATAATACGGCAAAAACGATATTCCGTTTCATATATTTTCGGCGCTTCCATTTATCTGCCTCCTTACTCGAGTCTACTATAGTAGACTGCAACGCTGAGTCTACCACAGTAAACCCGGCGTGTCAATGCGTTTAAAATATTTTTTTTCCTAGGCTTTGTTTGTAAAATGCACCGCACACGTCTGATGGGCCTCTTGCGAGACTGTCACAGAAGTCGTTGCTTAGATTTACAATACAAGTGCAACAAAAAAGTAGTGACTCAAGCCAAGGGAACGCCTAAACTGGTGTTTGCAGACAACCCAGAAGGAGGGCTTGACATGAGTCACTACCAGCACCTGCATGAGAAGTGTCATATTTCCCATTGGGCATGCCCCATGGGGGCCCAAGTATTTTTATTTGCGACGGGCGGAGTGAATCCGCCCTGCAACAATCCTTCGCTTTGCTACAGATTGACGCCGCACTTGCGGCGAGTGTACACGCCCCCGGAAATGACAGATTAAAATATATTTCCGTCGTGTGCGACGGAAACTTAAGCGAGGCTCTTGTATTGATAAAGAGTTTTTTGACAAGCTGACCAGAGGCCTTCCCGTTAACGGGAAGGCCTCTGGTGTATCTTCAAATGCGATAAGACAGCTTCGGGGATGACCGAAAGCTTCAGCGCGGAGTCGGCGCTATTCCAGTTCAAAAGCGCCGGTATAGAGCTGATAGTATTTGCCTTTCTCGGCAATCAGGTGTTCGTGGCTGCCGCGTTCAATGATGCGTCCGTGCTCCAGCACCATGATGACATCGGAATTCTGCACGGTGGAAAGCCGGTGGGCGATGACGAACACCGTCCTGCCCTGCATCAGCGCAACCATGCCCTTCTGAACAATGGCCTCCGGTCTGGTGTCGATCGACGAGGTGGCTTCATCCAGAAACATGACGGGCGGGTCCGCTACGGCGGCTC
>JBFWKZ010000116.1:0-7798 GCA_050252415.1 Oscillospiraceae bacterium | reverse complement strand
TTTGGGGGATTTTATTACTATACCGCCACCAAAAAGGAAGTATCGTAATGGAAATCTTGCAGGTCGTGTACACATCACTGGGTTCCGGCATTTTACTTTTTATCCTCACAAAGCTTATGGGCAATAAGCAAATGTCTCAGCTCAGCATGTTCGATTATATTATTGGCATAACCATCGGATCAATTGCGGCGGAAATGGCCACAAATCTCGAGGAATTTGAAAAGCCGTTAACGGCCATGCTCATCTATGCGATGTTATCACTCATTATTTCCCTGGCTAATTATAAGTCCATCAAGCTGCGCAGATTGTTGACGGGCCGGGCGCTGATTTTGTTTGAAGATGGGAAACTGTTCGAGGCAAATCTGAAAAAAGCGAGAATCGATGTCAATGAATTTCTAATGCTGTGCAGGACCGGCGGTTATTTTAATATTGCAAATCTTCAGACGGCTATTCTGGAAGCCAACGGCAAAATCAGCTTTCTGCCGCAGGCGATCCACCGGCCGGTCAGCCCGAGTGATTTAAATATCGAACCGCAGGAAGATAAGCCGGTGATCAACGTCATTATTGACGGCCATATTATCAAGGGTAATCTGAGATTTACCGGAAATAATGAAATATGGCTCAAAAAGCAGCTCCAGGCACAGGGGATCAAGCAAATTTCAGATGTTTTTTTAGCGACATGTGACCATGACAATAATCTCAGCGCTTATATCAAAATCAATGAGAAAATGACAAGAGATTTTTTCGTATAGGTACAGCAGCCGTCAGTTGCCTTTTTCTCTGATAAATCCGGACAGCGGGCCTCGTAAAAAGTGCATCCGGCAACCGGTCCGATTGACTGTGGGAATCCATCGCGGTATAATGCTATAATATGGTTTGTCTTTAGGCCGACAAGTCATATCGTCGGGCATGGAGGAGGGACCGCCGTATGGAACGATGTGATTGGTGTCAATCCGATGATTTGTATATTAAATATCACGATGAAGAATGGGGCGTACCTGTACATGAGGACAGAAAGCATTTTGAGTTTCTTGTTTTGGAATCCGCGCAAGCCGGGTTGAGCTGGCTGACCATCCTAAAGAAACGGGAAAACTATCGAAAGGCCTATGACAATTTTGATCCCGAAAAAGTGGCCTGTTATGATGATCGAAAAGTTGAAGAATTGCTTATGAATGGCGGTATTATTCGAAACCGGAGGAAAATTGAAGCCTCAATCATTAATGCAAAAATGTTTTTAGTCATCCAGCGTGAATTTGGAAGTTTTGATCAATATATCTGGCAGTTTGTAGACCATCGGCCAATTGTCAATCATTATCAAGCCATATTCGAAATACCGGCTAAATCCGATTTGTCCGATCGGGTCAGCAAGGATTTGAAAGCACGCGGGTTTAAATTTCTAGGTTCTGTGACCGTATATGCACATTTGCAGGCCACAGGCATCATAAATGATCATATTGATTCCTGTTTTAAAAAATATTTATAAAGCGATAGATAATTATCTCTAGTACATAGGAGCGTATCATGAAAATACTTATCGACGCCGACGGTTGTCCTGTCGTTGATATCGCTGTTAAACTGGCAAAGGCCCATCATGTGAAGTGTTTCATTCTCTGCGACACCTCTCACATTTTTGAAAAAGACGGCGCCGCCACTCTGACTTTTTCAAAAGGAGCGGACAGTGTGGATTTTGCACTGGTCAACCGCGTTTCTCCCGGCGATATCGTCATAACCCAAGACTATGGGCTTGCCGCCCTGTGTCTGGCTAAAAACGCCATCGTCATTAATCAGGACGGAATGGCCTATACGGCCGACAACATCGATGCGCTGCTTCTGGCCCGCCATACCGCAAAAAAAATCCGCAGATCCGGCGGCAGGCTAAGAGGCCCGTCAAAACGAACTGCGGCTCAGGATGAAGAATTTAAAACGGTACTTTCCCGTTTGCTCGACGGCTTGAATGAGAGAGAAAGCGCCTTATTATGATATTAAATCTGTTTGTATCATCAAAAGCCTGGAAAACTAAGTTTTCCAGGCTTTATCATTTAAATTGTAATTAACTTGCCGTTTGTCTTCAGAATATCTGTTAAATTCTTTCCCCAATAAATAACTTCTACGCCCAGCTTAATGAGTCTTTCAGTTGTACCCAATTGATCCGCACAAGACCTGCATGCCGAAAACTTTACGCCGGCCTGCTGCGCAAGTTTTATTTTCTCCCGTATCATCTCATTTTCCGCCGCCATCTTGGCAGTCGCCCCCCAGATGATGACGGTGACTTCATCCCACCAATGATTCAGCATACTGTTCGTCGCATACATCATGACCATCTTATCCGAAGTCAAAAAATCCGCGTTCGTCCAGAGAATAAACAGCTTATTCGATTCTTCCATTTTGATAGCCTCCAGTCTTAATCGTAATGAAATATTTGCTTGATACGTCGGCCAATAATATCGTTTCAACAACAGATTGGTCCTTTGAAAATATCTTATCAAGAAACGCCCGACATTTCAAGTCCCATAGATAACATGAATATATCCCATTTAAAAGTTGCAGTGGTATCTCCGCTGAAGCGATAAAAACGTCCTGCCTTTTCAACGGCTATCCATTATGTGACAGTTCGCCAAAAATGCAGCACAACGGCCAATATGTGATGCCTGTGCCCCATCGGCAACACGGCCTAGGTCCGACCACACTTATCATTTATTCGGCCATTTTAAACAAACGGAAAGCCGCCGGTATTATCCGACGGCTTTGTTAATTCAGCATTTATTTTAGGCTTCTTTGTATCCCAATAAAATATTCGGGATTATCAGGCGGCTGCTTTGCCCTTTTTGATTTTGCGGTTGCGCCACATGGCCCATAGCGGTCCTGCGATGCAGTTTGTCGAATAGCAGCCCGTAACCGTACCGAACATCATCGGCAGGGCAAAATCCTTGATCGATTCAATATTATAGATCTGAGCAAAGATAAATGCGATCGTAATACTGATGAAAACGACAAGATTGGTATTGATGGAACGCGACATCGATTCGGTAATGCTCACATCGGTGAGCTCATCCGGCGTCATTTTATTGTCAACCATGGTCTCGTTCTCCCTGATGCGGTCGTAGATGACAATCGTATCGTTGATTGAAAATCCGATGATCGTCAATATTGCCGCGATGAACTCCTCATTCAACGGGATTTGGAACAGGATAAACACAGTTGTGACGACCAGCGCGTCGTGAATCAGTGCGATTATTGCCATTGCGCCCGCTGAAAGTCCGCCGATTTTTCTGAAGCGGATGCCGACATATATAAGGACGAGCAGGAATGCAAGTCCAATTGCCTTTAAGCCCTTTTGGAAAAATTGTGCACCAATGAACGGCTCAACCGTCAGAGATTCCGAAAGCTGTAGTCCGGCATCCGGGTAAGCTTCCTCAAGCGTAGAAGTGACGAGAGACTGCTCCTGGGACGTGATGGCTTCATTTCCCGAAAGGTTTATCGTCAGTGTCTGTTCATCTTTGGCCATATTTGTTTCAAGCTGGCCGCTGGTCGGTTTACCCAGCGCATCCTGGACCAACTTTCCCGCCGCATCACCGTCTATCGTTCCGGTATAGGTATATTTAAGGATTGATCCACCCTGGAACTGGATGTCGAGCTTGACGCCGTTTACCAAGGCAAAAACCAGTCCGGTCAGGATGATGGCAATCGACACCACAAAAAAGATATATCTGTGTTTATAAACATTCAATCTTTTCTTCATATTGATTGGGCCCCCTTCTTTGGAACGAAAAATTGCGGCTTGTTTAAGGCATCAAATTGAATCAGCGACCGAATCATGAGCCTTGAAGCGGTAACGCCGGCGACAAAGTTCATAAGACATCCGCAAAGCAGGGTGTAGCCGAATGAAATCATAGAACCTGAACCGAATATGATAAGTATGATCGAAATGATGATCGTCGTAATGTTGCCGTCAAAAACTGCCGTAAATGCTCTGTGGAAGCCCTGGTCGATAGCTCTGCTCAGGGATTTTCCGGCTCTAAGCTCTTCCCTGATGCGTTCCGATACGATGACGTTGGCATCCACGCCCATGCCGATCGACAGGATAATACCCGCGATGCCCGGCAGGGTCAGCGTAAACTGAGGAATGGAAAGGGCAAGCAGCTGTCCAACAACCTGAAGCGTCAGCGCCACGCAGGCGACGAAGCCCGGGAGCCTATAATAGAGCAGCATGAAAAGACATACAAGGGCAAACGCAAATCCACCTGCTCTGACCATAACAGAAAGCGCAGCGCTGCCGAGCGTCGGCGTTATGATCTGGCAGTTCTTAACCGTTAAAGAGAAGGGGAGCGCGCCGGAGTTGATTTGATCCGCAAGTGCTTTTGCCGCCGTTATACTTGACATGCCGGTAATTTCCGCCGTATCTGTCGTTATCTGGGATTTGACCGTTGGCGCCGAAATCAGCGTATCGTCCATATAGATCGAGATTTTTTGGCCTATTAGTCTTCCGGTCGCATCGGAAAACTTTTCGGTTCCCTCACTCGACAGCTCAAGATAGACGATAGGCGTCCCTTCCACGTGGTCTTGCGTCGTTACTAATTGAGCGTAGCTTTTTGTGACATCGGAGCCTTCGAGTACGATATTTCCGTCGGGATCCTTGAACGTCAGCTTGGCTGTTTCACCGAGCTCCGAGACTGCCGCCTGCGGATCAAAATCCATTTCATCGGATTTCCACGGGAATCTTACGATTATGGCGCCGTTTGTCTTATCTATCGCGACCTCTCGGTCGGTGATATTCTTTGCGTCCATTCGGGTCTCGATGACCGACTTGGCCGCCGCGAGCTCATCTTCTGTCGGCTCACGGTCAAGATCCTTTGGTTCGTAAGTTGCCTCTACGCCACCGCGTATATCAATTCCGAAGCGCATTAAATTAGCGCCTTTGATCTCGAAGTCACCTATTTTCAGGCCGAAAACGGACAGCAGCAAAAGTAGTGCGGTTATGGCAACCACGATAAAAAACACTATTTTTTTCTTCAATATATTCCCTCCGTTTTGTGCCAACCGGATTCCGCCGAACGAAATATGGTTGAGCAAATGTTTTAGCGCGCTGTTTTCCGCAGCCACCACGTGGCCGTCGTCAGATATCCTTGAATCAGCCTGTCACTTCCTCCCATGTTGAACGTACAATAGTGATGTTAATTCCAGGATTGCACTTCAAACAGGTCCCTTCAAAAATGGAAAAGACTATCTGAAAGGCCAACATGCCGGTGAAACGAAAAATGATGATATCTGCCAGAATAAGCTCTGCCTATAGGCTTCTCAACATTTGTTCCGTTTCGCAACGGACATGCGCCGCCTGGCGACGATTTAACAATTTATTTTATTCTTATTCGACGCATCTGTCAACACCATATCCATCCATTAATCATCTTTACAGGCGAAAAGCAGAAATAAAGCACAAAATTTCGGTGTAAAGGTGGGCCTCACATTTCCATTGAGAAAAACGAAACTAAAGCCGAATGCCCGGACCATCGGTGCGATGTTATCGGGCTGAAAAATTAACGCCCATATCCTCCTTATTGGTAAAATATATAATTAGTTTCTCCAGCAGCCTGCGCTTAGCGCGTTGCTATCTTAATGGCACGCAATGCCCGCGCTGAGACAAGAATCAGAGAAAACCAATTGATTTTGTTTGCTTTCTGCGCTTTTCTTCGCCTTTTTATTGTTTCTATGAGATGCTTGCTATATAATTATAGACAAATTATGCTATGTATCGCGAGAGCGTGCAGGCAAGCTTTTGCATCAGCGCGAAGTTAAATCGATTTAGAAATATAGCCATACTACAAAGCTCGTGTTAATCGGCGCTGTTTTTTGACTCAGCTCACCAAACAATGCTGCAAACATTCAGTTGACACTGATGTCACCTTTATTATGCGGATATGATGTTATTAATCTGGAAAATGATTGCGTGAGAGCAATTTTAACGGAGGCACCACAGTGGAACGAATGATATGTTATATTTTTGCGCTTCTAATTGTTTTGTCGCAAGCAGGATGCGCCGAGACGAAATCCTTACAAGAATCCGATGCAATCCCTACTGCAACCGCTGGCATTACAACATCTCCTGATACGACATCAACGCCAACTCCGCGCGTTTTTGATGTTGACGATGTCGAAATGAAGTCTACTCCGGATTCCACCTGCTTTAGTGAGGTCGGCTATGATTCAGGCTGGGAGGTTCTGGTCGTTAAGTTTAGGGATAGCGGTTCAGTCTACACATATTCGGATTTCCCAAAAAGTGAATGGGATGAATTTATAGCCGCCGATTCACTTGGCAGGTGGTACAATACATATATCAAGGACCAATACGAATATGAGAGAATAAACTAGGTAAGCTAACTGGTAGTAATCAACACATTGCGGTACTCGCACGAATTGCCGAGTAACGATGCCCAAAACAGACCTCATTTAATATTTTTTATCAGCGGCGGAAAACTCATATACGGTTGAACTAGCTGACGTATTTTGAAATATCACACAACACAACAGGAAGTAGGCAATGCTATGCCGATGACAATCTTACCAATTGAAAGGGCTTTCATGCTCATCGAGCCCGGTCCGGTTATCTTAGTCACCACGCACGATAAAGGCCGGGACAATATCATGACGATCTCATGGCATATGGTCGTGGATTTTGCGCCCACGATCGCGCTGACGACCGGTCCCTGGAATTATTCGTTCCAAGCGCTTAGTCGCACGAAGGAGTGCGTGCTGGCGGTTCCGACGATAGACCTCGCGGAAAAGGCAATCAAAATCGGGGACTGCTCCGGCGCGGATACGGACAAATTCAAAAAGTTTGCGCTGACTCCGCTGCCGGCGGCGGAGGTAAAGGCCCCGCTGATTTCCGAATGTCTTGCCTGTATTGAGTGTCGCGTAACCGACTATCTGGACCCGCCTGGCATCTTCATTTTAGAGGGGCGGCGCGCCTGGATCGACGAGGGGCGGCAGGAGCGCCGGACATTTCATGCCAAGGGAGACGGCACGTTTGTTGTTGACGGAAGCGTGATGAACCTGCGCAATCTGATGGAGGATAAGCTGCCACCAGGTGTTTAGGGCTTGAATGTCAGGCTCCGCCACAAAAGGTTTAAACCTCTGTGGAAAATCGGCAGAAAAAAGGCGTATATCTTAAACCGCGCTCATTTTGCAATGAATCATGCGGTCTAAGAATACGCCTTTATTTTTATTATTCCAAAATATATTCCGCTTTTACTTTTTGTTTTATCCAATCATGCCACTCCAGCTCTTCTCAAGCTAAATGTAGCACAAGTGAGCCCACGCAGTGCCAATAGGGCCGTTACCTATCACGACACTTTAACGGCAACAACACCGGAATACAACAGCTCATCATCGTCATCATAGGCCTTGTACGCGATCTTCACCGTCCCGGAATAGGAGGACTTGGCCTCAAAGCTCACGTCCGATATTGCCGGTGAGTCGTCATCGTCCGCATAGTACTTGGTTGTGGATTTCACCTTGGTGTCGTCATCATAATAGAGAACCCCATAGGAGGAGCTCGGAAGCGTGAATTTCACATATGAGAGCGTTTCGTCGCATGCATCATCGCAGACATCTGCAAAATCGTCTCCATCAAAGTCCACCGAGTCTCCGGAATCAACCGAATACGTGATCGTATCCGCAACCGCATCACTGCTCGACACTTTAACGGCAACAACACCGGAATTCAACTGCTCATCGTCGGCATCATAGGCCTTGTACGCGATCTTCACCGTCCCGGAGTAGGAGGAGTTGGCCGTAAAGCTCT
>JBFWKZ010000115.1:0-7885 GCA_050252415.1 Oscillospiraceae bacterium | reverse complement strand
CCGCGCGCCGGCCCGCAAAATAGTCGTTAATCTGCCGCACCGCCTCATTTTCATCCCCACAGGCCGGCTGATCAGTAAAATCCAACTGTGTCACGGTGCCGTCTTTAAGACAAAGGCGCATATTTCCTAAAGGGGTGGCAAAAATTGTCGTCTCTTTCATATTAAATCAACCTTTGTATTATTTTTCAGTACAAATAGCCGTATATCCTCATATCATATATCCAGGGAAATATTTTGCACGCCATTTTGCTCAAATTCGGAGATGTACTCTTCCATACGCTGCTGCAGTTCCTTTAAGTCGTCCTGATTAAGCTGTTCGCTCACCATATCTCTCCGCGCAAGTTCCTCCGCAAGGATATCAAAAAAGACGGCATCCTCATAGTCGGCAATCGCTTCATGGATACCCCCCTCCTCATACTCTCGGGAGGGGAAAATATGCCCTTTCCAAACTTGGATCAGGCTCTTCAGGCCGGCGCCGGCGCAGTGGGCAAAGAGCTTTTCCTGTAAAACATCATATTCCTCAAATCTATCGTCACCCCTTGCGGAGTTTAGTACCCAATTTCCAATATAGACCATGTCCAAAAGCAGACGAAATTCCTTATTTGTAAGCTCAATGTTCAAAATTGCGCCCTCCCTTCAAGGAGCATTGATACATAATCATTATATTGAAGAAGCGCCGTCTCTGTGCGCTGCCCTCGGAAAAAGGCGAAATATCATCATATTGATATTATAGCAAATTGCTCAAATTAATTCTACACAATTTTTACTCTTGTAATAAAATCCATTTTGTCGTATTATTTATAAGAGAATTTGAGGTGTAATTTTATATGAATAGATTCACCATCGGAGTCTTTGACTCCGGTCTGGGCGGACTCACGGCAATGGCGGAACTGTCGCGCCTTTTGCCGCATGAGGATATTGTTTATTTCGGCGACACCGGGCATATGCCATACGGCGGCAGGGACCGTGGACAGCTTCTTTACATGGCCCGCCGAAACATTGCTTTTCTCGAGGAGCTCGGTGCAAAGCTGATCCTAGCCGCCTGCGGTACGGTGACCTCTGTTGCACTGGATACCGTTTCGAGTGAGACAAACATTCCGCTCTTCGGCGTGGCCTATCCTGCCGTCTATGCCGCAAGGGATTTAGCAAAAAATAAAAAAATCGGCTTTATCGCTACTCAAGCTTGTATTGACAGCGGATATAACCAAACTCTGCTGAAGTGGGCTGTGCCGGACGCTCAGATAGTCGCACGGGCCTGCCCCAAGTTTGTGCCGCTTATCGAATCCGGTATCTGTTCCGCCGATTCTCCCGAGCTTATGTCGGCTATTGACGACTATCTTTGCGATGTGCGATCAGCCGGTGTCGATGTCCTCATTCTCGGCTGTACGCATTATCCGATCATATCTGAGGCGATAAGCCGCTACATGGGCGAAAACGTCCGTCTTATCAGTTCCAGCGCCGAGGCGGCAGATACCCTTGCCGCGAAGCTCCATTCCCCGGGGTATACGCCGGACACTTCACATACCGGCAAGCACACCTATTACACCAGCGGCAATGCGGAGCTTTTTCGCTCGCTTGCCTCAAAGCTGTTGGGCCATGAGTTGGACGGCGAGGTCATTTCCGTTCCCCCTTATCCGCTTATTTGAGGAATAATTGATGAAGAATGTTCTTATAACCATAAAGGGCACACAAAATTATCAGAGCGGAGACGACGATACCGTTGAGCTCGTCACTGATGGCAAATACAGCTATGGTAGAAATGGCGCGCTGTTCACCTATATGGAAAGTCCGCTCACAGGGATGGAGGGTACAAAGACAACTTTCCTTGTGCAGAATGACGCCGTTACAATGAAACGTGCGGGCACACTCAATAGCCAGATGGTTTTTGAGGAGGGCAACAAGCACCGCTTCCTCTATGAGACGCCCTATGGTGCCGCCACCTTGGGCATTGAGACACATCTCATCCGCTCCGAGCTGGACACGCATGGCGGCGAGCTGGAAATACAGTATTCCACCGACATCGAACACAACCTGATTGGTAAAAACCAATTTTTAATCACGATAAGAGAACAGAAGGAAAGAAATGAAAATGGCTAATCTGATCGAAAGCGCAAAAGTTCAAATCGATGCCCTAATAAAATCGGCGCATACCAGGGCAGTGGCCTCAGGCGAGCTGCCCGCAGGCGAACTGGATGGTTTTGTGGAGATCCCTAAGGATACGAAAAACGGCGATTACGCTGCAAACCACGCCATGGCGGGTGCCAGGGTTCTTCACCTTTCTCCCCGGAAAATTGCCGAGGTGCTCTGTGCAAATTTAGAGCTCGAGGACAGCTATTTTGCGTCGGCAGAGATCGCCGGCCCCGGCTTTCTGAACTTTCGCCTCTCTTCAAAGTGGTATGCCGATGTCCTGTCGGCGATTGAAGCCGAAGGTAAAGATTATGGCTGCGTAAACATCGGTGAGGGAAAGCGCGTCATGGTCGAATTCGTCTCGGCAAATCCGACCGGCCCTATGACTATTGGAAACGCGCGCGGCGGTGTGCTGGGAGACGCCCTGGCCTCTGTTCTGGAAAAAGCGGGCTATGACGTTTGGCGTGAATTTTACGTCAACGACGCAGGCAACCAGGTGGACCTTTTTGGAAAAAGCATCGAGGCGCGTTACCTTCAGATCATTCTCGGTGAAGATGCCGTCTCGTTCCCGGAAAACGGTTATCACGGAGATGATATCCGTTCTCTGGCGCAGCTCATATACGAAAAGGACGGCAGGAAATACCTTGATATGGCTTCTGATGAGCGCTGTGCCGCATTTGTCGCTTTTGGCTTACCCTATAACATTGCTCTCATGAAGCAGCATTTAGCCCGATACCGTATTCACTTTGATCAATGGTTTCTCGAAAGCAGTCTTCACAAATCCGGATATGTCGCAGATACCGTGAAGCTCCTCATTGACGGCGGTCTGACCTATGAAAAGGACGGCGCACTATGGCTCAAAAATACTGAGCTTGGCGCCGACAAGGATGAGGTCCTGCGCAGGACCAACGGCTTTTACACCTACTACGCCGTGGATATTGCCTATCACCGAAATAAATTTGTTGAACGCGGTTTTGACCGGGTCATCGATGTCTGGGGCGCGGACCATCATGGACATGCTATTCGCTTTGCCGCTTCCATGACAGCGCCCGCTTTGGGGCTTCGTGACAAAAAACTTGACTTTCTCATCATGCAAATGGTCCGGCTGGTGCGGGGAAATGAGGTCGTTAAGGTCTCGAAACGCACTGGTAAGGCCTTGACGCTTAATGACCTTCTTGATGAGATTGGCGTGGACGCCTGCCGCTTTTTCTTCAACGCGAAGCCGGATACGCATCTGGAATTTGATCTTGACCTCGCCGTTCGTCAGGACAGTGAGAATCCTGTCTACTATGTTCAATACGCCTATGCGCGTATCTGTACGCTCATTGCCAATATGGCTGCAGAGGGCAAAGCGGTTCCAGCCGCTGGTGATGTTGATTTCTCTCTTCTGACCGACGAACACGAAAGAGAGCTCATTAAGCAGCTCAGTGCTCTGCCTGAGGAAATCCGCCTCGCCGCCCGGGACTATGACCCATCTCGTATCAATCGATATGTCATTGAGCTTGCCGCCCGCTTTCACCGTTTCTATACGGCCTGCCGCATCAAAGACGCCGAGCCCGGTATCCTCGAGGCAAGGCTCAAATTAGCTGACAGCGTCCGCACCGTCATAGCTTCCTCCCTTGGGATCGTTGGCGTAAACGCACCGGAAAAAATGTAAAAAACGGTCCAAAATCTAAGGAGGTTTTGCAGTAGTGTCCACAATAGTGTTAACCCTCAGGTTAACGATTTATATCATCACCGGCTATCTCGTCGTAAAAACCGGAATTGTCTCAAAAGACTTTTCAAAGCAGCTCTCTTCGCTCATGCTGACAATTTGTCTGCCAAGTCTGATTCTCCGCTCGTTTTATAACACCACGATGGATGAGAATACACTGACGGAATTTGGCTCTGTCTTTATTGCTACCGTCGTAACCTTCGCCGTACTTTTTGTTGTCGGCTACATAGCGAAACGCCTTTCCCGCAACCGAGTTGAGGGCAAAGTGGCCATATACGGCATGCTGACCACCAATTTCACCTTTTTTGGCATGCCCCTTATCGAGTCGCTGTTTGGTGACGCCGGTCTTTTTTACTTTACCATCCTCACCACACTGGCACGCATCGTCTATTACGGTTTACCTACCTATCTGCTGGGAGAGGGCTGCCACGGCTCTATGCGTGAATTTTGGTGTCAGCTTGTATCGCCCGTCATGCTCTCGGTTTTTGCTGGTTTGATCCTGTATTTTGCACAGTTAAAGCCTCCGGAGGTAATAGCAAGCGTGATTCAGGGATTTGCCTCGACCAGTACGCCTTTGGGTCTGATGCTCTGCGGTATGACGCTTGCTCAGTCGAACGCCCGTGAGGCGCTTTCCCGCCCCGCTGCATTTATAATGACCCTTGCAAGGCTTATTATATGCCCGGCGTTGGTACTTTTGGCCTGTACGCTGTGTGGATTCAAGCCCCTTATAACAGAAATCGCGGTGATTTATTCCGCAATGCCCTTTGGCGCATTGCTGCCAACTTTTGCGACGAAATACTGTACGGATGAGCATGGAGCGCTCTATAGCAGCACATTGGTCTTCCTCTCCACTTCGTTCTGCATTATTACCATTCCAATCTGGATAATGGTTTTTAATACATTTTTATAAGGAGGTAGTCTATGCCGCTTGATCTCAAACGACCGTTCATCCTTGACGGCGCAACAGGCACGGAGCTGCAAAAGCTCGGTATGGAACGCGGGGCTTGCCCCGAAATCTGGGTCCTGGAACACCCGGAAGCCATCAAGAAAATTCAACGCGCCTATGCCAAGGCAGGGTCCGACTGCGTCTATGCCCCCACATTCGGCGCCAACCGCGCCTCGCTGAAACAACATGGCATCACAACGGATATCCGCCGGCTGTGCCTCAATCTCGTTTCCCTTTCACGCGAAGCGGTTCCGGACACCGTATTGGTCGCAGGCGACATCGCGCCATGCGGGCTGCAGTTAATGCCCTACGGTATGGCAACTTTTGAAGACCTCGTAGACATTTATACCGAGCAAGCCGAGGCGCTTGAGGAGGCTGGCGTGGATTTCTATGCCATTGAAACACAGATGTCCATTCCCGAGGCCAGAGCCGCTCTCATCGCCGTGAAGAACGTCTCTAAAAAGCCTGTGCTCGTCAGCTTCGCCTGTAATGAGAGCGGCCGGTCCGTGATGGGCGCAAATTTGATATCCGCTCTGCTAAGCGCGCAGGAACTTGGGGCATATGCGTATGGCATAAATTGCTGTGGCAATATGGCTCTGATAACAAAGCTCTTAGGCGATATGCGCGTCTATTCCCGTCTTCCCCTGATCTCAAAACCTAATGCGGGTCTGCCCGATATGTCCACCGGGAAGGCTGTCTATAAAATGCAGCCGGAAGCATTCGCAGCGGCGGCAGAAGGTTTTGTTAAAAATGGCGCGGCATTTCTCGGCGGCTGCTGCGGTACTGATGATGCCCATATTGCTGCTCTCAGCACCGCCACTCGCAACATGAACGTATTGCCGCCTTCCCCGCTCAGAGCAGCCGTCGCCGCCTCTCAGTCCCGGGTGATCGAAGTCACAAGCGACACCACGATCATCCAGAAAGAGATAACCGACGATTTGCTCGATGCCATGGAGGAAGTTATCGAAGCCGGCGGCGAGCTGATGAAACTCCATATCCGTGATGAGGATGATATTGAGGCTGTCGACGATTGTCAATACGGTCTTAGCATTCCGCTTTGCGTCAGCTTTGAGAGTGATGCGCTTAAAAACGCATTCCTGCATATTTATAATGGCAAGCCATATATTCTATAATGCTGCCGATCCCGGAAAAACGGTGTAGCTCTCTGGGAACTATCAGTCATCTGTTATTAATCAATACTTGATTTGAAAGCCGAACCGTATCATTCGGCTTTTCGCATATTCAGAAAAAAAATCGAACCGCCCATGCCGCGGTTATAAATCCGACAAGGTCGGCACAGAGCGCTGCCGGCAGGAATTTCCCACCGCGTTTTACCCCTGCCGCACCGAGATAGACGGCAAGAACATAAAAGGTCGTCTCTGTCGAGCCGATCATCACAGCTGCCGTTCTGCCGATCTCGCTATCGACGCCGTATTGCGCAATCAGCTCACTGCCGACAGCAAGTGCCCCGCTGCCTGTCACCGGACGCAAAAAAATCAACGCCGCTGTCTCCGGTGGTATTCCGAGCAGCTCAAACAACGGCGCACAGATCTGTGCCATAAGCTCAATCAGCCCGGAGGCGCGCAGCATATACACCGCAGCCAGCAAACACACCAGTGGAGGCAACATTTTTAGTGCTGTCTCCACACCTCGTTTTGCCCCTTTGCAGGCACAGTCGAAGACGTCAACGCCGCGCATATGGGCATAAAGGGCAACCGCTGCAATAATGATCCCGGATATCATCTATACGTCTCCCAATATCCGCGCGAACAGTTCTGAGGCAACCAAGCCGGCAGCAAGCGCCAGAGCGGAACTGAGCCATACCGCCGGGAGTATGTCAAAGGCATCTCCAGCACCATTTGCCGCCCGGATAGCGGCTATGGTCGTTGGGAGCAACTGTATGGACGCCGTGTTCATCACAACAAATCGTCCCATCTCCCGTCTCGCCTTCCCCCCCAGCTTCGCCATACCTTCCACGGCGATAAGACCTGCCGGTGTAGCGGCATTGCCAAGGCCCAGCAAATTTGCCGTAACGTTGGAAGAGATGCTCTCCCGAATGTATTCTACTTTGGACGATAGGGGAAAAAGCTGCCTAAGTATGGGTGAAAACAGCTTGGCAAGCGCATCAGACAGTCCCGCCTCTTCCATCATGGCCATAACCGCCGACCAGAGACACAACGCCCCCATAAGTCCAATGCAAAGTTCGACAGCCGCAGCCGCACCGGTCATAGCTGCCGAGGCCACTTCTGCGCCAATTCCAAGATAGGCCCCCCGTAACATTGAGGCAACCACGATAAAAATCCAAATCTGTGACAGCATCAGGTACTTCCTCCAAAATGAACGTGATACAAAAACATTTTATCATCCAATAATTTTTCCCCATGGATTTAATTGACATATTTTTTTATTATGCTATAATTAAATCGTAATCTTTATACGAAAATTTATTAATTTTAATCAATAAATTGTAAATAATTGCCAATTGATATAATTTTTTATTATTTCATTTGTTTTGGTGTAACCATTTTATTTTTGCGTTGCCTTACAGGCACGCCAATAAGGAGTTGATTTTGGTGAAAGCAACTGGTATTGTACGCAAAGTGGATGATCTAGGACGTATCGTATTACCCATTGAGCTGCGCAGATCTCTTGGCATTGACGTAAAAGATCCTATTGAAATTTATGTTGATGACGACACCATAATGCTTCGCAAGCATGATCCCTCGTGCATTTTTTGCGGAAACACTGAGGACATTATCAGCTATCGCGGCAAAAACGTTTGCGTTAAATGCGCAAAGGATCTGACGACTAAAATTTGATCTTACAAATGATCAGAATAAACTTACGTAAGCATAGCTGGAGAGTAGCTATGCTTTTTTATGTAAAAGCAGCATTTTTCTGATGATATGATGCGATTGGGCATGGGGTCGATCATTTTTTAACGCATGAACATAAATGTACTCAAGCCGTGTTTGATAAAGGCCGCTTATCTTCAAGGAGTGGGCCACTAAATACAATAAGACGCCGCTTGATAGCGGCGCCTTATTGTATTTAGTGCTAATAAAATGTCATTTAAACTTTTTAGACTTATAGAAACG
>JBFWKZ010000114.1:0-7925 GCA_050252415.1 Oscillospiraceae bacterium | reverse complement strand
CAGCCCAAGAGGCCGAGGGTTTATCAACCGTAAAACGGAGAATAAATACTGCCGTCAAAGCAATTTCATACTGGGAGCACAAACGAGAAGTCGCTGCCTTTGTTGAGCTCACTTCTTACCGAAACGCGGCCGCCGTGAGCTTCGGCAATCCACTTCACCATAGACAATCCGAGCCCAACTCCCTCCGAATTTGAGGCTCTGGAGGGGTCGGCCTGATAAAAGCGCTCCCAGATTTTATCGATATCCGCAGGTGCAATGCCGCTTCCGTCGTCCCGGACGTGTCCGACGAGGCCGCCGTCCTCATGTTGCAGCGTAATTTCAACCATACCGCCCGTGCGCCCGTAAGTGATGGCGTTTGAAACCAGATTAATCAGCATTCGCATGAGCATGGTCTCATCGCCGTTGATCTTAAGATCCGGCTCAAGCGCCGTGTGTATTATAATCGTCTTTTCGTCCGCCATATCCTGCATTTCCTCGGCAACCAGCGCGCAGAGCTCGCTTAAGTTGACCGGTTCGATATTCAGCTTCTGCTGCCCCTTGTCGGCACGGGCAAGCACTAGCAGCTGAGAGATGAGCGACGACATTTTCTGCGCATGCTTCAGAATAACATCAAGAGAAGATTTGGCTTCCTCCAGTGTCTGCGCATTTTCCAGCGCATACTCGCATTGAGAAATAATCACCGAGGTGGGGGTCCGCAATTCATGTGAGGCGTCTGAGGTAAACTGCTTTTCGCGGTCAAAGGAGTTCTCAAGGCGGTCGAACATACTGTCGAAGGTATTGGCCAGGGTATAGATCTCGTCTTTGCCCTCCCCCAGCCGAATCCGTTTTGAGAGGTCTTTGCCGTCACCGATATTCTCCGCCAACGCTGTAATTTGCTTTACGGGACGAAAAGCGCGGCTTGTGAGAAAATACCCGCCCAGTGCCGCAACAACAACAAAAAAAGGCAGGGCTATCCGGGCAAGGTGCAGCATGGATGCAATGGCATCCTGAGAATCTCCCGCCGGTTTTACGCCACGGACCCAAACCTCTCCATACTCCGGGAGCGTCGTCTCGATATCATAAACCGTCCAGCTGACGCCGTTGTTATCGGCCGTCTGCATCTGCCCGGAGGAAAACGAAACGCTGTTGTCAAAGCCCGTCGGTATCACCCCATACAGAAAATTCCCGCCGGTGTCATATACGGAAAGATAAACGCCCTTTCGCACAAACGCATTTTCGCCGACATGCTCTTCAGGCCTGTTGGTCTCGAGGGACGCCTCTTCAATGTTTTCAACGGAAAAGATCAGATCCTTTTCCGAGGTCGCGCGCAGCATGCGCCCGCTGGCCGACAGCAGAAAGGCCAGAACGACTGCCACAAGAAGGGTCATTAAGAGAGTAAACCACAGCGTTACGCGAAGCCTGATCGAGAGCTTTTTCATTCTTCCTCCCTCAGCACATAGCCCACGCCTCTGACCGTGTGGATCAGCTTTGGGCTAAAGCCTTCATCGACTTTTTTCCTAAGATACCGGATATAGACGTCGACCACATTGGAGCCGCCCTCATAGTCATAGTTCCAGATGTGACGGCTGATTTTATCCCGCGAAAGGACAATACCCTGATTTCGCATCAGATATTCCAAAATTGCAAATTCCTTGCCTGATAAGATGACGGCTGTTTCGTCTCTCATCACCGTCATTGTGTCGCAGTCCATGGTCAGGTTGGCAATCTTCAGGCTATTGGAAACTCCGCCCGTAGCGTGACGCAGCATCACTCTTATCCGCGCCAAAAGCTCATCCAACGCAAAAGGCTTGACAAGATAATCATCCGCCCCCGCATCCAGTCCCGTCACACGGTCCTCGACGCTGTCACGCGCGGTCAGAAGCAGTACCGGTGTTTTGTTGCCGTCTGCCCGCATCGTTTTTAAAACTTCAAGACCATTTAAAAAGGGCAGCATAATGTCCAACAAGATAACGTCATATTCGGTCCCGGAGATGTAATCCAGCGCCGTGCTCCCGTCAAAGCAGGTGTCCACACTATAGTTTTCAGCCTTCAGCTTCTTTGCAAGGATATCATTCAGATCCCGCTCATCCTCAACGATCAAAATTCGCATCGGAGTCACCCGCCTTTTATCAATTAAGGTCATTTTATCATGGCCTGGCCATATCGGAAAGTAAAAATTGCAACTTTTATCGTAATCAGCCGCGGAAGCCATATGTAAGTGATTTGATACACATGGGAAGCCGAATAATTCCATTTTCCCATGAGATACTAATGGCGAGGTGAGTGACATGCAAGACGAGAAATCCGGTCGCCGGGGAAAAACGGAATATGCCAGGGAAAAAATGAAGCCGGCGGCCAACCCCGCGCCCGACGACAATTTTAATCAAAATCACAACACCAAAAAAGTTGCGCTTGGCCCAAACACCCGACGAAGCGGTTAAGGAGAAGAAAACTATGTCAAGACTCAGTATTAATTATACCGTCAAAGATATAAACGGCAAACACGATGTCAACGAGCTGAAGCGCGGGCTCGGCTCGCTTAGCGGTGTCATTTCCGTCAGTGTCAACAACAAAAATCAAAAGATCGCGGTGGATTTCGATACGACCGGGGTTCAGCCGAAACAGCTCGAAATGAAAATTGAAGAAATGGGATATGATATCACACACATGCAGTTTGCAAGCCTTATCATGTAATTCACAGGAGAATCGCGATGCCAAAAGACAGCCAACCGGACAATAAGAAGGCCAGAAATATAAAGGCAAAGGGCCAGACGCCCATCACCAGAGAAAATCAGAATAAAAATAAAAATGCAAAAAAACACTCAATAAAAAATAACGATGTTTAAGAGCCATACGGCAAAACGAACTGCACCTAAGCAACCGGTCAGTAGCGCATACTGAAAGACGACTTAGGTGCAGTTCAAAAATTTTGTGGGTTTTACTCTATACCTGCCGTACCAAGGCAAGGAGCGCTCAAAAATCTACCTGCCGGTAAACGATACGTCCGTCCTTAACCGTAAGCTGTGGCACCAGCACTGTGTGGCCGCTTATATGACCGCCGAAAGCATCAGGAAATGTTATGGGTATATCTTTTTCTCGGAACACAGCTAAATCAGCTTTAGTACCATCTTGAAGCGATGCTTTTTCCGGTTCCTGCAGGATCGCGGCCGGTACTGCGGTAACTGTCCGAAAAATTTTTTCCCAAGGCATACCCATACAGTAGTATTTTGACATCAGCACAGGAAGGGAGTGGACAGGCTCCAGATACTGTGTTGCAACGGTGATATCGGTACTGATGATATCGGGTTCAAAGCCATCGGACAAAGCCGATAAGGCTACGTGAGAATCATAATTTCTCATACCGTTGGCCGCATCAAATAATACCCCCCGTTCCCTCGCCTTACGGATGGCCGGTCTCACATGGCCGTCTCCATCCAAAATCGTTTCCCCGATTCCTTGGTAAACATGGCAAAAAATATCGCCTCGGCGAAGCATCTGCGCCAGCTCGTCTAAGGAAAATGCCGGATCGGTTACATGTACCACCAATGGCCTGTCAAGCTGTTCGGCCAAACGCAGCGCCGCTTCAAGCGGTTCCTTTAATAGGCCCGTGGGTGCGATGTAGCTGCGGGATACCCGGGTCTTAATAGCAACCAGCTCCGCAGGGTACTTGTCGAAAAGTTTTTTCATATCAGGCAAGGAGTAGTGCTTCGGATTGCCATCTTCCATATACGCCCAAGTGGTCATGCCGGCCGGAGAAACATGCAGGCAAGCCCGAACATCCGTTATAGCATGCGCGGCATCAGTCAGCCGAAATGCCTCATAATTTGCATAGCCGGCAGTTCCGGCATCAACGGCAGTCGTCACGCCGGAGGGTAGACAAATGGGGTCCGGTGCAACTCCGTTATCACTGCATTGTGCCGCAAGATGCATATGAAAATCGATAAGTCCGGGAGAAACGAGGCAGCCGTCGGCATTCAATATTCGTACATTGGTTTTTGCTTTAGACGGGGATATCAGGACGCCATCTCGAAAAGCAATATCCCGGACGGAAAAAGCGTTTTTCTGTGGATCATAGACCCGTCCGCCTTTTATGATATAGGTATTCAATATTTCTCATCTGCCTTTATAAGGTTCCCAACAGGGTTGGAATGATCGTGATGAGCTGTGGAAAAAGCACACAGAAGAGGTCTGCCATCAGCATAGCCAGCAGAACCCGAGGCAAAAAGCGGAATGTTTCTGTGATATTAATCCCTTGCATCTCGGTTGTAAGGCTTAAAAGCACGCCAACAGGCGGCGTAATTTGCCCAATAGCCATAGTCATCAGGACGATGATGAGAAAAGGAAACCCAACGCCGAAACCGCTGGCGATCGGATAGAGTATAGGAATAAAAATCATGCAAGCCGCTGAAATCTCAATAAAACATCCAACAATAAGGAAGAAGCCAACCATAACAAACAGGAAAATAGTCGCATTATTCGTAATTGAGGTGAGCAGTGTTGAACACATCATACCGAAGTCCATGCGCGTCAGCATCCAGGCGAATACATTTGCCGTGGCCACCAAGAAAATGATTTGTCCGGTACCGATAACCGAATTTTTAAGCGCAATCCATAAGGTTTTCCAGGTCAGTTCACGATAAATAAACGCCCCAACAATAATGCTGTAAATCACGGCAATCATACCGGCTTCAGTGGCGGTAAAATAGCCTGAAAGCACACCGCCGATGATAATAACCGGGGTAAAAAGGGCCCAAATAGACTCAAAGAACGCCTTAATGACTTCCTTGACCGGCATTCGCTTCTCAAGCGGAATATTCATTCGACGTGCGTAAAAATAACTGACAAGCATCAAAAAGAGACCGATGAGGATACCCGGTATGATGCCGGCCAAGAAAAGATTGGCCACCGATTCCCCGGTCATGGCCGCCAGAATAATCATACTGATACTGGGCGGGATAATCGGTCCGATCGTACCGGCACAAGCCTGTAATGATGCGACAAAACCTTTTTCATAGCCTTTTTTATTCATTGCAGGCATCATAACCGCACCAACCGCAGTGGTATCGGCAACAGCCGAACCGGAAACCCCGGCAAAGATCATGCTGACCAAAACCGAAACCTGGGCAAGCCCTCCACGCCTATGACCGACCAGACCGTTAGCAAACTTGATAATGCGTTTGGAGATGCCGCCATGTTCCATCAAAGAACCTGCCAGCATAAAAAATGGGATAGCAAGATACGACGTGGAGTTGGCACCGGTAAATGATTTTGTTAAAACCGTAATCAACGCATTGCCATCCCCATTCAAGAGCAATAGCGCTATGGTTGCAAGTCCCATACTGAAAGCAATCGGTACACTGAGCAAAATCAGAAGAAGAAAAACAACAAACAGAAGGATAATTGACATATCTACTCCTCCATAAAACGTTTTAGGATATTGTTCGCACAGGCTAAAATGCTGAAGGAGAATCCAATCGGAATGCACAGATATACAAGGTATAGCGGAATTCGCATTGCGGGTGAGTATCCTGTAAGATTAGCCTTAATAAAAGTGATGCAGGGGAATATCATGACCAGTAAAAAAGCCAAAACCAGTACATCAGCTGTCACACGAAAAAACCGGCGGGCTTTGGGTTTGTGGGGAAACAAGACATCGATGATATCCACGGATATGTTGCGGCCTTTAGAGACAAGCGTTGGCAGGGTAAGGAAGCTTGTATAAACCAATAAGAATCGCATAGCTTCATCCGCCCAATTGAACGCCCCAATGAAAACCTGCCGTAGGGTAACCATAAACAGGCAAATCATGATAAGCGTCCCCAACATCAATATGGGAAGATACAACATATAGTCAAAGAAGCGATCGATTGCATGGGAAATTTTAATAATTTTTTTCATCAGTACCTCCAAATAAGGCTTTTCTGAGATCGGCCACTCATAAAAAGCAGAGGAGAAGTGACGGTTTATCTTCTCCTCTGCAAAACACCTACAGGATTGAAAGGCCGATCGTTAAGCACAGGCTAGAACAGCATCTATCAGATCCTTACCGCCATCTACGCTATCGGTGAATAGTTCAGCCCAAATATCGGTCATTATGCCCTTAAAGCTTTCCAAATCCGGAGTAACCATCTCAACGCCGGCGTCCTCCATCGTGCTCAGAGCCTTGTCTGTCTCATCGGATACAATGCTCCATGCTTCATGTGTTGCCTGCTCAGCAGCAGCTTTAATAATCTCTACAGCAGCCGGATCCATTTGATCCAGTTTATCCTGAGGAGCAAAAATGCTGTTGCCCGTATAAATATGGTTGGTTAGAATGCAGTATTTGGCCACTTCATGATAGTTCATCGAAACCATATAGGATGGCGCGGCCTCGGTAGCTTCCACCAAGCCTGTTTTCAACGCCTGATAAACATCCGCCGCAGATAATGTAACGGTATTGCAGCCTAAAGCGCCAAATGTCTTGACAAACATGGGTGCCTCGGGTACACGAATGGCAAGCCCCTTCATATCATCGGCGTTTTCAATTTTCACATTGGAGAGAATATCACGGAAGCCTGTATGGAAAGAACCCAACTCGCGAATATTGGTCTCGGAGGCAAAATCATCACATAAGTCGGCATATGTATCGCTCTCGTAGAAAGACTCAACTTGGGCATAATCTTTGAACAAGTAAGGCAGGCCCATAATGGTGGCTTTTGGAAAATAACTCTCGGCATTTCCCATGGCAAAAATGGCAAAATCAATGGTATTGTATCGGACGGCATCAACCAAATCGCTCAATCCACCCATCTGGGAGTTACCATAGATCGTCACCTGGATCTTACCGCCGCTTTTTTCGCTGACGAGGTCGGCAAAGCGCTCAGCGACTGTTTCCTCGATGCTCCCCTCAGCACCGACATGTCCCAACTGTAACGTGTAAGTTTGCCCAGAATAACCGGTTTCGGATGCCGGTGGTTCTGTGTCGGGAGATGCGCTGCCTGGGGATGCGCTCTCGGGAACATTGCTGCTGCCGCAAGCGGAAAGACTGAGTAACAGGATAGCGGCCGACATAATTGCTAATAATTTTTTCACCTTTTTATCCTCCTAATTTAATTGGTAAGTATTTTTTCTCCACACGGAAATAAAGACAAAATTTAAATTTTTACAGCTTCGAGTTTTTTTCCAGCTCATCCAGCATGGTTAATCGCTCACTAATAAATTCACGCCAAAGCCTTGAATCCTCCTGAGGGTATTTATGATTTGCAAAATCGATATTGCGTTGGAACATCTGCGTCTGATTCGGGTGAGAAGGAAGGACAATGTCCACCACCTCATCAAGCGCTCTGAGCATACCTTTGCGATAGCTTTGCCGAAGTGTGACTGGCTCACCGGTCTCTTCAAAATATTGATCGGTTAATGTATTCAGTCCGACCCCGCCATGTATTGCGCATCGATAGGTACGGTTCGTTTCCTCATCGGTATCCTCGAAAAAAAAGCTGGTACACCCCGGAGTATGCCCCGGCGTAGACATTGTACGGATATTGAAACGCCCTATTGAAATGGGTAAATCATCGTCATAATAGGCATCCACTTGGAAAGTCGAGAAGGGGTATCCGGATGAAAAAACCAGATTGGTTTTCTCGCGGATGAAAGGCATATCTCTTTCGCCCATATACAGCTTAGCACAAGTATACTCTTTTAAAAGACGGGCAGCACCGCAGTGGTCATAGTGTGCATGACTGATCATGATCGTCCTGATGTCCTTTGGGTCATAGCCAAGCTTTCGAATAGATTCCAGAAGCAAATAAGCTGTGTTGGCCATACCGCAGTCTAATAAGATAAGACCGTCGCCGCTATCCAAAAAAAAACAACACACCCAGTATATCCCGCTGACATAATATACAATCGTCGTAATACGGAATGGCTCCTCCGCTACATCCCAAGGATAGTCACAGCATTGAACCATC
>JBFWKZ010000113.1:3441-7928 GCA_050252415.1 Oscillospiraceae bacterium | reverse complement strand
TCATCAATATCAATCGGAACGGTAATCTGGTTGGAGGAAGCGTTTACACTGATCTTATCGGTCGAATTATTTACAGAGACAGCGCTAACGGCAGTTGTCAGCATAAATATGGCCAACACAATTAATGTGAGGTGCCTTGTTATTTTTTTCATAGTTTCTCCTTTGTTGCGTTCACCGCTAAATCGGTGAACGATTCATAAATATCCCTGCCAGGATACGAACCATCCTGACGGCGGGAGCAGGCTTTGCTCCCGCCGTCCTTATAAAGAATTGTGCTGGGATTATACTTTCTGATAAGTAAAATTGAGGAACAGATCGCTGAGGTCGTTGATGTCGATAATACCATCACAGTTAAAATCATAGCTTGTATCATACGTGCTTTCGGTCTCAATTGCCTGGTATTTCCGCAGAACCATGCTGAAATCGCCGATATCGACGCTGCTGTCACCATTTACATCATAGACTGCAAGATAGCTGTCGACTGTAAAGTTCAAGCTATGCGCGTCGGATTCTTTGACAAGAGCTTCCCCATTTGTCAGGGCCTGAGCGACCTTGAAGTTCGTAATGCCGATTGTAAAGTCATCTTCAGTCGAGACGTTGAACAGCAGAGTTGCCACCTTGGTCATATCTTCGGCATCAATGACGTTTGTTCCGGTCCAGCCGATTGCCACGCTGCCGCTGTTTTCAAGAAGAAGGCCTCCAAACTCAACAGAACTTTCAGATTTATTGAATGCAACGCCGTCCGACAGGTCAAGGTCAAAGGAAACAGCGTTCATTCTTGGGGCATTGTCGACAAAAACATTGATAATAGCCTTACCGTCGTAAACAATCGTCTGAGTTCTGACCATGGAGTTGATATCGACAGGAGTAAAGGTGTCGACAAGATTGTCAGTCGTCTCGATATCGCTGATCATATTGAGGTTGACCTTGTAATAACCGCCATTGCTGATGGTAGCGAGAAGCGCCTTAGCTTCTTCCTCGGAATCTAGACGTACCGTACGCAGGACCTCGACCCAATCAGGCGTAATGGACTTCTCAATGGGACCGCTGCTCCAGCTGGAGGCATAGTCGTCATACCAGTTATCGTCGTTGTAAACGCCGCCGTTATAATCATCGAGCACATTACCTACGATCTGGACATACCATCCGTCCGGATCATGGGTGTAGGAATCCTTATCAATCAGGAATCCGTTCGCCACATCAAATCCATAGCAATTTGTCTGACCAGCAAATGCCTCATTGGGATTCATGAAAGCATTAAAGCCGTGCAGCACGAGAGCGCTGTCGACCTTAATGGTGTATTCACCGTCAGGCCTCTTATACGGGCCATATGCTTCCAGCGTCTGGTAACTTGCGGAAGACCCGGAGCACCTAAATCCGGTGTCATCTTCTATAAGATTTCCGCATTCGTCCTCTTCGTTTATCCAGTCCTGATACATCCATTCATAAGACTCTGTGGACAGTCTCTTCTCGCAGAAATTCTGAATGGCATCGGGACCTTCGCTCAGACCTTCCATAAACGGGATTCCAGCGGTAGTGGATGCCTTCCACACCTCATGCCATGGATACTGATTTGTATGCTGTGGTAAGTTATAGATATAATCGCTGCACTCAACCATATAGGGAACGATCACGGACTGGATGTACATCAGGCTGTTCCTGAAGGCCAGTCTGAGATAGCCTTGGGAGAGCCTTGTCGCAGAACCATACCCGCCCATGTAGCAGAAGGAGACGACATCACCTTCATTAAAATATTCATCATCTGCTGTCGCCGTTAATTTGAAAATAAAGGAGGCAACGTCCGTTGCGTGGCCTAAATTGAGAAACGGGTAAACCTCAAGTCCGCCATCGCCATATTCTGTTGTCCATTCGTTATTGACGTCCCAGCCGTCCATAAAGTATAGGATGGACTTATCGTTAAGTGTACGTCCGACATAGGATCCATCAGGAGTAAGGCCTTCTTTATCAACACTGGACGTAATAACGTTGACGGAGTCGATGCCATTATGATACCGGTTAATCATCGTACAGTTCTCATACAAGGCCTGATAATGATCCCCGTGACCATGGGTCAGGAGAATATTATTGATTTCGCGCGGATCATAGCCCACTTTTTCGATGTTCAGCCAGTACTGATATGAGGCTGTTCTGTTGCCCTGGTCAACCAGTGTGGTGCTCCCATCGTCTGCAACCAGCAGCCAGATGCAGGTATAGGCATCGCCGACAGAATAAAGCCTGTCCGCCATGACTTCAAACGGCACCACAGATCCGTTAAAACTGTATCCGGTCACTTCATCAAGCTTGCTGGCAGCGGCATACCAGCTTGTACCGTTGTACTGCATTCCGTCAGGGGTTACCAGATCTTTTGATTGAAGGGTAAGGGGATTTTTGAACAAATAGAGTTCCTTGACCTTTGCTGTGTCAGCCGTCGTGTAGTTGCCGTCGAAAATACAGACTGCCGTCCATTTTACAGGCACATAATAAATTTCTCCGCTAATTTTATCGCAGGTTTCAATATCGGCAAAAGTGGCCGTTTCGCCTGCCCATGTGCCGTCAGTCTGCGTTCCATCGGTGAAATAGGTGTTGTCCACCACGCAAATCGCACAGTCGTCGGCAAGCTGATAAGTTTGCTCGAAAACGTTGGTCACATGATTTCCGTCACCGATAGTGATGGTTTTAAGTGCATCGCTCTTTCCAAGAATCCAGCCCTGGGCAACCATGTTACCGGGTCCGCCGCCGGATGCCGTCAGCTCTCCGCCATATTTCATCGAATCGAAATTGTATCCCGACGTCCTGCCAAAGCTCGTACCGAACGTATCCTCAATGATCTCGATATCGATGACCTCATTAGCTGCGTTGAATAAAATTTCGACCATCGCATTCTTTGGAATCATTGATACAATGGCGTCAGCTTCGTATACGTCGGTTTCTGCATTATAGTTGTCCAGAGGATAGGCCGTCGTATACTCTTTGAGCTCAAAATTAGGAACTTCCATAATTTTAATTGTTACATTGTGATCGGCATCCTGAGCCGGTGCTTCGGTTACCCATCCATATGTACTATGGTCTACCGTTTTGTCAGGTTCGAGCTCAAGTGTCCCGGCAAAAGCAGAAAACGAGCACATACTTGTGATAAGCAGGGCAAAAACTAACATAAATGACATAACTTTTGATGTTTTCTTCATTTCGATACCTCCACTCTTCACTTTTTTAATTGTTTTGATTAACCGTGCGCTTCCCTCCTTAGCGTACGGTTGGCATGGCATATCCCAAAGTCCTCCTTCCTCACCATATCGTATTGAAGGAAAAATATTACCCCTTTAATCCATAAATAAACTTTATAATAAGAATAAATGGTCAAGTTCAAATATGATAAAATATTATTAACTTAACGTTATTTGAAAATCTCTATATATAACGAATTTAATAAATTGCATAATTAATTTCAAAATTTATAATATCATTTATGCTTTATGCTGTCAATGTTTTTGCTTAATTAGGATATAATTGAGAAAATGTTTAATTTTGTTTCATTTTCATATTTATTTATAATAATAAATTATCAATTTTAGTCGAACAATGTAGAATGAATACGAAAAAAGTATCAATAACTATTATATGAAGGGACGTATGCGTTCCAGTAAAAAACACTAAATGCGCATAGACGCTCAGGCATTCCGGCTCCATAGAGAAAGTTCTGTAGGTAGCCGACATTCGTCAAGATAAAATGATGTATATTGTTTTCTGCAATAAAAAAAGCGAGGTTACTCACTCGCTTTACGGATATTTATAAAATAAATCAATTCTGGTTAGTTCGGTGGAAAATTATGTATCCATATGCACGGGTTCGTCCTCCTGCCGCGCTCTGGCGAAAGCCGCTTCGCCCCATGGATACCAATCCACGGGGTTATGGGCGTGCTGCAGGAGATAGGGGCTTGTTTCACGCATCAGTTCATTGGTATTTTGCAAAATAGTCACCTCGTCCTTTAGTGTTGACAGGTTAAGGTGGTCTAGTCGTCCTGTATTTCAGCTCATGTAACGATCATTTGCTACAAACCAATCCACAACGTTAAACCAGTCTTCGATATAATCGCCGCGGAGATTATAGTGTTTAAGATAATACGCGTGCTCCCAGACATCAATATTAAGTATGGGACGGAGTAAATTCAGGGGCGGAGTCTCCTGATTGGCCGTCGTTATGATACGCAGTCTGCCACACCTGTCGGCGACCAGCCAGGCGTAACCTGAACCGAAAACAGACATGGCGGCAGCGGAAAACGCCTTGCGAAACGCCTCAAAACTTCCAAAGCAGCGGTCGATTGCGGCAGACAGTTCGCCAACCGGCGTACGCATCCCAGTTGGACTCAGTTCATTAAAATAGAACCGGTGATTGTAAACCCCTCCGGCGTTTCGTGCGATCGGAACGCCGACATTCTCCGGCAGCTTGCCGGAAATGGCAAGTAATTGCTCCAGAGATAGGCACTGGA
>JBFWKZ010000113.1:0-3341 GCA_050252415.1 Oscillospiraceae bacterium | reverse complement strand
GGACTCAGTTCATTAAAATAGAACCGGTGATTGTAAACCCCTCCGGCGTTTCGTGCGATCGGAACGCCGACATTCTCCGGCAGCTTGCCGGAAATGGCAAGTAATTGCTCCAGAGATAGGCACTGGAGATTTTGGTGGTCACGCAGAGCGGCATTCAGGTTATTTGTGTAGGCCTGTAAATGTTTGTCATGGTGAAGGTGCATCGTCTCGGTGTCGATATAGGGCTCGAGCGCGTCATAGGCGTATGGCAGCGGCGGATTCACAAATGGGTAATGTTCTCTCATATGATATTCCTCCTTATGCATCATATGTCGTAAATCGTGGCGCGTGAGGGCAAGGGATTGGGATTAATTTTATTGACGATTTAAGCGCAGCAGCATACCATAAAAACCCGAAAGGAAGAAAATAGCACCGGACAGCCGGTTGGCAGCCATAAAAATTTTCTCCACCATTACATATGTTATTTTCACCCATAGGATTATACGCACTTATCCCTCGTCGGTATGCCTCTAAGGCTGAGGATTTATCTTTCGGTCTGTCATGCGAAAGCAATCAGCTTTTCGTCAACCGCTTCGCAGTCAAGCTAAAATAAAAAATATCTTTTTATTTATTAGGGTTGACAGCTTGAGTTAGGGATGCTAAACTATATGTGGTTAGCATTTACTAACTATTTTATATCTGATTTGGTTAGTTCTTTCTAACACTTCGATAGGCAAAGGAGGAAGTAAAATGCCTCTTACTATGGCAAGGCCGGGTGAAACCAATACCATTATAAAAATTACCGGCAAAGACGAGGTTCGGCAGCATTTGGCTGAGTTGGGTTTTGTGGTTGGAGAGCGCGTAACGGTAATTACGGTAATCGCCGGTAATATGATCTTACTGGTCAAAGAGAGCCGGATCGCGCTGGATGAGAAAATGGCAAATCGCATTATGATTTAAGGTAAAGTAACATGATGATCACACGATTAATCAGTTGATTAATCGCACGCCGTTTTATTAAAGCGACAACTGCGGCATATACCGTCAACCACCGTCGGCTTCAAAGCCTCGGATATGTGGGTCCGCAGTGAGACGGCATCGTGCGGTCCTGTAAAAACCAAGTGGCATTTATCAAAGAGGCACGCGAAGACGATGTTGGTCGGTTGCGGAGCCGCAAATTTTTTTAGTATCGAAGTTAGCTTTTGCTAACATATATCAAGAGGAGGAAAATCAGTGAGTATTAAAATTGCACTGGCCGGGAATCCAAACAGCGGTAAGACAACGCTGTTTAACAATCTGACGGGCTCGGCCCAACACGTTGGCAACTGGCCGGGTGTTACGGTTGAGAAAAAAGAGGGAAAACTACGGGGACATAATGATATCATCATCCAAGATCTGCCGGGGATTTATTCGCTCTCTCCGTATACCCTTGAGGAAGTGGTTTCGAGACGCTATCTCGTCAATGAAAAACCGGACGCCATTATAAACATTGTGGACGGAACCAACATTGAGCGGAACCTTTACCTGACTACGCAGTTGATCGAGCTGGGTATTCCCACCGTCATCGCGGTAAACATGATCGATGTCGTCCATAAAAACGGTGACACCATCGACCTGAAAAAGCTGGGCGACGCTTTGGGCTGTGAAGTCGTTGAAACCTCCGCGCTCAAGGGGACCGGTTCCAAAGAAGCGGCAGAAGCAGCCGTAGCTCTGGTGGGAAAACCGATGTCCGGAGACCTGCCGTCAGTTTTTAACGGCAGCGTTGAACACGCCATCGCACATATTGAAGAGTCGATCGAGGGAAAGGTTGACAACCGCTATCTGCGCTGGTATGCCATCAAACTGTTTGAACGCGATAAAAAAGTGATTGAGGAACTAAACCTCGGCGATGCGCTCATGACGCACCTGGAGGAACATATCGCCGACTGCGAAAATGCGCTTGACGACGACGCCGAAAGCATCATTACAAATCAGCGCTATGCTTATATTGCAAAGCTCGTCCAGACAGCGGTGAAAAAGAAACGGAAGGGAGAAAAGCTAAGTGCTTCCGACAAAATTGACCGTGTGGTAACCAACCGTATCCTGGCGCTTCCCATCTTTGCGCTAATAATGTTTTGCGTATATTACATAGCCATTTCCACAGTCGGCGATATTGTGACCGGCTGGACAAATGACGCGCTGTTCGGTGAGATGATCTGCGGAAACTTAAGCACATGGTTTGATCAAATAAATGTTGCGCCGTGGTTATCGGGGCTCATCGTGGACGGAATTATAGGCGGTGTCGGCGCGGTCATCGGCTTTGTTCCTCAGATGTTCATTCTGTTCTTCCTGCTGTCAATTCTCGAGGATGTGGGCTACATGGCCCGCGTGGCTTTTATCATGGACAGGATTTTCAGAAGATTCGGGCTGAGCGGCAAATCCTTTATCCCCATGCTCATCTCCTCTGGCTGCGGCGTACCGGGAGTTATGGCCTGCCGTACCATTGAAAATGAGCGCGACCGGCGCATGACGATCATGACGACAACATTTGTCCCCTGCGGCGCAAAAATGCCGATCGTCGCTTTATTTGCAGGCGCCTTGTTCGGCGGAAGCGGACTCATCGCTACCTCAGCGTATTTCATAGGCGTCGGTTCCGTCATTATAAGCGGAATCATTCTGAAAAAGACCCGGCCTTTTGCGGGTGAAGTCGCTCCCTTTGTCATGGAACTGCCCTCCTACCATGTTCCCTCGGCTAAAAACGTTTTACGCGCCACATGGGAGCGCGGCTGGAGCTTCATCCGCAGAGCCGGGACCATTATCCTGGCATCCTCCGTTGTCCTGTGGTTTTTGCAGGCCTTTGGCATCGAGGACGGCGTTTTCGGCATGGTCGAGGACAACAACACCAGTCTGCTCGCCGCGATAGGCAATGTGGTTGCCCCGATCTTTGCTCCTCTTGGCTTCGGCGACTGGAAGGCAGCTGTCGCAACCTTTACCGGACTGATTGCAAAAGAAAACATCGTCGGGACCTTTGGCGTACTCTATGGCTTCTCCGAAGTGGCCGAGGACGGCGCTGAGATCTGGTCAAATCTTGCCGCCAGCTTCACGCCCCTCACCGCATACAGTTTCATGCTCTTCAATCTGCTGTGCGCCCCCTGTTTCGCCGCCATTGCCGCAATAAAACGTGAGATGAACAGTGCGAAGTGGACATGGGCCGCCATTGGCTATCTCTGTGCTTATGCCTATGTGGTTTCGCTGATTGTTTATCAGTTCGGAAAACTGTTTACCGGCGGTGGGTTCGGCGCCGCGAGCGTATTTGCCATAGTCATATTCATCGGGGTTATCTATTTACTGGTACGAAAAGATCGGAAGAGCACACGTCTGAA
>JBFWKZ010000112.1:0-7977 GCA_050252415.1 Oscillospiraceae bacterium | reverse complement strand
AATACGCCGAGGATTGGTCTGTTTCCAGAGCATATTTGAACCCATATTCCATTCAGACACTGCTGCGAAATGCAGCTTGATTCATATTCCGGTGTCCCCAAATTGCGAACTTCCCTTGACACGGCCTGGAGAAACCACCGTCCACGATGAGGAACTGGCCGGTCACGTAGCTGCATGCATCTGAAGAGAAGAAGATGAGGGGGCCGTTCAGCTCACCCTTGGCGCCAGGCCTGGAAGCCGGGCAGAGCGAATTATACATATTCATAAACGCTTCATGCTTGAATAGCGTATTCTCGGTCATCTCGGAGGAGAAAAGCGCAGGGCCTATCGCATTGACGTTGATGCCGTACTGTGCGTAGCTTGCGGCCAGTCCCTTTGTCAGGCCGAGCACCGCCGCCTTTGAGGCGTTGTAGACATGGCGGACCAAAGATTCCGGCTTATCGGCCAGGACGGCGTTTACGGATGCAATGTTGACGATCCTGCCGTACTTTTGTGCCTTCATATGAGGGATCACATATTTGCACATCAGGAAGTCGCCCTTCACATTGATATTCATAGACTTGTCCCACTGCTCAACGGTGAGCGTCTCGACAGAGCCGCCCTGTGCAACGCCGGCATCATTTAGAAGAATATCAATTTTTTTATAATGCTTGATCACTTCCTCCACGGCTGCCTTTACGCTTTCCTCTTTCGAGACGTCGCACTCAACAGCTATGGCGTCATGCCCTGTTGCGGTAATTTTTTTGACAACCTCGTCCAATTTTGCCTTTCTGCGGGCCAGCAGAGCAACATTAGCTCCGGCCTCGGCATAGGCGAGTGCGGCATCGGCTCCAAGTCCGCTGGAAGCTCCTGTTACAACGGCAACTTTGCCGCTTAAATCAAACAAACTCATATCATTGCCTAATTGTAGTAAATAATAATATTTATTTGGTAGCCATATTGTACGATGATACAAATTCAACATCGAGTAACATAGTCACTAAAAATAAATATTTTTTGTCAGCACCATAATTTGTTTGCTATACTGATATAATTATCGAGCATATCTAAGCCGTTTTACACGGGATATTCTCTTGCTGCACAGAAAAAAGAAATATTTTCTAGTCGGGGTATCGCATCTATTAACGTAATTTTGTTGATTTAATACCCATCGAATAGTATAATAAAAAAATCTTTAAAGCGAAAATATAAAGGCAAGGATTATGAGAAAATTTTATAAAATAATCGCAAAGCTGCTGTCTATAATTGCGGTACTTGCAATCGTGTATTCTGTTTTGGTTTACTCACATATACCGTTTATTGAGAAGTGGCGCACAATTTATATCGAGACGGCGATGTCAACCATGACCCATCAGTGGCTTGCAACACGCTTTATTCCAAATTCAGTTATACAAGAGGTTATGGCGGCCAAGGAAGAGGCCATTGAGGCGCAAAAGGACCTCAACAGTGATTGGGACGGAAATCATCCTGAGAAAACCACGCTGAGCGATGATCTGCCTGGAAAAGAGAAATTTTATTATATTTTTGATGAAATCGATGAGGAGAGCTTTGAATACTACATATCGTGCCATCCCGATGTCATTGACAACGGCTATGAAAATATCCTTATTGATGAATCCGGATTGGACGCTGAGGGGACGAGCCTCAGGACAAAGCAAGGGGACCAAATCCTGACGATTGACGCCGCTAACGGCATCTTGATTCTTAAAGTTACTGGGGAGGGGTATGTCGGCAAGCTCGCCATCGTTAAAGACCCGTCTCAGGTGAGCATCGGCGTATCGAGCCGGCTGGGTTCTACCGGTGAAAGCGTGGCCGATATCGCCAAAAATAATGACGCGGTACTGGCTGTGAACGCCAGCGGATTCGATGATCCTGACGGCGAGGGCAACGGCGGAGTGGTGGACGGCCTGCTGATCTCAAACCATGACGTACTGAATCAAACTTTAAACACATCCTATCTGGTCATTGGACTGTCGGATAACGACAAGTTATTTATCGGCAGTGATCTGGATATGAGTCTCATGAGAGACGCCGTACAGTTCTCTCCCGCCGAAATTATTAACGGGGAAAACGTAACGGACGGCAGTAACGGTTTTGGAATTCAGCCCAGAACGAGTATCGGACAGGCCTCTGACGGCGATATTTTGCTGCTGACTGTTGACGGCAGGCAAATTGGATACAGCGTGGGCTGCACCGTTGGGGACTGCGCCGACATCCTTTTGAGATATGACGCGGTTCAGGCGGCTAATCTTGACGGCGGCAGCAGTACGATCATGGTTTACCGGGGGCAGGAGATCACGAAGCCGGCAAATGGGTATGCATTTGGGCGGTATGTCCCCGATGCTTTCATCGTGAAACATAACAATATCATGGGATGAGTGTTTACTGTTGATTCCCGCGGCGGCGGCAAAACTCTTCGAGGCTTTTTTGACAGTCTTGTTTGCGATTCCGGTATTGTCAATGACAAAATATCTGTGGATTTGTCACGCAGCGGCTGTAGGGAATAAAAAATTCCCGGATACCGCTTGAATAGGGCGCTATGTCGTATTGCTGATAATAGATCACGATTCCCTCCAATGTACAGTAAAAGCTGTTTTGGTCAAACGTTTCCGTGATCAGCTCTTTGTAGTTCTCAAAATAGATATCCGGATTTTCCGCGATCTGTGTTTCGACCTCCGATAAAATATAGGATTTATAGTCCGGCGGACAGCTTATCAATTGCTTGAGCGCTACCAATCCACATTTTTGTAGGTCCCAGGTCTGTGATTGCCGGATGGTATTGCCATGCGCTCCGCCGGTATATTGATACCGGTCAAAATAAATGCTGACGATACATGCACGCGAATCGGTCACTTCATAGACCTGCATGGCCTCATATACCCGTATCGGATAGCCGTTTTCGATGGATAATTTATATTGCTCGACCGCCATACGAAACAGCTTGGTTTCGCAATAGCGTTTATATGCCAGCGCCTTGTTTCGATAGAAGCGGTTTACTCCGGACAGACACGCCCAAAAGTGTGAAGAAAAAAACTCCGGATATTCGATCTTATAAGAAAGCAGTGTCACGCCATTGAATTTAAGGTCATTTTTTATCACGAGTTTTTTATTAAAAATAAAGGTTTTTTCCATTAACATCACCACAGCACAGTTTATGCCGTTTTGTTAAAGCTGGTGAATTTATGCGATTGAAAACAGCTTATAAAGAAAAACCTATCGCCTTTTAATCCCTTGTTTGGCTGAATAGGCAGGAAGGAGACGCCATTCCTGTGGCGTCTCCTTCTATTTTCTTCATAGAATCTATGCAACAAAAAACAAGCAAATTATAAATTTATTCAGCCGGTAGGAGCATAGCAATTTCTTTGTACAATTCCCCACTATTTCGTATGTTATGTCCAAGTGTGCTTCCATAGATAAAATTCAAATTATTATTTTTGGCACTCAGATAAATATTGAAATCTTTTTCATCGTCTAACAAAAGAGATACCTCAATATCGCCTTCAAATATCTCATGACCGGTAATCAAACGCAAAAGCTTACTTCTGGAAGATTTTTCAAGTGCGCTTATCATCTTATCGCGGTCAATTTGTTCTGTGATATCAATATTACCTCGGCAATCAAAGGAATTCGTAACGAGTATGACCCTATAAATCTCTACTTTATCATAGTCTGGAAGCATTGGGGCCGGTATCAAAAAATAGGCCGTTGCGATCACAACGGCACAGAGAGTAATGAGCAACACAGTCCGCTTTTTCTTCATATATGCATCCTTTTATCAAATTCCTTTTTGACGTTCCCACCCTGAAAGATGATAAGAGCCAACAGAAAAATGATACTGACCGCAACACAGATGATCGATGCATAAGGGGTGCTTATCCAATTAAACAGGATAAACAACGCCGGTATGATGCCGAACAGGGCGTCCAAAAACGCATATGAGATATAATCCTTTGAACTGAGTTTCATCATTTTTGCCGTGACGTACATCACCACTTCGGCGGCGACATATAGGATGGGGATGAGATAATCCAGTGACCAGCCCCGCCAGCCGGTCTCCCAATCCCAAAAAATGGCCAGCAGCGGCAAAATGATAGACTGCCATAATATGATCCGGGGAATATTGTGCCCTTTCCTTAGAATTTCAAATAAACTCAGCCATGCGCTGGCGATCCCGAACAGGACAAATATCGGCCAATTGACGGTTGTCGGGAACAGCATCCGAATGGCAAAGCTTGCGACTATGGCGGACAGAGAAATAAAAATCATGATGCGCGCGGCAAGACGTCTTTCATAACAGGGGGGCACCGTCGGAAAAACCTCGTCCTGATCTTCGGCAGTATCGGCGTCTGAAAGCATATTCCCGCATAAGACACACCGCTCATGCTTACCTTTGATGTAAACCTGACAGCTTTTGCAATACTTCATATCACTTATTGCCCTTTTTTATATATTTGAAGCGATTTCAACCGTAATGCCCATTTTTGAAAGCAGACGGAAAAATGTCATCTGTATGGCCGTCTCCTTATAGGGTGAGGTTATGCTGATCACCAGTCTGCCTTCATAGGAACACAGGGTGAGCTGAGGCCTTCTAACGCTGGTGCAGACACCGAACTGGCGGATATACGGACAAAATTCCGGAGGCAGGACGATCCTGCCGATATTTGAGATGTTCGACGTCGTATAGCGATCGTAGGACCGGGCCGCCGCTCGAATCAATAAATCTTTTATCGGTAAAGGCAGGCCTCGGACCAGGGGGTTTTGCTGCATGGCCATATTTTTATAGAGCTGATAGTTCAGCCGTTCCTCCGTCAGGCACTCCTTGAAGCGCTCGCCAATGGCGCAGGTAATGGTTCCCAAATCATCCGTGTTTTTCTCAAAATTGAAACCGGCATCGATAAAGCCAAAGAAATTCCTGGCCGTTCCCGATTCGAAGAATTGCCGCAGATTTACCGGCACGGTCAGAACGATCGGCTGATTTTTTTTGCGGGTAGGCATTTCCTTATAAATCGAATAGATAAAAAGCGATGAGATAAAAACCGTCAGGCTGGCATTATAGCTATGGGCCTTAACTAAAACGGCCTCGGTCGGCATGGCCCCCTCGATCAGCGCGACTCTGTTCTCGGCTGTTCGCATACCGCGTATTTGATAGGCCTTGCGCTTGTTCCGCTTTTTTTCGGCTTTTGCCAACCGACGGAAAGCTTCTCCACCGATATAGTGCTTTTTGTAGCTGTCGTCCATCCGTTCGCTCATAGAAAAATCCTCAGGACTCAAGGCCGAGGCGGCAAACGCTTCTCTGTGACAAAGTGCCAGGTAGCGGCATACCAGAGACGTCAGAAAACGTACGGCGCCGGCGCCGTCGGAAAGAACGTGAAAAATTTCAAGGTTGATTCTCTTATTATAATAGGTAACCCGGAACAAAAGATTGTTTTTCAGGCCCACATAAACCGGTGCGCAGACGGGCTTTGACTCCTCGGTGACTTCGGGCGTGATCTCGCTGGATTCAAGATAATACCAGAAGACACCGCGCCTTAAAACAGAACGATAGAGAGGAAAATCATTAATAGTAATATCCAAAGCTTTCTGTAAAACGTTTGGATCAATTATATCTAAAAGCTCGCAGTGGATCCGAAATACCTTGGGATCTTTCAGGCTCCATGTCGCCGGAAACATTTTTGAGGCGTTGTCCAGCTTTACCCATTCAAAGTTCTTTTGATGCTTCATTTTGACAGTCCTTATTGTTTAAAAAATCGTTTATTACCTTATAGCACTTTTTTACAGGCCTTGAGTCGGACGATAAGCTCAAAAACCCGTGCAGGGCCTCCGGCATCCGATAGACCGTGACGTCATTGCCGAATTCTTTGAGCTTTTTGCCGTAGGCCTCGCCCTCATCTCGCAGCGGGTCAAATTCGGCGGTGATGATCAGCGTTTTCGGCTGATTGGAGAGGTCATCCGCCAAGATCGGCGCCACATAGGGGTTGCATTTATCTTTCTCGTTTTGGACATACAAATCCATATAGTTTTGCACGCGTTCCGCCGTCAAAATATAGCCGGTTCCGTTCTCGTGGACGGAGGGGAAGGGTGAGCGCTCGCCGTGGTCAAAATAGGTGGCCGGATACAGCAGAACTTGTTTGCAGGGGATCGGGTCTCCGTTGTCCCGCGTGAGCTGTGAAACCGCCGCGGCCAGATTGCCTCCGGCGCTGTCACCGATGAGGGTAATGCTCTCCCAACTGCAATCAATCAGGCACGGATCCCTGAGAATGGCCTTGGTGACATAATAGCAGTCCTCAAGTCCCGCCGGAAAGGGATTTTCTGGGGCCAGGCGATAATTCACGGAAATGACGGTATGCTTCGTCGCTTCCGCCATGTGCGAGCAGATTCGGATATAAGAATCGATATTTCCCGCGACCCATCCGCCGCCGTGAAAGAAAATCAAAGCTTTCGAGACGCCGTCCTTTTTAGGGCGGAATTCCCTCAATTGGATCGCTCTGCCATTTATAATCAGATTGAGATCCAGCAAGTGATAAAGCGGCTTGAGATGCGGGCTTAAGACACTCAGTGCTTTCCTGTAGAGCTTATAGTGTTTGTTAATGATGACATAGACATCGGTCAACGCCCTCAGCGCCACTTTTTTTGATCGATCCATAAAACCCACCTATATTTTTGTTATATGTCTATATTACAATCATTTTTGGCATAGTGCAATTTATTCTTTCGCAAAACAGCATCGAGACAATACTGGGGAAGTAAAGTAATGTCCCTATCCACATGGGAGAGAGACATCTCATAAAAATAAAATTTTATTTTGAATGAATTTTACTTCCCCATTGTGCCAACAGCTTTAGAATAGGGAGCAAATCCTGACAGGAATTATTTAAGGTATATTCAACCCTTACAGGCATTTCCATGTATTGCTTACGGCATATAAGCCCGTCTTCTTCAAGCTCTCTCAGAGAACTTGCCAACATAGTATTTGTAATCCCATTAATTTTACGTTTTAGTTCGTTATATCGTGTAGTACCATCCTGATGCAGTGCACATAAAATAGGAATTTTCCACTTCCCGCCTATGAGCTTGAGCGCACTCTCGAGCGGGCAGCGGTTCATACATGGGCAATTACTTTTACAGTAGCTGTCGGTGTTATTCATTTTGTCACTCATATTTTTCTTACCTACTTATAAAATTCTGCGTACTTGAAATGATAAATTAACGATATTATAATTATACCAGATAGTAAAAACAAAGTAAATAACTATCAAATGCTATTAAGGAGATGTTTGAATGATTATCAGTTCAGGAGTTAAAGCAGTTATCGAGGGGTCAGCTTTTATCTCACTTGTTACAAAAAATCCTGATGGCGCACCGCATCCCATCATCGCTGGAAAAGGAGAGGTCAAAGACGATAAAGTGATTTTCGGTATTTATAAAATGGAGGTTACGCAAAAAAATCTGGCTGTAGATAATAGTGCATGGTTGGTAGCCGCTACAATGGCTGACGGGCCAAAGGGCTACAGAATCTCTGGAACAGCTCAGCCCGCTGACAAGCAACTCATTTTCACTCCTGAAAAGGTGGAAGAACTGATATAGACCATAGCTCAATTAATCATGGTAGTTCGGCATTCGTGTGATTCTGCTAACACAGCCGCACATCTTTATAAAGGCAAGTTAAGCCCTTCTCCAATAAAGGTATTTTCAGTTTACGGTTACCTTTACTTGGAGAGGGGCACTTTTTAAAATAGAGTATAACCGACAAGCTTTCTAAGAGTATTTTGGGGCTTACCCAAGTATTTGCACGAAGCCCAGCGAAGCGGGTTCGGCGCGAAGAGGAGGAGCAAGGAAGCGGACGGATGACGTTTTTATAAATAAAAAACGTCGGAGCAAAGTTCGCTTTGCTCCGACGTGGTCGGAGTGAAATTATAGGACTTGGAAAAACGCAATCAATAGTTTTTAGGCAATCGGAGAGTAAGTCATGTGGTTCTG
>JBFWKZ010000111.1:0-8056 GCA_050252415.1 Oscillospiraceae bacterium | reverse complement strand
TGACATCCGTCTCGACATTGCCTTCGATGGTCACCGTCTCGGATTTCGGCACCGCAACGCGAATAGATACGGCGATGATGCAGATGATGACCGGAATGGCAACAATCAGCCCGTATAGGATTTTTTTCTTCATATGGCTCTCTCCCAAATAAAATTATCAGCCGTTCCCTCGGCGCTGGGGAGGTTGGCGCAATCATTCACCATTTTTTTAAATCGGCAGCCTCTTTTTATCAAACACCAGAACGCTGGCAATAAATAGGATGGCGGTCATGGCTGCAAACAGGATATTGATGCCCATGGTATTGCCGTTCTGAACGATGCCCGTGGCATCCAGGAGCGAGAAGATAGACATGTCCTTAAAAATCTCTGCGTCATTTGACACGCCGCCGATGAGAAAAAGCAGGAAAAAGGTCAGCGGTATACTCGTACCGAAGGCAAGCGACCGTTTCGTCTCATTGAACAGGCAGGAATAGAAAAAGCAGACCATTGCCATGGCCATCGTCAGCAGCGCGGCGGAGATGTGCAGCCTGGTGTAGGCCTGAGTATTGAGCATACCGGGAAAAAGCGTCCGCGCCGCATAGGTCCCTACGAGATAGACAGCAGAAAAAAGTACGGCAATCGAGGCCAGCAGATAGACCGCCTGCGTGACGATAATTTTCACTCGGGATGTGGGGGTCTGGAGCAGATAGGCAAATGCACCGCTGTCCACCATCTTGCAGACCAGCCGGTTGGACAGAATAATGTAATAGACCATTGGAAAGGCAAAAACCAAAAATCCATAGTAAAAGCCGGCGACAAAGCCCGTCAGGTCGGTGCTGGAATTGTCAAAACCGAAAGCCGAGATCATCTCCGGCGGCAGCATATCCATCATGTCCATCAGGGACTCGCTTGAGGTTGGGTCATACATATACATAATAATACCCATGTACATGGACATAACGCCGCAGAAAATCAGCAGCAGGAAGGCATTGTTTTTGGCGTCCAGTTTAAATAACGTCCCGCTCACGCCGGTCACTCCGTTTCATAATAGTTGAGGAAGATCTCTTCCAGGGTCTGTGTCTTTGACTCCATTGCTTCGATATCAAACGCGGCAAGCGCTTTGACCAGCCGGCCGACATCCTCGCCCTTCACGGTGATTTCTGCCGTATTTCCGGAAATCTGTTCGACTTCAAAATTTCGGGCAGTAAGGCTCTGTATATCCTCCGTATGCCTGAATTTCACCTGATACGCTTTCCGCTGGGCCCCGCCGAGCACGCCGACCTCGCTTTTTTCAACCAGCCTGCCGTCTTTGATGATAATCACCTCGTCGCAGGTACGCTCAATCTCTTCAAAGATGTGGCTGGACATCAAAATGGTTTTACCCGCCTTTTTCTGCTCCAGGATGAGCTCTACAAAACGGTTTTGCATCAGCGGGTCGAGGCCGCTCGTCGGCTCGTCGAGAATCAGTACGTCGGGATCGTGCATAAACGCTGTGACAATGCCAAGTTTTTGCTTCATGCCCTTTGAAAATTTACGGATTTCCCTCCGCGGATCGAGCTCAAAGCGCTCAATAAGCGCCTCTTGACGCGAAAAATCCTTCATATGCCGCATTTTACCGATAAATTTCAGGAATTCGTTCCCGGTCATGCCCTCCAAAAAGGCTATCTCGCCTGGGATATACCCAAGAAATTTTTGAACTTCGGGGGCGCACGCAACACAGTCAAGGCCACTAATGCTGCACGAACCGGCATCAGGCTTGGTAAAGCCCAGCAGGCAGCGGATTGTGGTTGTTTTTCCGGCGCCGTTCGGACCAAGGTATCCGAGTACTTCGCCCTGCTTTATTTTAAAGCCAATATCAAAGATTCCTTTGCCCGAAGGATATCTCATTGTCAAATTTTGCACTTCAATCATGACGCCGCCTCCCCGCCGCTGCTTACCATATTTATTTTATCACGTCTCTATCACCCCGTAAAGCCATTTACCGGCAAAGACATCGGTAAAATAGCACTTGCAAATACGGACCTTTTTTCATATTTTCGGGTAATCTTTGCGTTTTGCCATACCAAACAGGAACAATAACCGGAATAATGCGTACTATGGAATTGAGGTGAAAGCGGTGACGACGAGAGAACTTTTTGCAAGACTAATAAAATGCGAGGCCGGCGGCGAGGGCGTCGAAGGGATGAAAGCTGTTGCAACCGTTTGCATGAACCGCGTGAGAGTGCCCTACGGCGAATATCAGCGCGTGTGTCAGGGCGATCTGCGAAGGGTCATTGAACAGATGTGCCAGTTTTCATGTTTAAAAACGACGATAGGCGGAGTCACCAATACGCAAAACGTATGGACACAGACGCCGGAGGCCATTCACTTTGAGGTGGCGGATTGGGCAATGAACGGCGGCATTTATACCGGCGCGGGCTCCAACTCTCTCTGGTACATGAACCCGTTCAACCCCACATGCCCCAACTTTTTTCCCTTTAATAAATCGGGATATTGGTTCACCAGAATAAATCAGCATTGCTTTTATAATCCCACGGAATTATATGCGCAGACTTAAAGGAGGTTTTTCCACTCTATGAGCAATACTCTCAATTGGATGGGAAACAGAGTCGTCGATCCGAGCGCGCCCCGGCGGTCATCTTCGCCCGCGGCGGCAGCGCCCGCAGTACAGAGCGCCCCTGTTCCTATGGCGGTCCCGGTACAGCAAGACAGTGTGACCCTCCCGGATACGCAGCAGGGCCCTCCGCCTTCCACGGAAAAAGGCTTTATCCCCTACTATCTCACGACCCTTATCGGGAAAAACGTGCGGGCCGAATTCATCATCGGCAACAATCAATATGTCGATAAAACCGGCATAATGCATGAGGTGGGCATAAATTATTTTGTACTCCACGACGTCAATTCCAATACTTATATCATGTGCGACCTGTACTCCGTCAAGTTTGTCACGTCATTGGCCTGACCGGTCCGGCGGCGGGAAACACAGCGGAAAGTGAGGACAGCGCAGCGCAGCCGCATCGGCTCCAATGGCCCAAACAATAAATCCCGTCTCATTTTGAGACGGGATTTATTTGTCCGCTCAATAGCTCATCAGCTCATCGAAAATCATTTGATATCGGTCATTAAACATGCTGTCTTTCCGCCAAATCAGCGCAAAATCGTGGTTCACTTCAAAATCCGATAACGGTATCCGGCGCAGGGCACCGGAATCGAGTTCTTCCTTGGCCGCGGCTTCATATAAAAAAGTGAGCCCACAGCCCGCGGCGACCAGTTTTTTTATGGCGCCGATACTGCCGATTTCGATTACACTGGAAAAATCTTTTACAGAGCAGCTTCTCTCTCCGATATGGCGTTCAAAAACCTCCCGGGTCCCCGATCCCGGCTCTCTGAGTATCAGCCGTTCGCCAAACAGATCGCCTATGGTCTTCGGCTCTTTCCGAAACCGATAAGTAGCGCTGCAGACAGCCACGAAGTGCTCATTTGAGTATATTTTGTAATCGTATTCCGTTTTCTGGAAATTGCCCTCAACAACGGCAAAATCGAGCTCCCCCATGTCAAGCTGCTTAAGCAGCGTTTCCGTATTATCGACCGTCATCCGCACTTCCGCCTCCGGGTTTTCAATCAAATACCGGGCCAGCTTGGCAGGTAAAACAAAATCGCCGATCGTCAGCGTCGCACCGAAAATCAGTCTGCGCCGCCTGGTCATCTTCAATTTTTCAATCAAAATGATCTCATCATGTTTTATGGTGGTGGCCGCGTTGCGCAGAATGTTGCCTGCTTCAGTCAGCCGTACTTTTTTCCCCTCATAGCAAAACAGGCGGACCCCATAGTACTCTTCCAGAAAATGAATATGCTGCGATACCGCCGGTTGGGTAATGTGCAGTGTTTCCGCCGCTCTCGTATAATTCAGGAGCCGGCACACCGTCAAAAAAGTTTCCATTCTAAAATCCTGCATATGATTCCCTCCGAACGAATTATATCATAATATCACTTTATTGTACAATCATTATTTATAATTTTTACTTTTCATTGTTTGGTGGTATTATGCAAATGAAAGGAAGGAAGCTTATATGAACTGGATAAAAACAAATTGGAAAGGGATAATTTTGTGCCTCATCATCGCCATCCCCGCCTGGCTTTTGGGACAGCTTGTTCCCGTCGTCGGAGGCCCTGTGTTCTCAATACTCATTGGAATGCTTGTAACGCTGTTGGTTAAAGATAAAACAAAATTCAATCCCGGCATCGCGTTTACGTCAAAAAAGATCCTCCAGTATGCGATTATTTTATTGGGCTTTGGCATGAACCTGCTGGTCATCGCCGCCACGGGACTACAATCCCTGCCGATCATTTTATCAACCATCAGCACATCGCTGCTCATCTCTTTCGTGCTCTATAAAACGATGAAAATCCCATCGAAAATTTCTGTTTTGGTCGGTGTCGGCTCCTCAATCTGCGGAGGATCGGCAATTGCCGCAACCGCGCCTGTCATTGGTGCCGATGATGACGAAATCGCCCAATCCATTTCGGTCATTTTTCTCTTCAACGTGATCGCAGCGCTGCTCTTTCCCACACTCGGGGGCCTGCTCGGCCTTTCGGACTATGGTTTTGGGCTGTTTGCGGGGACGGCCGTAAACGACACCTCCTCCGTAACCGCAGCGGCCACGGCATGGGACGCCATACATCATTCAAACACGCTGGAAACAGCCGCCGTCGTCAAATTGACCCGAACGCTGGCCATCATTCCGATCACCATGGCTCTGGCTTTTTACCGCACGAAAAAGGAAAAAGATATTGAAGGCAATAAATTTAAACTAAAAAAAGTTTTCCCCTTTTTTATTCTCTATTTCGTCCTGGCCTCCGTGATCACCACGATCTGCAACTCTCTTGGGGTTCCCAACGAAATCTTTTCATCGCTCAAAACGCTCAGTAAATTTTTAATCGTCATGGCTATGGCGGCCATCGGCTTCAATACAAATATTATAAAGCTCATCCGCGGCGGCGGGAAAGCCATATTTGTCGGATTATGCTGCTGGATCGGCATCGCCTGTGTCAGCCTGTTTATGCAGCAGCTCCTCGGTATCTGGTAATTGAAAAAGTCTCAGGGAAATACATACCCTGCCCAAATTAGACAAAAGCCTCGCAGAGTTTCCGTCGCGCACGACGGAAATTAAGTAAAATCCGTCTTTCCGTGGACATGCGCATCGGGAATGACACTTCTCATGACGGTTACGGCCGAGCAGCCGTCATACAAACCTTTTTTTGACAAAGCCCTCCGGGCTTTGTCAATAGCCTTACTTGACGTATTGTCCGCCGCCTTATTGCAAGGCGGGAATTTGTCAGCCATGATTGAATATCAGATTCTCTGCTTTACGCATACAATAGAGCGAATAGGATTTTTATAGATTGGAGCGTGATAATATTTGATTATATATGAAATAAACAAAGGCGACACCATATATGGCATAGCCCAAAAATTTGGTGTCCCCGTCGAGGCAATATTAGCGGCGAACGAAGGCATCAATCCGAACTGGCTCGTGTCCGGGCAGGCGATCGTGATACCGGGCAACTTTTTTCAGCATACGGTCCAGCGCGGAGAGAGCATGTACACCATAGCGCGTGACTACGGCATTTCGCTGAACACACTCATAGACGCCAATCCCCAGATACGCAACCCGGCAAGAATTCAAATCGGGCAAAAGATCATTATTCCGAAGGCACCCCCAAAGCTGGGAACTATAAATGTAAACGGTTACGTTTATCCGGGCGTGAAATCCGATGTTTTGCAGAAGACGCTTCCGCATCTCACCTATATCAGTATTTTCAGCTATATGGTAAGTCCGGACGGCAGTCTGAACGACATCAATGATACCGCTATTATTCAAGCCGCGCGGCAGGCGGGAGTCGCTCCGGTTATGGTCATCACCAATATGGAGGAAGGGGCCGGCTTCAGCAGCAAGGTGGCCCATGATATCCTCACAAACGACCAGATACAAACAACATTAATCAACAACATAATTGCCGTCATGCAGCAGAAAGATTATTACGGGCTGAACGTTGATTTTGAATACCTGTACCCGGAGGACAGGCAAAACTATAACGATTTCATAAGCAAAGTTGTAAACGCCCTGCGGCCTCTTGGCTATGAAGTTTTGGTCGCCCTTGCGCCGAAGCTTAGCGGCGATCAGCGCGGGCTTTTGTATGAGGCCCATGATTATGAGGCAATTGGCGCTCTTGTCGACCACGTTATCCTGATGACATACGAATGGGGATACCTCTATGGCCCCGCAATGGCCGTCGCGCCGGAAAATCAGGTCCGCAAAGTGCTGGACTACGCCACAACCGTGATACCAAGTGAGAAAATACTTATGGGCATGCCGAACTACGGCTATGACTGGACGCTTCCGTTCGTAAGAGGCACTTCGGCCAGATTGCTGACAAATAACGGCGCGGTTGCATTGGCCGTAAGAGTCGGCGCAGATATTCAGTTTGATCCCGTAGCGCAGGCACCGTTTTTTAACTATTATGACAGCTCGGGTAAACAGCACGAGGTATGGTTTGATGACGCCCGAAGCATCTATGCAAGGCTCCTGCTCGTCTCCCTGTACGATCTCGGCGGCGTTAGCTATTGGACGGTCAGCAATTACTACTCGCCGAATTGGGTAGTACTCGAATCGATGTACACTGTAAGGAAGGTCCTTTAATCAGGCAGTAATAGCGATCGAGGCAAAATCCTTGGCTGCTTTGAGAACAAAAAAGCACACCCGAACAAGTTTTGGGTGTGCTTTTTGCGTTTTGTTGATGAAATCTTATTTTGCAGGATTTGGGATTTTCTTCGTGGTGACAATTTCGCCCGCCTTCTCCAAGGCAAATTTTGCGGCGATCGGACCGATGAGCGAATAAATAAATGTGGAGCACAGGATAATCACCCGGATATCGGTGGCATATTCCGGCACCAATTGGCCTGCTACAACCGTCAGGCCCAGGGCGACACCGGCCTGGGGCATGAGAGTAGGACCAAGATATCTGCAGATTTTTTTCTCCTGTTTCGATATCACTCCGCCAAGCCATGCGCCTATCATTTTACCGGCAACGCGGGCAACGACATAAATGACGCCGATGACGCCGATACCGGCAAGCGCCGACACATCAAAACCCGCGCCGGATATGACAAAAAATATCATCAGAATCGGCGGGGTAAATGCCTCCGTCACTTTCATCACGTTGTCGATATCGTCAAAGATATTGACGAGGACGCCTCCCAGCGACATACAGGCCAGAAGCGGCGAGCCTCCGACAAGTTCAGCCAGCCAATATGTGCCGAGTACGCCGGAGATGATGATGCTGATCCTGTTGGAGGGCTTTTTGAACCAGCGAAAAACCAGCTTCATCGCAACACTGACTGCCAGGCCCAAAACGAATGAGACAAGTATTTCATAAAACGGCTGCAGGATTGAAAGAATGATATGGGTGTCGGCCGTAGAAGACAGCGACCTTACGATCGTTGAGGCAATGCCGAATCCGATCAGGGCCGTTGCGTCATCCAGAGCGACAACGCTCATCAGGATCGACGTCAGAGAGCCTTTGGCTCTGTATTGGTTGATAACCATAATCGTCTGGGCCGGAGCTGTCGCGGCGGCAATGGCGCCCAACATGATGGAAAGGTTTTTATCAAACCCAAGCAAGATCAGCGTCACGGTCACAAAAATTATGGCGCCGCTCGATTCCGCAATCGCAATGATGATCGGGGCCAACCCGACTTTTCTATAATAATTCAGATCGAATTCACTGCCTATGGAAAAGGCAATGAAGCTGAGCGCCATATCGGAAACGACGGTAAAGTCGTTGACCATATCGGAGCTGATAAGATTCAGTGCGGAAGGGCCAAGCAGAAGGCCGGCAATAAGGTATCCGGTGACATTTGGAGATTTTATTTGTTTGGCCAGCCTTCCGAAGAGAATTCCGCTGGCCAGCATCAGAGCAACTTCTAATATGATTCTATTTTCCAAATTCGCTGATTCCCCTTGTAAAGTCAATTGGAACGCTAAAAACCACGCCTGTGTTTTCAGCTGATAAATCG
>JBFWKZ010000110.1:0-8126 GCA_050252415.1 Oscillospiraceae bacterium | reverse complement strand
CAGACAGAACTTGGCGACATTGAGACAAATACACCATTTGGCATTTTTGGCGTATTAACGTCATTCCCCGGTAAGAACGATGGCGTGGAAACCGTTTCCGATGCGGAAATTAAAATTGGTAAAGCGAGCATATTGTCAAACATCAGCGGCACGGAGGTAAAGGAATACGAAATCGAAATTTTAAAAGTCAATCAGCACGCTAAAGACGGAAAAAGTCTTGTTATAAAGGTTACGGACGAGAATTTACTGGATAAAACCGGGGGAATCGTTCAGGGCATGAGCGGCAGCCCGATTCTTCAGGACGGAAAGCTCGTCGGCGCAGTTACCCATGTTTTGGTGTCCGACCCCGCAAGAGGCTATGGCATCAGCATAGATTCTATGCTTGCTGCTGCGGGATAAAGAGGAAAATGGAAAAGGGAAGGACCGGTACAACCGGCCCTTCCTCAGCTTGACAAAAAAGTCATTCCGACTTCAGGTTGCTGATCGTCCGCTTTTGCTGGACAATTCGACGTTTGCAGCCTGAGAAGTATTTTCGGGCACGTACACGCCGCGCCCGAAAATGCCTTAATTTTATTTTGCCGCTGCGGCGGCAAAACTCTGCGAGGCTTTTTTGGCAGTCTGAAGGGAAGAACCGAGACAACCGGTCCTTCCTCTGGTATTATCCATTCTGGCAATGAGAAGAAACGCTATATATGGCGACTGCCAACCCTCACAGCGGCTTACCGAGATTAAAAATTCTATAACCGCGTATGTGTTCGATGAGATATTGCTCCGGTTCACCCAGCTTAAGGCCGGGGCGTATCAGTAATGCATTGTTGCGGACGAGCCTGGGTGATAGCCGCCAATTGCAGATTTTGTCGCTCGTATTCACATAGTCCGCTGAGATAAAGGCAAAGCCCAAATTCGCCTCGACAAGATTTATAAAGGTGATATAGTCTGTTACCTCGCAAAATGCCCGTGGCGTAAATCCAATGCGCGCAAATAGCTCGTCTTCCATAATGCGACTTGCGGAGCCAATGGCGGAACGAATGATACTCAGACCCGCAAGATCACGCTTGATGGTGATTTCCGGTACTTCCGCCTCGTGAGCATGAGCTATGGAAAAAGGATGACTGCAGCTTAAAATAAGACGCATCTCCTCCTCACGTAAAATTTCAGCATTTTCTGGAACCGCATCGTTTGGAGAGATGGTGGTCACGGCAAGATCAATGCCATATTGAAGGTATTCTTCCCGGAGGCTTTGATAATTGTACTGCCGCAGTTCGATTACCGTATTTGGAAAGCGCTCATGAAAAGTGGGCAGAATATCCAGCATCATGAGCATACCCCAGTGAGAGGTCAGTCCGAAACGTATTCTTTTGGAACCGGCGAGATCGTCGATATCGGCGTAAAGCTTTCGCTTTGTGTCGAGTATTTTCTGTGCGGCGTCAAAATATAGGTATCCTGTGTCCGTGGGGATCAGCGACCGTTTTTTCCGGATAAACAGAGGAGAACCCAGTTCACGTTCGATGCGCAGCAGGATTTGACTCAGAGCGGACTGCGAGATGCAAAGGGCTTTCGCCGCCTTCGTGACGCTTTTATAATGGGCTATTTCAAGAATATATTCCATTGCTTTGGTATCCATGTCCAACCGCCTTTATTATTGCTGTCTATCATTATAACAGATTGTCCGGCACCTGCAAGGCCGTGTTGTCTGTAATATTGCCGTATGGCTTATTTTACAGAGATACTGATTAACATAAACAGAGCTTGGAAAATAGCTCATTTTGTTTACTTGATTGTTTTTATGTCGATTTTTGTACAAATCTCCCAGTAATATTGTTAATTTATTTACGATTTTTCGTGTTTCTTACTCTTGCCAAGTAAAACGATGATTGTTATAATTATAACAGTTCATGGGTAATGTCCGATGCCCGTGGTTCTTTGGCAGAAATGTCTTATTGTCTCCTTTTCCTTTATTTTACCGTTGTAAAGTGCCGCAGTCATGTCCGAGACTGCGGCGCTTTGCCTTTTAAAAGACACTGAATATTTTTATGCCCATAACGGATATCAGCAAAGGCGGGGCAAAATATTTTGTGGCGATGTATGCTGCTTTTCCCACCCTGCCGCCGAGTTGGCGGCGAAGCATTTCTTCGGCCCTGGCCGGACGCAGGGCCAGACAGAGAACGAGAGAACATAAGGGTATGAGTATTCCCTCCGAAAAAAGCTCTGCCGCATCCAGCCAACTCATTCCGAGGATTTCCGGCAGAGCGCCAAAGCCCATACCGTCCCGTGCGATCGCAACCGCGGGTATGGAGGCTAACGCCGCAGCAAATACAGCGGAAAACACCCGCCCTGACTCTTCACCCGCCGTAGAAGCGATCACCTCCATGAGTGAGACGGCAGATGTCAGTGCCGCGAGGAGCATGAGCACATAAAAGAGAAATCCAAACATGCTGCCCCAGGCGCCGTAAGCGTCGAAGATGCCCTGCATCGTAACAAACATAAGCATCGCCCCGTCCTGTTCCGTCCCACCCACGGCATGTGCTGCCGGAAGTACGGCAAACCCCGCAAGGACGGCAATAAGCGTATCGGCAATGACCACTACTGCGGCGCTTTTGGGTATACTGATTTTCCCGGGCAGATATGCGCCATAGGTTATCATACAGCCCAGCCCCAGCGACAGGGAGAAGAACATTTGCACGGCGGCTCGGCTAAGCGTTGAGAAAAATTTGCCGAGACTGAGCGTCTCGGGCATTGAAAACATCAGCCTCAGCCCTTCGGCAGCGCCCGGAATTGTCATAGAACAGGCAATAATTCCGGGGAGCATCAAGATCAGTAAGGGCATCGCAATTTTTGAAAATCGCTCGAGGCCTTTTGAGACGCCCGCCATAATTATCCCGGCGGACATGAGGATAAAAAGCACGGTACACATCGCCGACAGCGGGATATTTGAGATATAGCTCAAAAAGAGGCTCAGGCCACCCCTGTCGCCGCTTTTAAATACGCCGACGAGATTGACCAGCATATACCGGATACAGCAGCCGCCCAGCACGCTGTAAAAGCCCATCATAAGCAGCGAGGCGATCTCTCCCAGAACGCCTCCCGCCGCGGAACCCGTGAGCGCGCGGAATGCTCCGCGCGGTTTTTTGCCCGTCTCTCTGCCGACTGAGAGCTCCCCCAACAGCATGGGATATCCCACGAGCAGGGCAAGCACCAGATACAGCAGCAAAAACAGCAGGCCTCCGCCCTTCGCCATATGTCTTGGGAATCCCCATATATTGCCCAACCCTACGGCGGCGCCAACCGCCGCAAGCACGAATCCAGAAGTTCCGCTCCAACTCTGCTTTTTCATTCAGCCCGCCTCCAGTATGTTTTCCTGTTGAGAAAATATATGCCTGTCTGCGGCTTAAAATTCTATGCATGTCCCACTGTTCACAACCATAAAGCTGTGATAAAATCAATTAAGGTGATTTTAATGAAAATAAACTATCAGCTTGAAACGGATAAGATCATAGGCACTCTTGAATCAAAGCCGCGCCTACTCCTGCATAGCTGCTGCGGTCCCTGCAGCAGCTATGTCCTGGAATATCTGATGCCCTATTTCGATGTGGCCGTTCTCTACTTTAACCCAAACATCCAGCCCGAGAATGAGTATCTGCGCCGTCTCGACACGCAAAAGCAGCTCATAGCTGGCATGTGTCCAGGGACAGAACTGCTTGAAATCGGCTGGGACGGTGTAAGCTTTAACGAAATTTCCACCGGGTTGGAAAAGGAGCCCGAGGGCGGAGCGCGGTGTACCGCCTGCTTTTCCCTGCGCCTTGAACGCACGGCGCATATCGCAAAAGAGCGCGGATTTGATTTTTTCTGTACAACGCTTACGGTCAGCCCCCATAAAGATGCCGTTCGTATAAACAAAATAGGGTTTACTCTGGCGGAGAAATACGGAGTTCGGTGGCTGCCATCAGATTTTAAAAAGCGTGAGGGATACAAAAAATCTATCGAATTATCCAAAAAATACGGCCTTTACCGTCAAAATTACTGTGGCTGCATCTTCAGCAAATCCCCACATCAGCAATAGATTGGCCAAGATTCGTCATTATCCTCCCACTCCTGAACGATTCCATTTAAATAACGGTCATTCGGCGCCATTTGGTCGTTTTACACACAAGCCTTTTATCCTGTTTGGATAAAAGGCTTGTCAGATTTAAACGATTCGTTTATACTTAATGAGAGGTGCTGCTTATGAATCACGTGATCGGTAAAAAGCTTGCCCACCTTCGGCGCGAACGCGGGCTTTCACAAAAAGATTTGGCACAGCTGTTGACCCTGAGGGGCGTTGAAATAACCAATCAAGCTGTGTCAAAATGGGAAAAAGACGTTTCTCAGCCAAACGCAGGGCAATTTCTTGTGCTCTGCCGTGTGCTTGGCGTTGAAGATATCTCCGGTGAGTTTCTCGGCGGCGGCCTTGCCTCCGGACTTAACCGTGAAGGGCGGGAAAAGCTCTATGATTATGCGCATCTCCTATGCGCAAGCGGCCTGTACCATGAAGAAGCCCCTGAAAATCCGCGCCGTGTTCTGCCGCTTTATGACCTTGCCGTCTCCGCCGGAACAGGCCAGTTCCTCGAAAACAGCGGACATATCTATGTCGAGGCGGATGACAGTGTTCCCCTGGGCGCTGGCTTTGGCGTTCGCGTCGCCGGAGACAGCATGGAACCCCGCTTTTTTGATGGACAGACTGTCTGGGTGCGCCCATGCGAGACACTCCAAAACGGTGAAATCGGCATTTTTCTCTATGACGGCAGCGCCTATTTGAAGTGCCTGATCCGTGAAAACGGCAAAGTGCTGCTGCGTTCTCTGAACACAAAATATTCGGACATTCCCGCTGTCCTTGACGACGGGCTCCGTGTACTTGGTAAAGCATTATAAAAAAGTCAATACGGCGGGGAAGTAATATCCCTGCCGTATGAAACAGCTAACCAAAAGACTATGCGGCTAAAAAGCCCCTGTGTCCGTTAGCCGGTATGTTGAATTTTAATGATTAAACGCATATACTCGGTAAGTATTGCGATCATCTCGGAATTTGTCAGCCGTTTTCCTGTGACGACAACACCCATAGCCCGGCGGATGCTGATCGCCCCGCCGCGTTCCCACATCTTGTCAATCATTGTTCGGATCGCACGTTCGACCCTGGAGGGTGTTGTTGCAAATTTTTTAGCCACTTCCGGATAGATGACCTTAGTTATTCCACTGTTGGCATAGTCGCCCTTCAGTGTAATCAGAACGGCCTCCCGCAAATAATAATAACCCTTGTAATGAGCGGCAAAGCCGACCCGCTGCATGGTCTCCGTCAGCCGAACCTTGATATCCGGTTCAGTGGCTACTTGAGTGTACTGCGTATTTTTTGTTTCATATGCAAATTTTACTCGACATAGCAAGGTGTCCATCTCACATGGCTTTGCAACGATAATCGCAGCACCCAACTCGGCACATCGGTTCGCCAGAGCGTGAGACATAAAACCGGAATCTACCACTATCGCCGGTTTTTCCGGCATTGAATGAAGTGCCTCCAGGACCGACAGCCCGTCCTTCTTTGGAAGAATGATATCCAAAAGCAGGACATCCGGTTTGAGCTCACGCGTAAGCCGTATGGCTTCGGTCCCGTCAGCGACAGCTTGGACATAGGTTATTCCTTCTTCGTTCTTTGCTGCATTGGTCACCATGATGCGAAAATCTTCATTCGCATCAGCGATTAATAGTCGTAAGCCACCGTTCATGCATTTTACCCCCCATTATATTTCTTATTTGTGTTTGTCTTTATTCATTATGAATAAATATTATCATGACCCCTTCCCATTATATGATTTTAATACTTTTTTGGATGCTCCGCAATATTTTTTGTTCAAATTTTCTGATTACTTTTATATTTTATTAAAATTTATTAAATTATTTTAAAAAATATCTCCCCCCATAGTCCGACTATGGGGGGAGATATGCGTTTAGCAATGAATAATTTTTTATTTTATGCCGTTTCAATCGACGCCGCCTTGCGAAGCTTCAGCCGCTCAACGGCATCCTCTCGCATTTTGTACTTGAGAATTTTACCGGCTGCGTTCATTGGAAACTCCGAAACAAAATCAATGTATTTCGGGACTTTGTGCCGCGCCATATGCTCGCGTACGTACGTTTTCATCTCATCTACCGTGATTGTCTCGCCATCCTTTACGACGATGCAGGCCATGATTTCCTCGCCGTACTGCTCGTCTGGTATACCGATTACCTGGACGTCCTTGACTTTGGGATGATGATAAATAAATTCTTCAATCTCTTTGGGATAAATGTTTTCCCCGCCGCGGATAATCATATCCTTCAGGCGTCCGGTGATACGATAGTTTCCCTCCGGAGTACGGCAGGCAATATCGCCGGTGTGCAGCCAGCCCTCTTTGTCAATGGCGGCGGCTGTGGCGGCAGGCATTTTATAATAGCCTTTCATAATATTATAGCCACGGGCCACGAACTCGCCGTTTACGCCGTCCGGGACCTCCTCACCGGTATCCGGGTCGACAATCCGGCATTCAACGCCCGGAAGCGGGCGCCCGACCGTCGCGACACGGACTTCAATCGGGTCATCGGTACTGCTCATGGTACAGCCGGGAGATGCCTCCGTCTGCCCAAAGACGATTGTAATCTCAGACATATGCATTTTGTTTACGACATCCTGCATAACGGCGATCGGGCAGGGGGACCCCGCCATAATCCCGGTTCGCATATAGCTGAAATCAGTTTTGGCAAAATCTTCATGTTCCAGCATGGCGATAAACATCGTGGGTACACCGTGGAAGCAGGTGATGTGCTCCTGATTAATACAGGTCAGTGCCGGTTTTGGCGAGAAATACGGCAGGGGAGATAATGTCGTACCATGCGTCATGGAGGCCGTCATGGCCAGAACCATTCCAAAGCAGTGGAACATGGGAACCTGAATCATCATGCGGTCGGCTGTTGAGAGATCCATGCGGTCGCCGATGCACTTGCCGTTATTGACCACATTGTAATGCGTCAGCATAACGCCCTTTGGAAAGCCGGTCGTTCCCGAGGTATACTGCATATTGCAGACATCGTGGATATCGACGTCTGCGGCGCGCCGGTAGACCTCCTCAATGGGTACCTGGTTTGCCATTTCAAGCGCTTCATCCCAGGTCAGGCAGCCCGGCTGGCGGGATTCAACGTTTATAATATTGCGCAGGAAGGGCAGACGTTTGCAGTGAAGCGGCTTGCCGGAGGCGGCAGTTGCAAGCTCCGGACACAGTTCTTTGATTGTGGCGACATAATCGCTGTCACGGTAGCCGTCTATCATGATGAGCGTGTGCGTATCGGAATGCCGCAGCAAATACTCCGCTTCGTGAATTTTATATGCGGTGTTTACTGTGACGAGTACGGCACCGATCTTTGTCGCCGCCCAGAAGGAAATATACCACTGCGGCACATTGGTTGCCCAGACAGCGACCTTGTCGCCGGACTTTACGCCCATGGCGATAAGACTTCTGGCAAATGTGTCCACGTCGTTGCGAAACTCGGAATAGGTGCGGGTATAGTCGAGCGTGGTATACCGAAAGGCATATTGGTCCGGAAATTCTTCAACCATGCTGTCCAGCACGTCGGCAAAGGTCTTTCGGACGAGCTTACCTTTTTCCCAAATGAATTTGCCCGTGCCGGCGCGATTTGAATAGAGCTGTCTGCGGATGACGGGCTGCGCCTCAAAACGGCCCATGTAATTGGTATAGTGCGGAAACACGATTCCCGGGTCGTCGATATCGGCCATCCAGGAGGGAATCCACTCAAAGCTCATATAGCCCTCGTAGTTTACCGATCTCAATGCGCGCATGAGGTCTTCAATGGGCAGCGTCCCATCGCCCATCAGGCGATAATTCACTTTTCCGTTTTCAGCAGCGCTGTCCTTCAGGTGAATATGGCGTACAAAGGCGCCGAGATTCTGAATGGTCTGCTCGCAGGTCTCCCCGCCGAAGCGGACGGTATGGTGATAGTCCCACAGCGCGGCGAGATTATCACAGGCAAAGTGATTCAGCACATCGCGCAGCCTTGCGGTATCGGCATACACACCCATTGTCTCAATGAGAATCGTGACGCCC
>JBFWKZ010000109.1:0-8154 GCA_050252415.1 Oscillospiraceae bacterium | reverse complement strand
TCCAGACGCCCCTTGTATTGCACGTTCTCCGGCTTGATGTCCACTACGCCGACTTCAGAGGCCAGCACGACCTTGTTGTCCCGGGTGACATAATAGCGGGAGGGACGCAGGCCGTTGCGGTCGAGCATGCCGCCGATCACGTCGCCGTCGGTAAAGGCCATCGCCGCGGGGCCGTCCCAGGGCTCCATGATGAGGTTCTGAAATTCATAAAAGTCCCGTTTGGTGGGGCTCATTAAGTCGTTTTTCTCCCATGGCTCCGGGATCATCATCATCGCAGCCTGCGGAAGCGACCGGCCAGTCAGATAGAGGAACTCAAAGCTGTTATCGAACATTGAAGAGTCGCTGCCCGTCTCGTCAATAATCGGGAACACCTTGGACAGATCATCCCCGAAGATTGGGGTGTCCAGCGTTTTCTGGCGCGCCTTCATCCAGTTTACGTTGCCGCGGATCGTGTTGATTTCGCCGTTATGCACCAGATAGCGGTTGGGATGCGCGCGCTCCCAGCTGGGAAAGGTGTTAGTGCTGAAGCGGGAATGCACCATGGCCAGCGCGGAGACGAAGTCCAGATCGGACAGGTCAAGGTAGAAATTGCGCAACTGTTCCGCGGTGAGCATGCCTTTATAAACAATGGTCTTGGAGGACAGGCTGGCAACATAAAACGTGCCGCCTTTTTCCTCGCTGAGCGGGACGATCGTCTTTTCCGCTCGCTTGCGGATGACATACAGCTTACGCTCAAAGTCAAGTCCGGCCGCAATATCGTCGCTCTTGCCGATGAATACCTGCACAAAACGCGGCATGACGGATTTGGCGGTTTCGCCGACCATGGTCGGGTCGATGGGTACCTCTCGCCAGCCCAGAATGCGCTGACCTTCCTCCAGAACGGTCTGCTCAAACAGTACCATCTGGGTTTTGCGGAACTCGTCATAGCGGTGCGCAAAGATCATACCCACGCCATAGCAGCCTTCCGCAGGCAGGTCAAAACCCAGCACGTCACATTCGCGCTGGAAAAACCGGTGCGGTAGCTGTACCAGAATGCCTGCGCCGTCGCCGGTGTGCTCGTCCGCGCCGCTCGCGCCACGGTGGCTCAGATTTTCCAACACGGTCAGCGCATCGGCCACAGTTTCGTGGGATTTTTCTCCACAGATATCGGCGACAAAGCCCATGCCACAGGCGTCGTGTTCGAGCGACGGATCGTATAGCCCCTGCTTGTTTGGAAGTCCATTATTCTCCATTTTCTACACCCTTAATCATCCGGAATTATAAATAATAATATTGTATGACAACGCGCTCCCAGTCCGCGGTTTTGGGCTGCTTTGCAACATATAGTGTACAAATACAACCATTTAATAGGGCGATACAGGGCAGCCGATGATTGAACATCATAGTACCATAAAGGGACAAAATATTCAACGGATTCATTATAAATAAAAGGATAAACTTAACAATATTAAGTAAAATGGTGACTTTTACGCACTTTTTGACTTGCTTGTTTGAAAAGTGAAAGTGCGGCTTGACACGGCTTTTGTTCGGGCGGTATACAAACGGTAGGCGACAATATAAAAGAAGGAAAAGCGGCAATTAAAAATGCGTATTTTCGGTAATGAGAAATTTGACATATTCTTATTAACGTACCGCAAGTATAGAGGTACAGGAGGCATGGTGCTTCACTTCCCCAAATTTCCGCGCCGGGCATTGCTTTGGAGCCCTCTGTTTGTTATGATGGGGTTGGGAATTCAAGCATCGTGAGGAGATAGCCATGCAGCTTTGGAATCTGATTTCTGAAAATCAGCACCTCAGCTTTCGCATCTGCGAACGCTTTGAGGGTGTTCCGACATGGAACGCCGAGCTGGAGGTCCTGTATGTGCTGGAGGGAAACGACCTTTCCTGCACGGTCGGCGACCGGACGTATCGGCTGAACCGGGAAGACTTTATTGTATTCAATCCGTATGAGATCCACTCCATTTCGGCTGAGAACTGCCGCACGCTTTCCTTATTTATCTTTCCGACGCTGCTCAACCTGAAATCCGGCATGCAGTGGGAGGATAGGATCTTCTGCTGTTCGGCCGACCTGTCCGCGCCGCAGGAATGGTATCAGGGTGTTCGCCGTCTGATAGCCAATATCCTGCTGATGCTTTGTCAGGAGGCGCGCCTGAGCGAGTACCAGATCTATGGCGACGCACTTGATCTGCTTGGCGTTTTTGAGGAAAATTTTCTCGTGAAAAAGCGGCGTCCGGCTGGCCGCGGGCAAAATGTGGTCGAGCACCTGCAGCGGGTGGTCCGATACATGGATGAAAACTACATGGAAAATTTGACGCTCACCGGCGTGGCCAAAACCGAGTACCTTTCCACAAACTATCTTTCGCATCTCTTTCGCAGCTATTTACGAACCTCATTTGTGCAGTATCTGCGCATGCTGCGATTGAATCACGCCTATGCCGATCTCATCAATACCGATCTGAGCATCACTGAGATCGCAATGAAGAACGGCTTCGCGAGCGCCACTGTATTCATCCGCTACTTTGGCGACGTATACGGCAAAACGCCGGCCAAGTTCCGCAAGAGCCGGGAGGCTAAGCAGTATTATCAGCACCCGACGCCGGATGAGGACGACACGGCGTTTTTCGCACTGACTCGTCACGCGACCTATGTCATTGGACAGACGGCTTATCTTCGTAAAAACATTGAGAATCGGGATATCGTCGTCGACTGCACCAAAAGAGGGCTGCGCCGTCCGCAGACATGGAACCGGCTTATGAATGTCGGCTGGGCCAAGGAGGCGCTCCTCGCACCCGTCCAACAGCAGATCACCCGTACGCGGGAAGAGCTGGGCTTTCGCATGATTCGCTTCCATGGCATCTTCGACTACGACATGTATATCTATAACGTAGATGAAAACGGCGAGGTATTCTATAATTTTGGTTACCTGGAGATGCTGCTCGACTATTTCGTATCGAACGAGCTTTGCCCATTTATCGAATTTGGATTCATCCCGCCCGCGCTGGCCTCGGATGGCCGCGCCTATTATAATCATTTTTCCTACATTTGCCTGCCGAATGATTTGGGACGCTGGACGGCGCTCGTCGAAGCAACGCTGCGGCACTGCATCAACCGCTATGGCATCAAGGAAGTGCTCAGATGGCGCTTCACGCTGTTCAACTCGGTCTATGTCTATTACGGCTGTATTTCCGAGGACGACTGGTGGACGCTCTGGCAGCGCACCTATACGGTGCTCAAATCGGTGCACCGGGAGCTTTGCTTCGGACTGAACGACGACCTGGGGCTGTTCGGATCCCAATACACCCGCTTTTGGGATTATCTTGAACAAGGCATGAAAAGCGGCTGTGCACCCGATTTCCTGTCACTGCAGTGCTTTTACGGCGACTATTACGCGACGGGCGATCTGGCGTTCGGCAAAGTATATACGCAGAAGGAAATGCCGCTGCCGCACAGCGCGGATGAAAATTATCTGACGCACAAGCTGGACGAGCTCTACGAGACGATGTGCCGCTATCACGCTGAACAGCTTCCGGTATGGTTCGAGGCCTGGAACTCGACCGTTTGGCAGCGGGACTCCTGCAATGACGGCTGTTTCAAATCGGCCTTTATCGTCAAAAATATTCTGGAGAATGAAGGGCGCCTGGAGGCCTTCGGACACTGGACGCTCAGCGACTTTATGGAAGAGGTTCCGCACAACCCGGCAATCTTCCACGGCGGATACGGCATTCTGACCTATAATGGAATTCCGAAGCCAGGCTACTACGCGATGCAGATGCTGTATCAGCTGGGAGACGGCTGCATCGGGCGGGGTGACGGCTGGTATGTCACCTGCGACGGTGAGGACATCAAGCTCCTGCTCTATCATTACTATCATTACGACCTGCTTTATCAGCGGCATTACTCGCTGAAAAGCGACGGCATTTTCAAATTTCAAAACAGCATTTCCTTTCGGATCTGTCTCAAGCACATGGCTCCCGGCAATTACACAGTTACAACTCAGAGTATCAGTCAGGAGAACGGCAGTTCCTACGATACCTGGCTGTACATGGGCGCGCCCGACCGTCTGACATTCGCCCAGCTTGAGTACATAAAGCAGGTCTCCAAACCTCGCATTGAGACCCACATCGAATCCATCGGAGAGTCCTATCTTCTGGAAACCAAGCTGCGCTCCCATGAGGTTCAGCTCATCACAATCCACCGCATGCACTGATGCTCCAAAGGCCGATACACAAGCTTGTGTATCGGCCTTTTTTCGTTGTACATCACCCAATATCAAAATTTACCTGTAGAAATATTGATTTTGTGCTGTATGACCGGCATGTGTGTTAGTATCTTGAAAAGAATCTCTCATTGCTCGATTTTCTAAAGTGGAAACCGGATATATTTTATGCTTTTTGCATGCTATACTTTGGATACAGAAAAGGAAATTGGTGATAATGACTAATTTGATAAATTTTTGAGACAAGAAAGGGAGTAAGAATGATGAAAAAACGTTTGGCATCCATGGCTTCTTTGGCTTTATCCGTGATTATGCTGACCGGTTTGGCTGGCTGTGGCGGCGAAATAGCTTCCGACGGCACGGCCGCGCAGGAATCTACCGGCCAAAAATATAAGATTGGCATTGCCATGTCGACGTATGACGATCAGTGGCTGTCCTACCTGATCGATGAGATGAACGTCTATGCGGACGAGAACAAGGGCGAATTCGAGTTTAAATTTACCGATGCGCAGAACGACATTAATACCCAGCTCGGGCAGGTCGAGCAGATGATCGCCGACGGCTGTAACGCCATCGTCTGTAACCCGGTCGAGACCGACAGCTCCGCGCCGATCGTCGACGCGTGCAATGAGGCGGGCGTGCCGATCGTATCGGTCAACCGTCCGTTCGCCAATCAGGATGATGCGACCGCCTACTGCGGCGGCGACTCCAAGCGGTCGGGTGAAATCGTGATGGAGAATGTGGCAAAACTGGCCAATTACAAGGGCAAGGTTGCGGTGCTTGCGGGCGAGGCCACGCACGAGGCCGCACGGCTGCGCACCGAGGGCATTCAGGAGGTCTGCAACCGGTATGACGGGCTTGAGATCGTCTACCTGCAGAACGCGAAGAACTGGGAGCGCGCCAAGGCGATGGCACTCACGGAGGATCTGATCCAGTCGGGAATCGAATTTGACATCGTCATCGGTGAATGTGACGAGATCGCCATCGGCGCGATTCTCGCGCTCGAGGACGCAGGCAAAACGGTAGGCAAGGACGGTATCCTGGTCGGTGGCATCGACGGTACGCCGGACGGACTGAGCTTCATGGACGAAGGCAAGCTGCTGATCGATGTATTCCAGAACGCCTCCGGGCAGGCGCGCGGCGCGATGGACGCGGCAATGGCGGCCTGCAAGGGCGAATCGGTCGAAAAGCAAAATCTGATCGATTATGAGCTCATCACCCCCGATCTTTCCGCAAAGTATCAGGAGCTTTGGGCAAATATCACCTGACCGGAAATTCAATTTCTCCCCCGCCCCGGCGGGGGAGAATTCTGACAAAGAAAGGCGGGACAGACACCATGGCTGATAAAAACGAAGACTATATCCTGCGAGTCGATCGCTTAACCGTGCAGTTCCCGGGCGTTAAGGCGCTGGATCAGGTACAGCTTCACATCCGAAAGGGTACGGTTCACGCGCTGATGGGAGAAAACGGCGCCGGAAAATCAACCCTCATGAAGGTGCTTATCGGTATCAATCATCCGGAGGAGGGCGTGATCGTATTCAAGGGCGAGCAGCTGAAGCTCGCCAGCCCTCATGACGCGCTTTCCCGCGGCATCGCGATGATCCATCAGGAGCTTTCTCCGATTCCCGAGATGACGGTCGCTGAAAACATCTATCTTGGCCGGGAGACGATGACCGGCCCGTTTATTAACCAGAAGGCAATCATACAAAGGACAAAAGAGATGCTGGCGCGGCTGAAAATCCCGGTCGATCCGGCCGAAAAAATGAAAAATCTGAGTATGGCGAACACCCAGATGGTCGAGATCGCCAAGGCAATCTCTTACCACGCCGATCTGGTCATCATGGACGAGCCGACCTCGGCGATTACCGAGGTCGAGGTGCGCCACCTCTTCGAAATGATCCGCGACCTGAAAAGCCAAGGCATCTCGATCATTTATATCACCCACAAAATGGATGAGGTTTTTGAGATCGCGGACGATATCACCGTGCTGCGCGACGGACAATTTATCGCGGAAAAGCATGCGAGTGAACTGGATAAGGAAGAGTTGATCCGGCTGATGGTTGGCCGGGAACTGTCAAATATTTTTCAGAAGAAAAAAGCGGAAATCGGCGAGCCGATGCTGTCCATTCGAAACTTCACACGGCACAAGGAGTTCCAGAACATCAGCTTCGACGTTCGAAAGGGTGAAATCGTCGGTCTGGCCGGTCTGATGGGAGCGGGGCGTTCGGAGCTGATGATGTCGCTCTTCGGCGTAACCAAGCGCGAATGCGGCGAAGTCTATCTTGGCGGAAAGCTGGCGGATATCCGCTCTCCGAAGGATGCAATCGCCCATAAAATGGCTTTTTTGACCGAGGACCGCAAGCTGACAGGTCTGTATCTTATCCTGTCGGTCCGCGAGAACATCACGATGGCAAGTATTGATCAGTTTGTCAAAAATGTATTTCTGCGAAGCCGGGAAATGGCGGAGACCTGCGAGGCGGAGGTCAGGAAGTTCAATATCCGCACGCCGTCCATCGACCAGCGGGTGGAGCTGCTCAGCGGCGGCAATCAGCAAAAGGTCCTGCTGTCCCGCTGGATGCTGACCGATCCGGATATTCTGATTCTCGACGAGCCGACGCGCGGCATCGATATCGGTGCAAAATCGGAGATCTATCGGCTGATGTCTGAACTCGCCGCACAGGGCAAGGCCATTATTATGATTTCCTCCGAGCTGCCCGAAATCATCGGCATGAGCGACCGCATCGTGGTGATGCATGAGGGCAAGGTGACGGGCATTTTAGACGCCGCGGACGCGACGCAGGAAAAGCTGCTGCGTTACGCGGCCGGTGAATCGGATGATTTTCGGGAGGTGCAGGACGCATGAATAAACAAAATGCAAGAGCGTTTGCAGAAAAGTACGGCATGCTTTTCGTGCTGATCGCCATGGTGATCGTAATTTCTATTCTTGAGCCGAACTTTATGAAGGTTGCGAATTTCACCAACGTATTGCGGCAGATTTCTGTATACGCTATTATTGGCTACGGTGTAACGTTTATCATCATTACAGCCGGTATCGACCTTGGTCTTGGCGCATATATGGCGCTATCCGGCGTTATCGCAGCCTATATCGCGCAGACCTCCCTCCCCGGCGTTGTATCAGTGTTTGCCGGCATAACGATTGGCATTGTGATCGGCCTGATTAACGGTCTCATTATCTCGATCTCCAAAATCCCGCCGTTTATCGTCACTCTTGGCATGACCACGATCACGCGCGGTATGGCGCTGCTGCTGACGGACGGCAAGCCGGTCTCCCGCCTTGGCGAAAGCTTCCGCTGGTGGGGCGGTGGCCGCCTGTTTGGTATCCCGACTCCAATCGTCTGGCTCATCATCATGACCATCATCAGCTGGGTGCTGCTCGATCACATGAAATTCGGTCAATATACCCGCGCGATCGGCGGCAACGAAAAGGCCGCCGTCATTTCAGGCATCAACATCTTCAAATACAAGGTTCTTATTTATACGTTCGGCGGATTCTGCTGCGGCTTTGCCGGCGTGATCCTGGCGGCGCGCGTCGCCTCGGGCTCGCCGAGCGCAGCGCAGGGCTATGAGCTGGACGCAATCGCCGGCAGCGTCATCGGCGGCACCAGCATGATGGGCGGTTCGGGCTCGATCTTCGGCGTGCTCATCGGCGCGATGGTGATCGGCGTACTGAATGCCGGTCTCAATATGCTCGGCGTTTCCTCCTACTGGCAGGAGATCGTCAAGGGAATCATCATCATCGTCGCAGTCATCGTCGACGAGCACAAGAATCGAGCCAAGGCTTAATCGTTCCAAGCTTAGAAAAGAGGTACTGCAATGACATCAAAAGAACGCGTCAAATGCGCCTTTGCGCATCAACAGCCGGATAAGGTTCCGGTCGACTTCGGCGGCATGAGCTGCTCCCAGATGCATGTGACGAT
>JBFWKZ010000108.1:0-8204 GCA_050252415.1 Oscillospiraceae bacterium | reverse complement strand
GGCCAGCGATAGGTAGTGCCGCTGTGATGGCCTTTGCTTCCTCTGAGCCATATTGGGTAGCATTCGTGAGTGTTGATTTGCCTCCGCCTCCAGCCACCCGATGAGCGTTTCCTCATCGCTGCTGCGAATGAACTCTTTCAACTCGTTTTTGACGATGTCCCCATTTAACGGATATGGTTTGCTGTCTCCTTTCAGAATGGTGCCTCACAGCTTCATTTTGCCAGAGGGCTGCAAACCATGTCTTTTTCTATGATTTTATCAATTTGCAAAATTAATATAACAAATAACCCCGGCGCGCTATGAAGCTGCGCCGGGGTTCGATGATTCAGCCTGCTGCCCGGGGATGTTTGGGTTCATTTACCGGCCAGACCGGCTTTTCGCCTTTAAACAGTACATTTTCAACGCATTTTACGGCGTCGACCCCAAGCCTGTAGTAGGCCTCATGCGTAAATGAGGCGGTATGGGGGGTCAGCAGGGTGTTTTTCAGCCTATAGAGCGGGTTCTCTTTCCCGGGATTTTCGTGTTCATAGACATCAAGCCCGGCGGCGGCAATCTCGCCGGTTTTCAGCGCCTTGACCAGTTCCGCCTCATTGACGACTCCGCCTCTGGCGCAGTTTATAAAGTAGGCGCTCTTTTTCATCATAGAAAATTCCTTCGCACCCACAATACCGCGGGTGGAATCATTCAGCGGAAGGTGCATGGATATAACATCGGCACTTTTGAACACATAGTCCCAGTCGGATAACAGTTCAACCCCCGCCGGCACTTTGTCTGGGGGCAGGAAGGGATCATAGGCGATCACCTTCATGTCCAGCCCATAGAGACATTTTTTTGCCACCATTGTACCGATTCTGCCCATACCGATAAGGCCGATGGTTTTTCCTTCAAGATCAGAGCCGGTAACGCTATTCCTTATGGCAAAATTACCCTGCCGCAGTTCGAGGTCGGTAATACAAAAATTTTTTGCCAGTGCTAAGAGCATTCCAACGGTATGCTCCGCAACGGAGATGAGATTTGAAAACGGGGTATTGGATACCCAGATTCCCAATTCCGCCGCCGCCTTCAGGTCAATATTATCGACGCCCACGCCATAGCGGGCGATGATCTTCAACTTTTTTGCCGCCTCAAGAACCTCTCGGGTATAAGGCGCCGTCCTTGCGATTATGGCATCGCAGTCGTCCGCTGAGGCGATAAGCTCCTCGCGGCTGCAGCCCCCGTCTGTGATGACTTCACAGCCCAACTCGTACAGACGGTGTATGCTGTCCTCAGGGACATATTGAGGAATTAATATTTTGTAGCTCATTTTTTATCACTCACAAGAATCAAATATTTTTGCAGGGGGGCAGATAGTTCTCAATATCCTGATATTTATATGGAATGAGATATTCCTTGTGCCCATGCAGCTCCGCGCGGGAGCGTTCTCCCTTGCAGCAATCGATTACTGCGCGCAGAAGCTTACTGCCCATCTCATCCGGAGACCGGCCCTCTGTGATGCAAAGCCCCGCGTTGAAATCCAAGTCGTCAGAGAGATTTTCATAAGTAGCTGAATTTCCGGTTACTTTATATGTCGGTGATATCGGGCTGCCGATAACGCTGCCTCTGCCGGTGATGAAGATGACAAGATGGCAGCCGCAGCTGATGAGGTCCATAAGTCCCTCGCTGTCATTGGGATTCGTCTTACCGAACCCCATATAATAGGGGTCGGGCACACTGTCGAGCAGCCAGAGCCCAGGTTTCTTTGGCGGGACAGACACCTTGGTCAGTCCAACGATTGGTCTTGACCCGCTTTTTACGACGGCACCCATACTCTTTTCCTCGATCGTGGAAAGGCCGCCCATAAAATTACCGGGGGAGATACCATATTGCCGAATCGTCTTACAATGGTCGACCATCTTGTCGTAAGCCCACTTAATCTCTTCTGCAACGGTCTCATCTGCGGCGCGTCCTGAAAGGTAATCGCGCAGACCAACGGCCTCCATAAGCTCTTCAAAGATTGCGGTTCCGCCGAGATCAACCAGATGATCGAACATCCTGCCGACAACGGCGTTGCCCGCAAGGCCGGATGTGTAGTCCGAACCGCCGCACTCCGCGCCGATGACAAGATCTGAAACCTTCATCACACCGCGTGGCACCGAACGGATTTCGCACAGCATGGTATTAACGAGCTGTTTCCCCAGGTCGATAGACGAACGGGTTCCTCCGGATTGCTGGATGAGTATGCTCTCGGAGGGCTTTCCCTCTGATCGGGCAATATCGCGCAGTTTTTCCGCCTGAACATATTCACAGCCCAGCCCTACCGCAAGTACGGCGCCGATATTGGGATGACGTATCATCGCAATCAGCATACGTACAGCGTATTCATTATCACAGCATCCATAAAAACCGATCACGTCAACGTCATCAACATTGATCTCCCCTGCAATGTGTTTTGCAACATGCGAAGCACACTCGACGGTGTAGATGATGAGTACTTTATTCCGAATACCAATACGGCCGTTTTTCCGAAGATAGCCCTGCCATGAGACATGGGATAATTCCTTGTGGATATGTTCCGTGTTAATCATATCTTGTGTCTGTCACCTTTCCGGTTATGGGATCAATCGCATTGGCAGAGCGGACGTCGTAAAGGCTCCTAATGTTGTGGACATGCACCCAATCGCCCTGCTTGATATCCGCCGTTGCTTTACCGATGACCGTGCCATATTTAATGATATCACCGCCGCAGGGAATGTCGCAGAGGGCGACCTTATGACCGCTCTTAAGCGGGACATTGATCGTGAGCCTTCCTGATACACTGCCCAGTATTTCAGCGTCTCCATCCGGAACGTCATTCAAAGCGGTTGCCACGTTATCATTTTCCATCACAACATATACTTTTTTCAAATTTTGCAATACGATCTCTCCAATGCAGATTCAGCTGCGTTGCTTTCTGGCTATGCGATAGGCTTTAGCTTCTTTATAAATGGTTAATAAAATAACCCCGACAGACAGAATAATGAAAACGCAGGAGATGGGTTTCGTCAAGAAGGGGCTCCAGTCACCGTCTGAGAGCATAAGTCCGCGGCGCAGGTAGGTTTCGGCTTTCCCGCCAAGAATAAAGCCGAGGATAAATGGGGCGACCGGGATATGAAAGCTGCTGAACATATAGCCGATGATACCGAACACAAGTATGGCGCCGATATCGAATACACGGCTGGAATTTCCGTATGCACCGACCGCACAGAGCGTGAAGACAACGGCAAGCAGCACATTCTTTGGGATGGCCAAAACTTTTACAAATAATCTAAGGCCATAAAATTCAACAATCAGCATAATAATCGAGGAAATGAACATTGCGGCAAAAATCGAATACACAAGATCGGCATGGTTTGTAAAGAGCAGAGGGCCCGGCGTAAGCTCATGCAAAGTGAAACCGCCGAGCAGGATAGCGGTGACGGCGTCACCCGGAATACCAAGTGTCAGTAATGGGATCATGGCCCCGCCGATGGAGGCATTATTTGCGGCCTCAGATGCGACGACGCCATCGATGATACCGGTGCCGAACAGTTCCGGATGTTTCGATTGGTTCTTCGCGACAATATATGAGAGGATATTTGAGGTACCGGCGCCGATTCCGGGCAGGATTCCAATGCCAATTCCAATCAGCGAGGAGCGGAAATAGTTGGGTATCTGGCTCCTGAATTCTTTCATTGAGAAACCGTAACCCTTTACGCCTTTGGTGTTTGGTGCGGTAACTTCAAACCCCTTATCGTACCTCGCCTGCTGTGCGGCGGTGAGAACTTCCGTGACAGCGAAAAGGCCGATCAGGACGGGAAGCGTGGAAAACCCTCCCATAAGGCTTTTCACGCCGAAAGTGAAACGTGCGGTCGCGTCGATAGGCGCTATGCCAACGGTTGAAAACATAAAGCCGAGGACACCGGAGAATAGGCCTTTTACCATAGAACCGCTGCTCAGACTTGAGATCATTGTCAGAGAAAAGAAGGACACGGCGAAATATTCAAAGAAACCAAAACTGGTTGCGATCTTCGCAAGAGTCGGCGCTATGAATACGAGCGCCAGAATACTGAATATTGTACCTAGGAAGGAGAATACGATGCCGACACCCAGGGCCTTCATTCCCTCGCCTTTTTTGACCATCGGGTTGCCGTCCCAGCAAGTCGCGACAGATGAGGGCGTACCAGGTATCTTTATGAGGATAGCGGTAATAAGGCCGCCCGATATCGCGCCGATGTATAAGCCCATCATCAGCGCAAAAGACGGGATCGCCTCCATCCCATAAGTTATGGGCAGAAACAGGGCAATCGCCATTGTTGCCGACAAGCCGGGCATGGATCCGAAAACAATACCGACGACAACGCCCGCAAAGATCAGGCCCAGGCAAAGCGGGTTCAGTAAGTCGGAAAAACCTTGTATAAAAAGTGCCATTTATATTTCTCCTCTCTTATTGCAGGAATTTCAGCATACCTACGGGGAGCATGAGATGCAGTCCCCAGCGGAACAGAAAATACACAATAACGGTGGAGATAACTGCGACTATTGCAAACATGCCATACTTGCGGTTGGCCTTTGGACAGAGCATAATCTGGAGTAAGAAACAGAGGACGGTCGTTGCAATGAGAAAGCCAAGCGTTTTTAATACTGCAACATAAACAGCAATGGCAAGAAAGACAAGAAAAACCATAAGGTTGTCCTTGCTTTCCTCATCATGTTCCTCGGAGTCGTATTTTTTTGATTTGTTCCAGCCGGTTATCATCTGTAAAATGCCCAGGATAAGGCATATTGCGGCTAAACCGTATGGGACATATCTGGGTCCTATAGCTGTTGCGACACGGATTTGTATCTGCGTTGCCGAATATCCGTATATGACCGCTAGGATGGCAATACCAATGCCCAGAAAAAACTCTTTATATTTTGCTATCATAGACATCCTGCCTTTCTGAGAAAGTCGGGTTCAAGGCGGTCCGGCTTATTTGCCGGACCGCCTCTCCGAAAAAAAGTGTTTAATACCGTATTTTTATGTTTTTAATCGAGAAGCGCTGAATACGAATCCATAACGTTCTTCATATAGTCATAGGTCTGCTGAACATCCATAACCGGTGCGGTTCCATTAAGCGCCGCGATCTCTGCAAGATAATCGGGATTCTGAGCGACTCGCTGTGCAGCTGCGTTAAATGCTTCGATAAGGGACTCATCGGTTCCTTCTGGGAATGCGTAGAAGAAGAATTTATCAACAACGATGTCATAGCCGAGTTCCTTAGCGGTGGGAACATCCGGGCAGGCACTGCTGCGCTCGTCGGCAAGAATGGCAAGAGGCTTTACGTCGCCGTTTTCAACGTAATCCTTCATCGTTGCCCAGTTGGCACCCATGACATCGACATCGCCGGCGAGCACTGCGGCAATCTTTTCAGATGTGGTACCTGCATCAACAATATCGAACTCGACATCGCCGGCTTTTTGGACCATAAGGAGTTGGAAGTGTGTGAAGGAGCCGACCTCGGTTGCGACTTTGACCTCGCCGCCGTCCTTGACATACTCAATCAAGCCTTTGAGGTCATCATAGGGCTGGCTTGACGCCGCAAAGAAAATCTGAGTGGAGTCGGTTACGGCAATAGCAGCCGGGCACATATTATCAAGGTTTAAGTCAGATAGCCCCATAAGGTTGTTAATGAGATATCCGTTGTGAAATATGAGCACACGGGAGCCATCGTTTGCGGAAGAGGCTACCTCGTTGGTGGCCAACGTGCCGCCGCCGCCCGCCATATTGACAGTGGGCATGGTCACGCCGAGCTCAGTTTCCATATAGCGCTGGAAGATACGGCCATAGGTATCGGTTTCACCGCCGGCGGCAGACGGGTTGATGACTTCGATCGAAGAGGTGGGCCATTTAAATGCCTCAGGCGAGGTAGATTCTGGAGCAGTGGACTCAGGAGCAGTGGACTCAGGCGCGGTGGATTCAGTCGTGCTGCTTCCACCGCAGCCGGCCATCAGCCCGAGAAGCATTACGACTGCTAAAATGATGCCAAGTGTTCTTTTCATTTCTTTTCCTCCTAAATTTTATTCGATGTGTTCACACCGGGGATATATTAAGCCCTAAGGCGTTCCCCACGGATTTGCTATTTCCTTTGCACGATGCTAGTCGTCGCGCTCGGTAATGGGCAGCATCTTACCGACATAAGGGGTAAAACGTTTAAAGCCCTCAGCATACTGAATGTCCATCTTTGTCCATATCTTTGCTTGAAGCGCACGATGTTTTGCAAAGTGGATGTAATAGTTAGCGAGGTGGGGTTGGCACTCAAACTTTGATATGGCTTTCATTTTGGTCTCATAGGTTTCGCCGATATCTACATAAAAATCTGGGGCAAATTCATTAAGCTCGGGTATTGGTACGGTACTCTCAAAAAAGTATATATTGGGATAATAGTGAGCGGATGTATTGGGAAAGGCACCCAGCTGAGAACCGCAGTTTGTTACCCGTATCACAAGCTCTGCCGTGATCGCATGGTCAGGATTTGTAGGGTCCTTCAGCCAATGGGTGAATATCATTTCGGGACGTATCTCCAAAAGGCGTTTCGTGAGATAGCGCTGTGTCTCCTCAGAAGCAAGGGTAAGAGGATAGTCGTTTAAGCCGAGAAACTCAATATCCTTAATGCCCAAATATTCGGCCGCAGCGCGGGATTCCTTCATTCGCAGAGCGCTGCAAGCTTCAACCGTACCATTTGAATTATCTTTCCAGTAACCGCCGGACTCACCTCTTGCACCGCAAGTCAGGCAGACCACATGTACGGCATAGCCTTCTTTAATATATTTTGCCAGCGTACCACCGGCTCTTGTGCAATAGTCAGCGGCGTGGGCACTGACGACAAGAATATCTTTTTTCCCCATGTTAAGTCCTCCATTTTACCTTTTTGTGCTGTATTTGTACATGGCAGCAACATTATGCTTTTATTTTAAGTGCAAATATCATGCCAATTGTAGAAAAAATACGAAAAAGAATTTTTTTTATTAAATATGCTTTATTATCAATAAATATTTTATTAATAAATTCCAAATATTTTTTTATTTATTTGCGACAAGAATCAAAGGCACCCGGTACAATTGAAAAAATACTGCATTTATGTTGCACATATCTCCAACGCATTGCGCAACAATGCAACAAGCCCCTGGGCTTATACCCAGGGACTTGCTTTCAATCTCAGTTGAGACCCCACTTTTTCATTTTTCGCCAAAGAGTCGTACGTTCTATTCCGAGCCGGGCGGCAATATCGCTTTTTGATATGCCCTGTGCAAGCAGCGATACGACCAGTTGTCTGTTATCCGAGCGTACTGACTGGGGAGAACGGTTTATTGCCTCTTCCACCAGTTTTGCGCCGATCTCTCCGGTATCGCAGAGGACGATAAGGCGTTGGCACACATTACATAGTTCACGGATGTTCCCCTCCCATGGTAAAGAGGACAGCAATGCGATTGCCTCTCTGGAAAATTCAGGAGCGGTTTTTTTGTTGTGCTCGGCATATAAATTGATATAATGCCGGCAAAGGATGGGGATATCCTCCCGCCGCTCGCTTAGTGAAGGAAGATTCAGGCGTAAAACGTCCAGACGGTAGTAGAGATCTTCACGGAATTTACCTTGGGAGACAAGCTCGTCCAAATTGCGGTTTGTGGCGGAGAAAACACGAACATCAACGTTAATCACCTTGTCATGCCCCAGGCGGCGGATTTCTCTTTCCTGTAAAACACGCAGAAGCCGAGCCTGCAGACCAAGCGGAAGTTCGCTGATTTCATCCAAAAACAGCGTACCGCGGTGAGCCATTTCGATTATTCCCATTTTACCGCCGCGTACCGCGCCAGTAAAGGCCCCCTCGACATAACCAAAAAGCTCGCTCTCTAGGAGGTTTTCTGGAATAGCGGCACAGTTTATGGCAACAAACGGAAAACTTTTCCGGCGGCTGGCATTGTGCATGCTCTGGGCAAAAAGCTCTTTGCCGGTACCGCTTTTACCGGTTATCAGGACGCTGGCCTCAACCTGACTGAATTTTTGCGCCTGGCTTATTGCAAATGTAATAGTGGGCGCACTGCCAAGGATCTCATAAAAGCGATGTTTTGCTTTATGCTCTTTTTCAGAGAGTTTGCTGCGCAGTTTTGCTTCAGAGTCCTGAAGACGGGAGACATACTGAAGAGTCACGACGGTGCCGATCAGCGAATCC
>JBFWKZ010000107.1:0-8579 GCA_050252415.1 Oscillospiraceae bacterium | reverse complement strand
CGCATCGTTGTATATGCGATAGCCTTCCAATACGTATCTCTCAGGGACATAGGTAAAAGACAGGGCGTTGAATGCCAGATAAGACTGCGCATCATCCTGATTATCAAATAATGTACTCATCGAATCCAGATCGCCGGAATCGCCTGTTGTCACATCGCCGGATAAGGCTTCATCACCGGGCATGGCTTCATTCTGTGCCATATCCGCGTCGAAATTATACTGTGCGTACGGTCCCAGGTGAAAATAGGTGCTTACGGCAAGCGCGGAAATTGAAAGAACTACGACCAGGCAGGCCGCCAATGCAACCGCAGTCGTGCGTTTAAAATACCTCTTAGTGGTTTGTTTCACTGTAAAATTCTCCTTTTCAATGTTGAGCTTCAGAGCGTCCCGCCGGCAGATATGCCGGAGCAGCGCCTGTTTCGTCTCTTCTTTCTTTTGGGATTCGGCGCTGAAATCCACACTCAGCACGTCTTTCCAATTTTCGGTGCGATTCCTTTGCATACCGATTCCTCCTTTTCAAAATAAGCGCGAAGTTTTCTTAAGCTTCGGAACATGATTACGCCGACATTGACTGTGGATAAGTCCATCACCCGAGCGATTTCTTTGGTATTGAGCTCCGCGCCAAACTTCAATGCAATCAGATTTCTCTCCCGGGCGTTGAGCGTATTCAAGGCTTTGACAAGCGTTAAATTCTGTTCGTTTTTAATCAGGATGCTGTCCGGAACTTCATCGGACGGTAAATATGGTTCTGCCGAATCAAAGTCTATCGGAGGGTTTCGGGTTTTTGCTCGGAAATAGTCGGATACGGTGTTGCGGGCGATGCTTATGACCCATGTGGATAATGAGGCACGTTGCGGATCGTAACTGTCGTATTTTTCGATTACTTTTAAGAAAACAAGGCTGACTAAATCCTCAATATCCATGTGATTATTAATCCGGTAGCTGATGTAATTATAAACACGCTTGTATTGCGTATCATAGATATCTTCAAGCATCAGTTGATCCACATGTTTCAATCCGCATCTCCTTTCTCCCGTTTTCTGCACGTGCATTTTTGTCATTGACACTTATTATACGGGCGAACAGGGTTTTTCTTACACTTTTTTTGCTCAACACTGGAAATAAAAATATCCCGTCAATTTTAGCTGCACATTCCGTTTTTCTCTACCGTAATTGTCGCGGTGTATTTTGTTTGTCAACAACGCAAATTATATCAAAAGCAGAGCTGTTGTGTCTGCTTTCGCAGCCATAACGGCTCTGCTTTTTTCGGGCTGTTTTGCCGCAGCCCCTTTTCCATGGTATTATTTTTCCTTTGTCATATGCTGTGACGCGGCTCTGAGCATCAGGCGTTTCGTGCCGATGCCGTCAAACGCGATTTCAATAAGCGCATCGCCGCCCATCGGCGTCAGCGCCGTTATCATACCGCGGCCGAACGCCTTGTGCTTTATCATGTCGCCCTTCTGGAAATTGACCGCGGGCTTTTCCGCAGTCTGGGACGGCGCATAGGTAATTTTATGCTTCGGCTGGGGGTGTCTTCCCCCGGCCGAGGAAAAACCATGCGAGCCGAAATGGCCAGATTTTGGAGGCTCCGGCTTATCGATATCCCTTTCCGGGATCTCGTCGACGAAACGGGAAACCTTATTGGCCGAGGTGCGGCCAAAAAGCATCCGCTGCCTTGCGCAGCAGAGATAGAGCTTCTCTCTCGCCCTTGTGAGCGCGACATAGCAAAGCCGGCGCTCTTCCTCCATTTCCTCCGGCTCGCCGATACACCTCACCCCGGGGAACATGCCCTCCTCCATGCCGACGATAAAGACATTGGGAAATTCAAGGCCCTTTGCCGAATGCATCGTCATCATCACGACGCAGTCGGCCTCCCGGTCAAGGTTATCGATATCGGTATAAAGTGCGACCTCATCGAGAAAGCCTGAGATATGGTTCTCACCCGTCTCTTTTATGTAATTGATAATGTTGGTCTTCAGCTCATGGACGTTTTCAATGCGCGCCGTGTTTTCGTCGTTCGGCTTCTCCTCAAGCATACGGACGTATCCGGTCCGCTCGATGACAAGGTCATAGAGATCGTCGGCGCTCGCCTCCTGAGAAATCTCGCGCAGTTCATTGATCATATTCGCAAACTGCCGCAGTCTCAGCTCCGAGCGCTGGAGCTCCGGATATCGGCCGGCATCTTCAATGATTTCAAAGAGCGCTTTGCCGGAATCGGCGGCGATCTGCCTTGCCGCCTCAACCGTCTTGTCTCCGAGGCCTCTCGCCGGAGTATTGACGATTCGGATCAGGCGCAGATCGTCGGCGGGATTCACGATCACGCTCAGATAGGCAAGCATATCCTTGACCTCAGCCCGGTCAAAAAAGCGCGTGCCGCCTATGATCCGATAGGGGATGCCGTTTCGCTTGAAGGCATATTCCAACTGGTTTGACTGGGCATTCATGCGATAGAGGACGGCGTTGTCCTTCCAGCTCTTCGCAGTAGAAAAATTTTCGAGTATCCGCGCCGCCACATACTGCGCCTCGTCGTGCTCGTTCTGAGCCACATAGAGGCTCAGCTTGTCGCCGTCTTCCGCCTCTGTCCACAGTTCCTTGCCCTTACGCCCGACATTGTTGCTGATAACCGCATTTGCGGCGTCGAGGATGTGCCCCGTGGACCGGTAGTTTTGTTCAAGCCTTATTGTGCGCGCGCCCTTATACTGGCTTTCAAAGCTGAGTATGTTTTCAATCGTCGCACCGCGGAATTTATAGATGCTCTGATCGTCGTCGCCGACCACACAGATATTCTCATATCCGCCGGCGAGATCGGAGGCCAACAGATATTGAAGATTGTTCGTATCCTGATACTCGTCGATAAGCACATAGCGGAATCGGCGCTGATAATAATCGCGGACGTCGCTGTGATCCGACAGCAGACGAACCGTATTGTAGATCAAATCGTCGAAATCCATGGCATTGGCTTCGCGCAGGCGGCGCGCATAGCCGTCATAAGCTTTGCCGATGTGGATCCGGCGCACATCGCCCGACGCCTCCGCCTGCTCCAGGAATGTCCCGGCGTCGAGCATGGCGTCCTTCGCTTTGCTGATCTGGCTCAAAACCATACGATGGGGAAACATTTTTTCATCATAATTCAGCTCTTTCAGCACGCGCTTCATGACGGACTGGCTGTCGGAGGTGTCATAGATCGCAAAGCCGCGGGCATAGCCAAGCTTTTCGCAGTCACGGCGGAGGATACGCACGCAGGCGGAGTGAAACGTCATGGCCCAGATGTCCTGAGCATCCGGCCCGAGCATCCGCTCCAGCCGATCCTTGAGCTCGTTCGCCGCCTTATTTGTAAACGTTATCGCAATGATCCGCCACGGTTCAACCGGGTCGAGGGCCGCCATGGCCTGCGCCCGCTGCTTAATGTCCGCTTTGCCGGAGGCGGCATATTCCTCAAGGAGGGCAAGCTCGCCCTCGCCGACATTGTCTGGAATCTCGCGGCTGTCGCTTCCCCTGCCGTACTTAAGCAGGTTCGCAATGCGGTTTATGAGAACGGTCGTCTTTCCGCTTCCCGCGCCGGCGAGCAGCAGGAGCGGGCCTTCCGTCGTCATGACGGCTTCGCGCTGCCTATCATTCAAGTGGCTGAAATCGCGGGCGATGACCGCCCGGCGCGCCGCACAATATCTGTTTTCAAGCTCGGTATTCGTCATAGTATTCCTATCTCTCCCTCATTTCTCTCCGAATTGTCATTATAACGCAAAACCCGGATAAGCACAAGGAGGCTTTTGACCAAAAAAACAAGACCGGCTCATCCGGTCGTGTTTTCTTATTCGCTTTTCAGCAGGCTACTTCATGAATTCCCGCAGTGAATTCAGGGCGCGGCGTTCAAGCCGGGATACCTGGACCTGCGATACGCCCAGTACCTTTGCCGCCTTATCCTGCGTCATACCGTGGAAAAATCGCAGGGCGATCACATTCCGCTCTCTCTCATCGAGCGTTGAGATGGCCTCTTTCAATGCGACGCGCTCCAGCATGCGCTCCTCCTGTGTGTAGTCGCCGAGGATGTGCTCCAACGTGAAGCCATCCTCCCCGTTTTCACGGTTTAGCGATTCGGCGGGTCCAGTTGCCGTCTCCGCTACTGCAATGTCTTCAGCCTCCAGCCCCGTCTCTTTGCTCAGTTCGGAAATTGACGGCTCTCTGCCCAGGCGCTGTTCAAGCGTATTTCTGGCCGTGCGTATGAGGTTTGCCCGCTCTTTTATGCCGCGGCTGACCTTGACACTGCCGTCGTCGCGCAGGTAGCGTCTGATCTCACCGGATATTTTGGGTACGGCGTAGGTTGAAAACTGCGTGCCATAGCTCTCGTCATAACCTTTTACGGCTTTGATGAAGCCGACACAGCCGAGCTGATATAAGTCGTCCAACTCAACGCCCCGGGAGGTAAAGCGTCGCGCCACGCTCCAGATAAGGCCGGAGTTTTCCCTGACAATGCGCTCCATGGCCTTCTCATCACCCCGCTGAGCCAGGCGAATAAGTTCCGTTATGGCGGTCATTCCGTTTTTTTGCTCCTTAATGTTATCCGGCGGCGCATTGTAACCGTCGTACCCTTACCGAGGGCCGAACGAACTTTCAGCGAATCCATAAAGCTCTCCATAATCGTAAAGCCCATACCGCTTCTTTCGTCGCCGCCAGTCGTAAACATGGGCTCTCTTGCCTGAGCCACATTTTCTATCCCCTTGCCCCAGTCTCTGATGATGATCTCCACACTGTTGTCCTCAAGGATCGCGGCTTTAAGACTGATTTTACCGATCGTACTGGGGTAGCCGTGGACAATGGCATTCGTGACCGCCTCACTGACGGCCGTTTTGATATCACTGAGCTCCTCAAGCGTCGGGTCGGTTTGAGCGGCAAAGCATGCCACCGCGGCTCTGGCAAACGCCTCATTCACACTTTTGCTGGGAAACTCAAGCCGTATGTAGTTTTCCTTCTTCATTTTTCGCCCTCCTTGACGGTACTCAGTATTCTTACCACACGGTCGATGCCGGATGCGTCTATGACTTTAAGCGGCTGACGCTGAAGATTTTCGACCCACATTTTCCCCTCACAGTCACGCATACGTTTATAGACTCTGAGGATCAGCGCGACACCGGAGCTGTCCATAAACGTCAGCCCGGAAAAATCCAGCACGCATTCTCTGGGGATGCAGTCGTCTATCGCCTTTGAAATGCCATTCATAGCATCCTTTGCGCTGTGATGATCAAGCTCGCCGGACAGGTTTACCCGCAGCCGGCCATCATGGCAATTCGTCAGCAATTTCATAGTCATTCCTCCTGTCTTTTGCAAAAAGAAAGCACCGTGCAGAACGATCTGCACGGTGCTATTTTATATTCTATTTACGGCGGAATCAGCCGAATGCCGTCGCCTCAGCCGAGGTTTTTGAGGCTTTCGGTGAGATTTTCGATAAGCGCGCGCGCTTTATCCGCCTTTTCCCGCTCCTGAGTTACGATCTTCTCCGGGGCTTTTGCTAAAAATGCCGCATTAGAAAGCTTTTTCTCCTGATTTTGGAGTTCTTTATCCGCCTTCTCAAGCGCTTTGCGGATTCTGGCGCGTTCCTCGTCGAGATCGACCAGCTCCGCCATGGGCATAAACATTCTCGCCTCGTCGGTCACCACGGAAACCATACCGTCGACAGACTCAGGCGCCTTTTCGGTAATCTCAAGATTACCGGCATAGGCCAGCTTTGAGAGGTATACCCGCCCGCTCTCGAAAACGTCTGTCTTATCGGTCACAATGATAAGTCTTGGCTTTTTGGAAGGCGGCACGTTCATCTCGGCGCGGCGGCTGCGGACAGCGCGTATGGCGGACATGATGGTCTCGAAGTTCTGCTCATCCCGGGGAAAATCAAGTGCCTTGTCAAACTCGGGATATTTTTCAATCATAAGCACCTCGCCCTCATGGGGCAGTGCCTGCCAGATCTCCTCGGTGATAAACGGCATGAACGGATGCAGCAGCTTGAGGATCTCCACAAGGACATACAGCAAAACTTTCTGCGCGCCGAGCTTTGAAGCCTCGTCGTCTCCGTTCAGTCTGGGCTTGGTCAGTTCGATATACCAGTCACAGTAAGTGTCCCAAATGAAATCGTAGATCTTGTTCGCGGCTATGCCCAGCTCAAATTTGTCGATGTTTTCATTAACTTCCTTTGCAAGGTTGTTGAGCTTGGAGAGTATCCATTTGTCCTCAAGCTCCAGCTTTTCGGGCAGCGTGTTCTTATCGATCGTGAGGTTCATCATGACAAAGCGACTGGCGTTCCATATCTTATTGGCAAAGTTGCGCATGGCCTCGCAGCGCTCATTGTAATAGCGCATGTCGTTTCCGGGACTGTTGCCTGTGATGATATTAAAGCGCAGCGCGTCGGCGCCATAGGTATCAATGACTTCGATGGGGTCCACGCCGTTGCCCAGGCTCTTGCTCATCTTTCTGCCCTGCGCATCACGGATGAGGCCGTGGAACAGGACCGTGTGGAACGGGACCTGCTTCATATGCTCGTTGCCGGAAAAGATCATGCGTGCAACCCAGAAGAACAGAATGTCATATCCCGTTACAAGAACGTCGGTGGGATAGAAATAGTCGAGCTCCGGGGTCTTTTCCGGCCAGCCAAGTGTGCTGAACGGCCAAAGCGCCGAGGAGAACCACGTGTCCAGCACGTCGGGGTCACGGTGGATATTCTTGCTGTGGCAGGCCTCGCACTCGGTCGCGTCCTCACGCGAGACGGTCATATGCCCGCAGTCGTCGCAGTACCAGACCGGGATCTGGTGGCCCCACCAGAGCTGGCGCGAGATACACCAGTCGTGGGCATTCTCCATCCAGTTATCGTAAGTCTTGACAAATCGGTCCGGTACAAATTTGATTTGTCCGTCGTGCACGACCGCCATTGCCTCCTTGGCAAGAGGCGCCATCTTCACAAACCACTGAGGGCTGGTGATGGGTTCGACCGTCGTGCCGCAGCGGTAGCAGGTGCCGACATTATGCGTATGCGGCTCGACCTTGACCAGATAGCCCTGCGCGTCAAGGTCCGCGACGATCGCCTTGCGCGCCTCGTAGCGGTCCATGCCGTTGTACTTGCCGCCGTTGATAATTTTTGCGTTCTCGTCCAGAACAAGGATCTGCTCCAGATTGTGGCGAAGGCCGACTTCAAAGTCGTTGGGGTCGTGGCAGGGGGTCATCTTGACGCATCCGGTACCGAAATCCTTATCGACATACTCATCGGCGACGATCGGCAGCTCACGGTTAACCAGAGGCAGGATACAGGTCTTGCCGACCAGATGGGTATAGCGCTCGTCGTCCGGGTGGACGGCAACGCCCGTATCGCCAAGCATCGTCTCGGGACGGGTCGTGGCGATGATAAGATAGTCGTCGCTGTCTTTTATCGGATAGCGGATATGCCAGAAGTTTCCCGGCATCTCCTCATGCTCGACCTCCGCATCGGACAGCGCGGTCGTGCAGTGCGGGCACCAGTTGATGATGCGGTTGCCCTTGTAGATGAGTCCCTTTTCATAAAGCGACACAAAAACCTCACGGACCGCCTTCGAGCAGCCTTCGTCCATGGTAAAGCGCTCTCTGTCCCAATCACAGGAGCACCCGAGCGTTTTGAGCTGCTCGACGATGCGGCTGCCATATTGCTTTTTCCAGGCCCAGACACGCTCAAGGAACTTATCCCTGCCCAGGTCATACCGCGTCAGCCCTTCCTTGACGCGCAGCTCCTCTTCAACCTTTATCTGCGTCGCAATACCGGCGTGGTCGGTTCCCGGTATCCAAAGGGCGGAGTAGCCCTGCATGCGCTTAACACGGATCAGAACATCCTGAATCGTCTCGTCAAAGGCATGTCCGAGGTGGAGCTGGCCCGTGACGTTCGGAGGGGGAATAACAATCGTGAACGGCTTTTTCTCAGGATCGATGACGCCTTTGAAATAGCCGCCGTTTACCCACATGCTGTAGATTTTTTTCTCAACCGCTTTGGGATCATAAATTTTAGGCAGTTCTCTCATTTTTTTACCTCCTGCAAACAAACAAAAACGCCCTGAGGACAGTTATCCCCAGGGCGATAAGATACCGCGGTACCACCTGAGTTCGGAAAATCCGCACTCTGCAACCCGTAACATAGGTCAAACGCCGGCGGCTAATGCGTTCACCGCCGAAGCTCCAGGACGACTTTATCGCCGCCACCGGACGGCTTGCACCGGACGCCGCCTCTCTGCACAGTGACTCTGCGATTACTACTTCCCATCTCAGCATTATAACGTGGTTATTATACTGTATAATGCCAATGTTGTCAATATCAATAAATTGTATTTCCGATTGCCGTGCAACATGGATAATCCGGCTGTCGTTGACCGGAGAAAATCAATCGAAGTTATCGTACCCGCGGTACAGTCCAATCCCGTCAAACAGGCAAAAAGGCTATTTTTTTTGAAAAATCGGCCTTTTTCTTATATTTATCGGCGAAATAGCCGCGCCGGTACTTGTCGCGTATTGTAAAAATAGAATTATAGTGTATAATATTGCTATTATTTTATTTACTAATCGGAGCTGATATCATGGAA
>JBFWKZ010000106.1:0-8669 GCA_050252415.1 Oscillospiraceae bacterium | reverse complement strand
TTGAGTGCTATAATACGGCCAAGAATAACGATGCAATATTGCTAGAAATATGTTATCATAATATTGTTTCTTATGTATTGTGCCGATAACACAAAAATGTTTGTCTTTTAGGTATCGGCTGACTACTTAGGAGTGTGCGTCATGTTCAAAATATCGTTTGCCCAAAATTTCGTTGATAAGGTATACCGGCAGCTCGGATTTCACGTCAACATTATGAATGAAAAGGGGATCATCATTGCCAGTTCGGATTCGGAGCGCATTGGGGATTTCCATATCATTGCGCATGATATGATTGCCAATAAGCAGCTTCTCCATCGGATAGACAGTGTCAAGGAGGGAATGATCGGCGTCAAGCATCCCGGCGTAAACCTACTTATGCTTGACGGTAATGAACCGATTGGCGTCGTCGGCGTCTCCGGAAATCCGGCCGAGATTCTTCACGTGGCGAAAACGATCAAATTTGCCCTTGAATCCATGCTTGGGTATCAGGATACCGGTACGGATATTAATAAGGCAAAGAGTTATAGCGACAAACTCACTTACGCATTGCTCATGGAGACCCCGCTGAATGCCGCTCGTGTGCTGCGGCTAGCCTCAGCAATGGGGATCCAAAACGAATGCCTGCGTTTTCCGATATTGATTACACTTTCCGGTTTCAACAGAGATCTCTGTATGAAAATCCTGATCGACCTCTACAGCAGTAAGACCAAGTTTGACTCGCAGGACATCATTCTGCCCCTGGATGGACAAAATGCGCTGTTTCTCCTGAGCCTGCCCTCGGTCTATAAGGTGGACTATGAGCTGTATGCCAAAGAGGTCGCGAATGAGATAAAAAGACATCTGTCCCACCGAGTGGCCGACGGCGAATTTTCCGTGCGCTTTATTTGCGGCATTCCTCAGACGACGCTGTTAGGCTGCCGGGGCGTCTTCAACAGTATGTCCTGGCTGAGAACGCAGAAATACCATCAGGCGTTTGATACGATTTATCTGAAAAATTACTATATTGAGTATACGGTGAGCCAGATCGACATCCGCTCGCTTGGAACTTTTTTCGACTATTATTATAATCTCCTCGAAGAAAAGAATGAGACCGATATGTTTTTAGATACTGTGGGCGCCATGATCGATTCCAATATGAAACCGGAGGTCGCGGCGACCAAACTGTTTATGCACAAAAACACGGTCGTCTCCAGAATGAAGAAAGTGAGAAATCTTCTTGGCATACAGCCGACGACCGATATGAAAGATGCGGCCTTTCTGACCGCATTGTATGAGTATATCGTTATGAACATAAAATGAAAAAACGCATTGATCTGCAAAAAATCATGGAGAGGGGGAGAAAATTGATTATCAGTGCGAGCCGAAGAACCGATATTCCGGCATTTTATTCGGAATGGTTTTTTAATCGAATTGAAGCCGGTTATGTCTGTGTCCGTAACCCGGTAAACAGTCACCGGGTCAGCCGTATCGATTTATCTCCGGAGGTTGTCGACGGAATTGTTTTTTGGACGAAAAATCCCATCCCAATGTTGTCCGGATTAAATGCGATCAGACCGTATCAATATTATTTTCAGTTTACGCTGAATTCATATGGCAGGGATGTTGAGAAAAACCTTCCATCCAAAAATGACAGCATTATCCCGGCATTTAAGGAATTGTCGCGAAGGATCGGACCGGAGCGTGTAATCTGGCGGTATGATCCCATTATGTTTACACCCAAATATACGATGGATTATCATGTCACGTATTTTAATGAGATCGCCAAAAGACTATCCGGATACACCGAGAAATGTATCATCAGTTTTTTAGACTTCTATCGGAATACGCAGAATAATACAAAAAACCTTGGCATTCTTAAGATGGAGGAAGGCCAGATGAGGGAACTGGCACAACGGTTTATGGCTGTTGCGTCGCAATACCATTTTGTCATTGAATCCTGTGCCGAGGAGATAGACCTTGAGCCATTCGGCATCCGTCACGGCCATTGTGTGGATTGCGCATTATTTGAAAGCTTAATCGGATATCAGCTTGATATTGATAAGGACAAGAATCAGCGAGAACACTGCGGCTGTGTGGCCAGCATCGATATCGGCGCATACAATACTTGCAGAAACGGCTGCAGGTATTGTTATGCGAATCACAGCTTAAAAGCCGTTGAAAGCCGCACCCAAGCCCATGATCCGTTATCACCCGTACTCTATGGGCATATTGGGCCGGAAGATGTGGTGACGGATAGAAAAGTCCACTCTTCCGGAAATTTACAAATAAAGCTCCGGGATTTGGGGGAATGCGGAAAAGCTTAAAGTGTTCGTGAAGTCATATGCAAAAGATTATAATGAGATTAGTCTCTTTTCGGGAGAGACAGCGATGCGTTTTTATACGCTGTTTGTTCAAAAAACGTGAAGACTTTTGCGATATGATCTGGTATAATAGCCGCAAAACGGCTATTATACCCGGCATGCCGGACGGTCCCGCGTCCGGCGGGAGTCCGGCTGCCATTTCTGTCACGACCGCCTCGCCCCTTGCGGGGCAACCGGCGGCGATGACATCGCTGTCGTCACTGGCGGATTTAGGGTAAAATGATCTGAGAGTGCGGCATTCCAGAGATAAAAAAAGGAGATGAGCACATTGTTTTTTGCACTGCCATTTTTAACTGTTATCGGAATCTATCTCATGGCCGCGGTATTGCCGGCCGTATTCCTGTTGCGGTATATCTACCATGAGGACACGGTTGAGAAGGAACCCCCTATGCTCCTGCGGGCTTTGCTGTTTAGGGGCGTTGCAGCCGCGCTCGTCTCCATAGTGCTGGAATCTTTTGGAAAAAGCATTTTATCGGTGCTTGTGGACGCGAGCAGTCCCGCATTCAGCGTGATTTTTGCCTTCCTTGTCGTTGCAGTTGTGGAAGAGGGAACTAAATTCTTCTTTTTGAAACGCCGGACATGGACCGACCCCAACTTCAACTATCGTTTTGACGGTATCGTATACGCCGTTTTTGTCTCGCTGGGCTTTGCCGCTTTTGAGAATATCAGTTATGTCTTCGGTTATGGGCTGACCGTCGCAATCCCCCGTGCGATACTTGCCATACCGGCACACATGGCTTTCGCCGTCTTTATGGGCTTGTTCTATGGACGCGCCAAGCTGTGCGAGACGTATGGCAATAAAAGAGGGGAGATTTTAAATTTGTGGGCCGGGTATCTTATTGCCGTCGTCCTGCACGGTTTTTATGACGCCTGCACCATGATCGGTACCGTCCTTTCAACTTTGCTCTTTGTGGCTTTTGTTGTGGGGATGTATATTGTCGTAATCCGCTTGATAAAAAAGGAATCGGCCTCCGACAGACCCCTTTGAGCAAGAACTACGCCAACCTTCCCATTGCGACAGGCAGCATCACGTTGACCGAAGGGGTGTAAGATGATCAGGGTTACTCAGAGCCGTTTCTCTGAGCCAACGCGTTACGATTAAACGAAAGCCCGGCGAATGTTTAATTTCGCCGGGCTTTGCGCGGACCAAACCGCGCCGTCATCGGCAGCAGCGCGTTAAATATTCCTCGACATTAAATGGTTCGACAGGCAAGTCCTTTCGCAGATACAGCGGATGGTGCGGATGTCCCTTTAAGGAGCATTTGCCGCATTTCAGCCACATGGCGTTATATGTTTTGCCCAAGGCAACCATGTCACGTATGCACTTCGGCAGATATCGCCGCTTCTCGATGATTGCGCCCCACGCCGCCCAGACGGCGGGACGCTTGCCGTCGGCAACACCGTGGAGGACATAATCAAACGCTTTCATGTTTTCGCCGTGAAGCTGTTCGTTCAGCTCCAGATCCATATCGTCCGGACGGGTGGCGCGCTGGGCATAGACATTGAACATCACCCAACTGTCGAACCCGTTGCCGTTCGCGATTCTCGCTACCGATTTCAGGGTATTATCCAGGTTGTCCGGCTCGGCCGTGGAGGGGTTTATGCCGATGCAGATCAGCGGGTTTTTCCCACGGGTACCAAGTATGTAACGGTATTCGGAATAGAAGTCGGGGACATAGAGCCACTTTTCACGGTCATACTGCGTTTTAAGATCGCTGTGCAGCGCGCGGTCAAAACTCAGTATATCCAGCGCCTGGGTTGCAGCTGATGGAATGTGCAAGAGCCGTCACTCGCTTTCTGAGACAAAATTGATAACCGCGCTGACCATGGCCTGCGGCTGACCGGGTTTAGCAAGGTTGTGTTCTCCGCCCGGAACCGTTATAAGCTGTGCGCCGGACATTTGGGCAAAGCGTACAGCCGCCGAATACGGAGCGACCGAGTCGGAGTCGCCATGAATCATCGTAAGCTTCGTGTCGCTGCGGTACAGAGAAAACAGGTCATGCCGGCGTAGGTCTTCCAAAAATTCACGCGTTATTTTCAGCGGCCTGTCGGAACCCGGCAGCGCCAGCATAAACCAGCCGTTTTCCCGAATGCTCTCCTCGGCTACCGGATGAGAAGTGCTGAGAAGTAGGTCCGGCATCGTCACGGCTGCCGAGCGGAAAAAAGCCCGGTTTCCCTTATGGCCGCGCAGAGAAAGGTACAGCGCCGTGATATATGCGCCGAAGCTGGAGCCAAAGTAAACGATCTCCGCAGCAGGTTCCCGGCAAAGCACTTCCGCCTCAAGTGCGCCGAGGTCGTCGAGGCAGTTGGCAATGCGCAGGCGAGAGCCGTCCACACCGCTTTCGCCATGTGCGGGAAAGTCAAAGCTCACGACACCAATGCCGGAATCCGGAAGCGTGTTATGCAGCAGCATGGAGGTCGCACTGGTTTTGCAGCTGCCAAATCCGTGGGCGGAAATGAGTATCTGGCTCTCACCGTGTAAGCTGAACATACACGGAATCTCATAGCCGCTTGGACCTTTTATCGACTCTTTTAACATAAGATCACCTCATTGGTTTGAGTATACGCCAATTTAACGGGCTCAGTCAAGCCAATATCTAAATCCGCGGTCTCAACGGGCGGCTTCATAATGACCGAATCAAAACGGTTTGATCGGCCGGCATACCGGGCTTTTCAAAATTTATATTCCAAGCGTTTTCAGGTACTTCCAGAGCGTTGGACGGCTGATGCCGAGCGCTTCTGCGCCTTGCCGCGTTCCGGTTCCCATGGCACTCGGCCAGAACGCGGCGGAGCTGCGCTGAGGTATTGAAAATGACCATTTCCTCCGGTTGCGCCGGTTGGGACAGCTATGCTTTAAATGGCCTTTCCAAAAATGTATTTGTGGAGAGCTCCATTAAAACCTGCTGTTCAGAAATCGTCTCGCCTCCGGAAACAACGGTCAGCCGCTCGCAGAGATTGCGGAGATGGCGGACGTTGCCCTCCCCGTGATATTGTGAAATCAGGCTCAGTGCGCCGAGGGAGAGGGTTATGGTTTTGCCGAAGGTGCGACGCGCGCCGGGATATGCTGCTTTTTGTGCGAAAGATGCAGCCGGGGATCGGCGCCTACCTCCGTATACCAATTTTGACTGCCGCATACATAAACGTATTTTTTTGCAATTAATTGCATGTTTTTGCGGGGGAAATATATCTTTTTTGTGCTTATTTGCAAAAAATACCGGGAAAAAGGACTTGAGCGATCAAAACCAAATTTGAGTTTTCAACGTTTTCGATTTTATTAATTGGGCCTTTATTTTTTTAGAGACACAATATTTTGTGGTATCAAAAAAGGTGAAAAATTATTTTGATCAGCACATGATCTTCGACGGATTCTTTTGAGTGAATAATTGGAATATTTGCGGAGATTTGTTGACAGTGCTCGTAAAATAGGCTATCATTTTTATTATATTATTGGGGGCAGTGACATATGCAGCGTATCCTTACCATGCCGGCAATGAAAATGATTACATATTTTATGAATAATTTTAAGGTATGTACGACACACAGAGGGAACACGAATGACAAAAATTAAGTTTTTGACCGACTCCAACTGCGATATTCCACTTAAAACGGCAGATGAATTGGGGATTGAAATTCTTCCCTTTACCATAACGATAGACGGAACAGCATATCGGGAGAGTTACTCCTTTACACCACCGGAATATTATAAGATACTTGAAAATGCAGAGGCGCTTCCCGTGACGGCGCAGATCCCGCCGGCGGTTTTTAGAGCAAAATTTTCCGCGGCATACGATTCGGGTTATGACTGCGTTATCCTCACAACGATGACGGCAGTCGGTTCCGGCACTTTTTCCAGTGCCAATGTGGGCCGGCAATTGTTTTATGAGGAGCACCCTGAAGCCCGGAGCAAATTTGATATCCACGTTATTGACTCCGGCAACTATTCCATATCCTATGGTTATGGTATTCTCCGTGCCGCTCAGGCATACCGCAACGGGGCGGAGGTTGACGAGGTACTTGACCTTATCCATGAGTGGTTTGGGTCATTGGAGACCTATTTTACCGTGTTTACACTTAAGTATGTCCGCCTTTCCGGTCGCATCGGCGGCGCGGTACAGGCCGTATGTGACCTCTTGGGGATCTGTCCGGTTATGAGCAATCTCGGCGGAGTATTTCGTACCATCAAGAAAACCCGCGGCAAACACGCTGCTGTCCGGTATATTGCTGAAATGTTCCAAAAGCGTTGGAATGGTGAGTCCGACTATGTTGTGCTCCGAGGAATTACCGATGATGCGGCCAACGAACTCGCCGCCCTGCTTGAGGCGCTTTCCGGCAAACCGCCGGTAGGAATTTTCTATGCCGGGCCCTCCATCTCCACCAATACCGGACCTTACATAACCGGAATCGGATTTATGGCTAAGGAGCGCTGAAGATGTTTTTCGTCGTGTCCGGCTGCGCTGCATTCGTATTTTTTTATCTTTTCGATTTTAATAAGCTGTACCGCACAATGCCGTTTGGGGGCGTGCTGTTTTTTCTCGGGTGTGCAGTGCTCTTCATTTCGAGCATCGGCGCTTTTTTTTCCGGCGGGATACGCGTTTTGCTTTCGCTGCCGTGGATGATCGTGTTTGCCGTTCTTGCCATGCTGTCTTTGCTCATGATGCTGTGGGCGCTGTTTTTTTCCCTGCCCTTTTTAAAAACTTATGTTGAGGGAGAGAGCGGCCGAGTTGTAGACACCGGACTTTATGCCGTCTGCCGCCATCCGGGAGTCCTGTTTTTCGCGCTGATGTATCTCTGCCTCTGGCTTGTTTCCGGTAGAGACACAATGCTGGCCGCCGCCATATGTTGGACAATGATGGACGTTTTACATGTCTATGTTCAGGATCGATGGCTTTTCCCAAAAACGCTTTCGGGATATGAGGAATACCGCCTCAGGGTTCCGTTCCTGATTCCCAATACCGCCTCTATCCGGCGTGGTTTCGAGACTATCAGAGGAAAGGAGTAGTAATATGAATCTGGACGAAAAGCTTGCCAAACACATGTGCAAGAGCGTTTGGCAGCAGTACTGTGGCTTCCTTGACCTCAGCCTGGCGGAATATATGAAAATACAGAAACGATTGATGATGGAACAGCTCGAGCTGTATGCCTCCTGCCAGCTTGGACAGAAAATCATGCATGGGGTAAGGCCGCAGACGATCGACGAATTTCGCCAGACGGTTCCGCTGACAACGTATCAGGACTACGCCGACATTCTGCTGGAAAGGAAGGAAGATGCGCTTCCGGCAAAGCCGGTCATCTGGATCGAGACCACTTGGGAGGGCGGCAGTCACCCCATAAAGACCGCGCCGTATACCCAAAGTATGATAGACCACCACCGCGGATCTATCGTATCCGCAATGATCCTTGCGACCAGCGACCGTAAGGGCAGTTTCTCGCTTCGTTCAAAAGCAAACTTTCTGTTCGGCATGGCGCCCCTGCCCTTTTTTACCGGCATCATCCCCTATGCGCTTGAGGGAGAGCTGACGGTCAATTTCATGCCAAAGGTGAACGACGCCACACGTATGAGTTTTGGTGAGCGCAACGTACAGGGCTTTAAATTGGGTATGGTACATGATATTGATATCTTTTTCGGCATGAGCAGCGTCATGGCGAGGATGAGCGAATCCATGTCGGACTTTATCAAGGGAGGCGGCGGTAAATCCCTGTCCCTCGGAAAACTGCTCAATATGCGCCCAAAAATGGCTTTCCGCATGCTCAAGGCTTATATGCACAGCCGCGAATATAATACGGAGATCCGGCCGAAAGATATCTGGAAACCAAAGGGACTCATGTGCGGCGGGACCGACTCCGCCTGCTTCAAAAAGCGTATTCGCAATTACTGGGGCGTCCAGCCGCTGGAGATATTCGGCGGCACGGAGCCAACCTGCATCGCGACTGAAACCTGGTCTAAAAACGGACTCGTTTTCTTTCCCGATATTTGCTTTTATGAGTTTATTCCCGAACAGGAGATGGAGATCAGCCTGCAGAATCCGGATTATCAGCCGCGGACGTTCCTGATGGACGAGCTGGTGGCCGGCGAAAAATACGAGCTGGTCATATCCAATTTTAAAGGCGGAGCGTTTATGCGCTATCGCGTTGGCGACGTTTTCCGCTGTATCAGCACCTCAAATGAACCTGAGGGTATCTTATACCCCCAGTTCGAATATGCCGACCGCATACCCACTGTCATCGACATTGCGGGATTTACCCGAATTACTGAAAATACGATAACGAAGGCCATTGAATGCTCACGCATGGATGTTTACAACTGGTTTG
>JBFWKZ010000105.1:0-8687 GCA_050252415.1 Oscillospiraceae bacterium | reverse complement strand
GATGGGACTTTCCAATATTACCTATCTCGATGCGGATCACAATAATATCGCGGATTTCACCGCCGTATCCGCAATGACTTCTATGGAAGAGTTATGGCTGAGCTACAATGATATCGACAGCATAAAGCCGCTTACCAAGCTTAAGGCATTAAAGCGCCTGGGGCTCAAGGGTACGGGGCTGGACGACGCGGACTTAAATACGCTTAAGGGAATAAAAACGCTCACGGAGCTTGCGATAGAGGACAATACGGCGCTTTCCGGCGAGGCGGTGGACAGCCTCCAAAGCGCGCTCTCCGGTTGCACCATATCCCATTCTGACCTCGTATTTACCGTTACGCTTGGCGGAACTGCGTTTGAATCCGATGCCGAGAGCGTATCTGCCTCCGGAACCGGTGTTACTTCCATCAAGGGCCTGGATAAGTTCTCAGGCCTCAAGACTCTTCAACTCACAAATACTTCGGTGTCCGACCTCTCCCCGCTTTCCGGGCTTGATACGCTTGAGACGCTCGAGATATGGAGCGGAGATTCAAGCCTTAAGGGCAACGTCACGGACATCACGGCGCTTAAGGATACCACGACACTTAAAATTGTAAACCTTATGTGGAATAGCGTGACCGATATCTCCCCGCTTGCCGCATCCACAGGTATCACGGAGCTGTACCTTACCGGCAACGACGTTTCGAATATTGCGGCGCTGAGCGGTATGAAGAACCTTAAAGAACTGGCACTGGATAATTGTCCTGTCGGCAATATCACGCCGCTTTCAGCACTAAAAAATCTGACCTCGCTGTCGTTGCAGGACTGCGGCTTGACCGACCTTACCGCAATAAAAGGACTGACCGGACTGCGCGAGCTGTATCTCGACAACAATAAGATATCCGATTTGACGCCTTTAACGGGACTGTCGAATCTGCATTACTTGTATATCTGCGATAATAAGCTTACTGCCGATCAGGTACGCGAGCTTCAGGAGGCATTGCCGGATTGCAGTATTTATACCGATCTTGACATGACCAAACCCGAAGAGACGGCCGAGTCGCAGGGCGCCGCCGCCACCATGGAGAGTGTGATTTCCAACGCTGAAAACGAGAGTGTCAATGCAGAGGAGACGCCATGAGGCTCTTTATTGCCATTGAATTTGACAGCGCTGTCAGGGGAGAACTTGCAGGGCTATCGGACAAGCTGCTTGCGTCTGCGGTAAGCGGAAGACCGTCAAGGCCCGAAAATTTGCATCTGACTTTGGCCTTTTTAGGCGAGCTGCCCGCAGAAAGGCTGCCCGCCATACGGCAGTGTATGGCGCAGTCTGCCGCCGGTGAGCTGGAAATCCGCTTTGACAGGTTGGGGACCTTTCACCGCCGCGGCGGCGATACTTGGTGGCTTGGCGTATATGCCTCGCCTGAACTGATGGCTTTGGAGGCACGGCTGCGTGCTGCACTTATTTCCAGTGACTTTTCGGTGGAGGACAGAGCGTTCAGACCACATATCACGCTCGGCAGGGAGATAAAAATGCCACCCGATTTTGATAAAAATGCGATTGAGAGGCCAACGCTAACCCAACCGGTGCACGAGATTGTCCTCATGGAGAGCACTCGTGACGGGGGAAAACTCGTCTATCGCCCATGTGTGAGGACAGTCTTATAAGCAAATAAAAAATCGTCAAAATTTCGTGTATTTTGGCGATTTTATCATTTTAATAGATTATTCATGTAAAACCACTTTCTTTGTAACATCCTTCATGCTATAATAATTACAAGTAAGGGATAGACTTACTTAGCAATTAGAGCGGCATTGCCGCGTGGAAGGAGCTGAAAATGATGAAGTTTACCTTTATCGAAAAGAAACTGCAGGTGCCAAACGACGTCAAAACGTATGCCGAGAAGAAAATTGGCAAGATTGACCGCCTTTTTAGGAGCGAGAGCGAGGCGTATGTCACGTTTAGTACCGAGAGGGGCCGCTACATGGCGGAAGTTACCCTCAAAAACAACGGCATGTTTTATCGGGTAAGCGAAGTCACCAGTGATATGTTTGCATCCATTGATTCCGCCGTCGCCTCTATCGAGCGGCAGATTCGCAAACATAAGACACGCCTGAGCAAAAAGCTCCGCGAGGGTAATCTTGACTGGGCACCGGCACCATCATCCGATATGGATGAGGATGATGAATTCGACATTGTTCGTGTAAAGCATTTCTCAATAAAACCGATGACAGCTGAGGAAGCCATCTTGCAGATGGAGCTGCTGGAACATACGTTTTTTGCTTTTAAAAACCAGGAGGATGAAAGCTTTTCCGTAGTTTATCGCCGCAGAAACGGTGGCTATGGACTGATCTCCGCCGATGATATGTAATAACGACTAAAAAAAGAGGGTGGTAGAAACCACCCTCTTTTTTAACTAAACAATTCGGTTGACAAGTACCGCTCGCCGGTATCGGGGAGGATAACGACGATGCGTTTCCCGCGGTTTTCCGCGCGCGAGGCCAAAAGCTTTGCCGCTGCGAGCGCCGCGCCGGAGGATATGCCCACCAAAATTCCCTCGGTTTTAGCCAGGGAACGGGCACATGCAAAGGCGTCTTCGTTCTCGATCTTTACGATTTCGTCGAGCAGGCTTAAATCCAGCACGGGCGGGACAAAACCCGCGCCAATGCCCTGAATAGCGTGTTTGCCCGGCGCGCCGCCGGACAGGACGGGAGACGAGGCGGGTTCGACGGCGGTGACATATACATTGGGGTCTTGTTCCTTGAGGTATCGCGACGTACCGGTTATCGTACCGCCGGTTCCAACGCCGGCGATAAAAATATCCACCTTTCCGTCGGTATCCCGCCAGATCTCAGGACCCGTGCTCTCGTAGTGCGCGCGGGCGTTGGCGGGGTTTTCAAACTGGCCCGGAATAAAGCTCCCGGGCATTTCGCTGTGAAGCTGTTTCGCGCGCTCAATAGCGCCGGACATTCCCTTGGCACCATCCGTGAGGACAATCTCCGCGCCGTAAGCCGCAAGCAGTTTACGCCGCTCAATAGACATCGTCTCCGGCATGGTGAGAATAAGCCGGTATCCGCGTACGACCGCCGTTGCGGCAAGGCCGATTCCGGTGTTGCCGGAGGTGGGCTCGATTATCGTCGCCCCCGGAGATATAAGCCCGCGCTCTTCCGCATCCTGGATCAACATGGCCCCAATCCTGTCCTTTACGCTGCCTGCGGGGTTAAAATATTCAAGCTTCGCACAAATTTCGGCCGAAAGCCCTTTCCCAAAGCGTTCAAGCCGCAAAAGAGGCGTGCCGCCGATAAGCTCGGTAATATTTGAAAATATCCTCATTTTATTGCCTCGAATCCCTGGGCCAGATCGGCTATGATGTCATCAATATGTTCCGTACCGATTGAGAGTCGGATGGTGCCGGAGCTTATGCCGCAGGCGTTTAGTTCCTCCTCGCTCAACTGCGAATGTGTGGTTGACGCGGGGTGGATAACAAGACTTTTTACATCCGCGACATTGGCCAGAAGAGAAAATAGCTTTAGGCTTTCGCAGTATGGCTTTGCCTTTTTTGCATCCTTCAGTTCAATTGTGAAGATGGACCCGCCGCCGAGAGGGAAGTATTTCTGGTAAAGCGCATGGTCCGGATGCTCCGGCAGGCTGGGATGGTTTACTTTTTTGACGGCCGGATGATCTTTTAGAAAAGCAACGACCTTTAGGGCGTTTTCCACGTGGCGCTCAACGCGCAGCGAAAGCGTCTCAAGACCCTGCAGCAAGATCCATGAGTTGAAGGGGCTGGGGCATGCGCCAAAATCGCGCAGTATGGTGGTGCGCAGCTTGGTAATATACGCGGCGCTTCCAGCGATGTCGGAGAAGACCACGCCGTGATAGTTCTCGTTGGGCTCCGTGAGCCCCGGAAATTTTCCGCTTGCCCGCCAATCAAATTTCCCGCTGTCCACAACGATGCCGCCGAGGACGGACCCGTGACCGCCGATGAACTTCGTCGTCGAGTGGACAACGATGTCCGCTCCGTGTTCTATCGGACGAATGAGATACGGCGTCCCAAAGGTATTGTCCACCATAAGGGGAATCCCGTGCTCATGCGCAATGGCGGCGACCGCCTCCATATCGATAATGTCGCAGTTGGGGTTTCCCATGGACTCGAGATAAAGCAGCTTGGTGTTCGGCTTTATAGCCTGGGCAAAGTTCTCGGGTTTGCTGCCGTCCACAAAGGTCGCCTCGATACCGCAGTCGGCAAAAGTGTGTGCAAACAGGTTAAATGTGCCGCCATAAAGCGTGGCAGAAGAGACGATGTGATCACCAGCGACACAGATATTCTGAACGGCGCCGGTAATTGCGGCGGAGCCGCTGGAAAATGCGAGCGCACCAACTCCGCCCTCAAGCGCCGCCATACGTTTTTCAAAAATATCCGAGGTTGGGTTTCCCAGACGGGAATAGATGTTGCCATTGTCTTTGAGGTTAAATCTGTCCGCGGCGACCTCGCTGCTGGGAAAAACATAAGAAGTTGTCGCATAGATGGGCACGGCACGGGAATCCGTTGTTGGATCGGGTCCTTCCTGACCGACATGGAGCTGAAGCGTTTCAAATTTATAGTGATTCATTTTTTATCTTTCCTTTTCAAATACAGATTAATAAGAACGGTTGCCACAGCAGCGACACATTCGTCCGCAGCGGAAGTTATCTCTTATCATCCTGTTTAAAAGCAATCTCATGATGTCGCCTCCTTATTAGCTGTAATTGGCTGTCATTATAAACCATGACGCGCAAAAAGTCCATACGCATTTAAAAATACGTATGGACTGGGTTTCAGAGATATGTACTCAGGCTTCGACAATTTCAAGGATATCCATTGGGCATTGGCTTGCACATATGCCGCAGGCGATGCACTTGGAGGGAAAGCTGTCGGCATCCGGTTTTACAATTACACCGAAAGGACATGCCTCAACGCACTTGCCGCATTTGGTGCAGAGCTTTTTGTTTATCATATAAACACCCTTCGCATTTTGGGTGATGGCGCCGGCCTCGCAGGCTTTGGCACATTTGCCGCACTGGATGCAGACCTTGACCATTGGAGAGCCATCTTTTTTCTGACCTAAGGCGATGCAGGACTTTGCAGGATCGAATTCCTTATAAAACGCAGTGGAGCAAGCGACCACGCACTGAAGACAGGTGTGGCACATGGCATGATCCTTTACTTTCAGCTTCTTCATCGTTGTAACAACCTCCAATTAAGTTTAAGTAAAAATAGCGGAAAAACCTTTAAATTTTACGACTTAATTAGATAATAACACAACAGCAATAGGAAAGTAAATGGGATTGTCAAAAAATTTGCAATTATTTTCCCAAACCGTATTCCGCGAACACATGAATGAGCGCATCCATATCCGGAGCAATAGAAATTGGGCTGCCGGCGGACCGGACCGCGTTATCCACATCCTTGAGCCCGTTGCCGGTTACGATTGATACAACGGTGCTTTCGGGAGAGATAAGTCCCTTTTCAAGCGCCTTTTTCACTCCGGCCGTGCCGGTGACGCCGGCGGGTTCGCCGAATATGCCGGTAGTTTTGCCAAGCAAACGCTGCGCGGCAAGAATCTCCTCATCCGAAACGTTGACGGGCAGGCCGCCGGACTCGCGGATCGCCATAAGCGCCTTGTCAGGATTGCGTGGGGAGCCGACGGCTATTGAGTCGGCAATCGTATTTTCCGGTTCGGGCACCCACGGCTTATGCGCCATGATCGACCGATTTAAGGGACAGCAGCCCTCCGCCTGAACGGATATGAGATGCGGAAGGCGGTTTATCAGTCCCAGGGCATGCAGGTCCTTAAGGCCCTTCCACACACCGGCAATGGTGCAGCCGTCGCCGACTGAAAGCGCAATATAGTCCGGCATTTGCCAGTTGAGCTGCTCGCAGATTTCAAGTGAGACGGTCTTTTTCCCTTCTACCAAAAAGGGATTTATTGCGGCGTTGCGATTATACCAGCCCCACTTGTCGATCGCCGCTTTGGACAGCTCAAAGGTCGCGCCATAGTCGCCCTGCACTGAGATGACATGTGCGCCAAAAATCATCAGCTGGGCGACTTTGCCCTTCGGCGCGCGGGAAGGGACAAAAATATAACTCTCAAGCCCGGCGGCGGCGGCATTGCCCGCCAGGGACGAGGCCGCGTTGCCGGTGCTGGAGCACGCTATGGTCCCTGCGCCCGCCTCCTTTGCCTTGGCGACCGCCATGGCGGAGGCGCGGTCCTTGAGTGAAGACGTGGGATTCAAGCCGTCATCCTTTATCCAGAGCTTCTTGAGACCCAGCGCCTTGGCAAGCCCATCGGCTGCGTAGAGCGGACTCCAACCTACGCGCAGGGGCGGCGGGGCGGTATCGTCTTCAACCGGCAAAAGCTCCCGGTAGCGCCACATTGAGCGCTCGGAACGAGCCGCAAGGACATCCTTCGTCAGATTTGGACGGATATAGTCGTAGTCGTAGAGAATATCAAGTATTCCGCCGCAGCCGCAGGTCGTGACGTTCGGCGTCGCCTCGTATTCCCTGCCGCAGCGGACACATTTGGCGCAAATCACGTTTTTCACGCGCACACCTCCAAATTACAGCTTCTTAAGAAGCCCGGTTTCCTCATTAAACGCGTTAATAAGGGCATCAAGTTCCCGTACCTGAGAGTGGACGCCCTTCCAGGTATGTTCCTCGTCGTACCAGAGGGCGTTGAGTTCCTCAACGGTTTTTCCCTGCTGCTCGACCCAAGTGTAGTATTTGAGATTGTGTACGCGTTTGCGCTCGGGGTAGGTAAGCTCCAGCATACTGTCGGTTTTGAGGTCCAGAATATGGTTGGCATGGTCCACAGCGGCGGCGGTGAAGCCGTATTCGCCGTTTTCTTCCCGCAACTCGGTGATGCGGCTTTGGTACATGTCGGCGGAGTCCGTCAGCACGGTCGCGATGACATCCCGATCCGTAAACTCATAATACTTTGCCATTTTTATGCAGCAGAGGATATTTGCAATGCCGGAGATGCCCAGCCAACTGAGTTTCCTGACTAATTCGGGGTCGATTTTCAATGTATTTATGAGGTACTCAAGGCCGGATTCTTCGTTAAAGAGGCGGAGCAGTTCCTGGGAATCCTCATCGTCGATCGCGATGGCAAGATCGGTGTTTTTGACATTGTGTATCCACGGAATATGCTTGTCGCCTATCCCTTCAATGCGGTGATCACCGAACCCGTTGCTCAATATGGTCGGGCATTGGAGAGCTTCGCCCACGCCGAGCTTCATGGTGGGATATTTTTCCTTTAAATAATCGCCGCAGCCGAGTGTACCCGCGGAGCCGGAGGTGAAGCAGGCCCCGGCAAAACGGTCTCCCGGGTGCTTTGTGGACTCGAACAGTGTCTCAATCGCACTGCCCGTGATCTGATAGTGCCAGAGGTGATTGCCCATCTCCTCAAACTGGTTAAAAATCATGCAGTCGGGCTCACGGCGCAGTTCATGCGTTTTGTCAAAGATTTCCTTGACGTTGCTCTCACAACCTGGGGTGGCGATGACCTCGCCGGCAATTTGGTTCAGCCACTCAAAGCGCTCGAGGCTCATCCCCTGCGGCAAAATGGCAATACTTTTTACCGCAAGCAGCTTGGAGTTGAAAGCACCGCCACGGCAGTAGTTGCCGGTGCTGGGCCAAACGGCGCGGTGGTAAGTGGCGTCAAACTGGCCGGTGACCAGTCTCGGCACGAGGCAGCCGAAAGATGCGCCGACCTTGTGACAGCCGGTGGGGAACCACTTTCCCACCATGGCAATGATGCGGCAGGGGACTCCGGTGAGCTCAGGCGGCAGTTCGATGTAGTTCGGTACGCTGCGGAATAGACCGCCGGATTCCTTTGCCTCGTTTTTCCAGGTAATACGAAAAAGGTTCAGGGGGTTAATATCCCAAAGCCCAACCGACTTAAGGTTTTCCTGAATTTGTTCCGGAATCGTCTCCGGGCGTTCCATCTGAGAGAAAGTTGGAATGATGACGTTATTTTCACGAGCTTTTTTGATGTTTTTTATCAGATTTTCGCGGTTGACGGTAAGGTCTATCATTTTTTTCAGCCTCCTGTTTTGGCATCAATATAGGAATACAGCGTATACTTGGAAATTCCGAAATATTTGGATATCTTATCACCCGAGCGGGTGATGAGAAAAGCGCCGGCACCGGAGAGGAATTGGATGGCCTTTATTTTGTCATCCTTTGTCATGAGGGCGACGGGCTTTCCAACCAGCTCAACCGACCGGCGGATGAGGTCGTCCAAGAGGTCGTTAACGTTCTTTGGAATCGTTGCCGGACGAGCCGGTTCATTCTCACGCGGAGCGATGAGCTCGGTTAGGGTACCGGAGAGAAGATTGAGCTTCGTAACGTCAAAGTTTATCGACAAAATGGCGTCGACATGTCCCTCCGCGTCTTTGATATACATGGTGGAAGATTTGAGCACTTTACCGTCCGGCGTAGCGGTGAGGTAGCCAAGGTGATCCGGCGGTGCGCTGTCCCGGCCAAGCTGTTCGAGGACGACCTGCGACGGACCGTCGCCGACCTGCCTGCCGGTCACATGCCCGTTTTTGATAAATGCTATGGAGCTCTCCGTATCACGGCGTGTCAGGTCGTGCAGCACCACTTCACAGTCGGAGCCAAACTGGACTGCGATTCCGGTGGCAATCTGTCTGAGCATGGCCAGTGTGCCGTTAT
>JBFWKZ010000104.1:0-8714 GCA_050252415.1 Oscillospiraceae bacterium | reverse complement strand
CCTGCTGTTGCAAATAAGCAGGAAAGAATTTTTTACCCGCTTTTTTGACCGTATGATAGGCGTTTGCAATGTCCACCTCAACCGTAAGGCTGTACCCGGTGGGAAGCATCTTTGTAAAATAGTAAAAATACGGCGTCCTGCTCCAAGTATTCCGATCAATGGGATGAAATTCACGATTCATAATCAAGCTCCAATTCTTGCCGGGTGGTTTGCGCTCGCCAGTACCGGGAGCCGTCCCGTTTGCGGCACAAAAGGTCGTGATCGACGAGTTCCCGCCGCAGGAGAAAGTAATCCCCGAACGTATGCCACTGGCTGCAGATACCATTGACTTCCCGTTCGGAATACGTGCGGCCCGGATCAAATTTTCCGATCAGATATTCCAGCAGGGCGCGCCTCGCTTTCTGCTTTTGTGGCAGCTGCGTAATTTTTCCGGAACTGTCAAGAAACTGTTTGATTTTAATGATCTGTTCCATGTGAGATTCCTTCCTGCCGATATTTTTCCAGCCAAATTTCAAGGAGAGTCTTAATATCTTCCGAAAATTCACGTTCCGTTTGGGTTTCCTTCTGCTTCAGTTCCTCGAGAATGGCGAAAGAAAACGATTGTGCCCCGTATTCCATCCATTCCGTCTGCATGGCCGGGTCCAGACAGGAATTGGTCGAAACGGAAAATGTAAACCTGTTTTTCTGGCCCGCCAAATTCGTTGTGGATTTCACCCATGTACGGCCGTTCTCCCTGCATTGGATGCAGTAGATACCGCCGATGGCAACTTTATTTTTATAGGCGTTTTTCAATTCCTTCCGTTTCATAGAATCCATGGGGTGACACCTCTTTCCCTTTCCTTGATGTTTTTATAAGATATATAATCCATGTCTGCTGCAGCAGTAAAAAACCTTGTGCTGTATTTGTGCAGTAGCGGGTCTATTTTGGGCAGCCTTACGGAAGCTTCCTGCTCCGGGTAGAGTTTTACCAATCCCCGTTCTGAAATTGTTTTATCGCTGAGATTCATGCGATCGGCCACCTGCTTTTGCGTCAAGCCCTTTTCTTTCTGCAAGCGGAAAAGTAGGGTGCCTACTTTACTGCAATCCAATTTCGATTCCCCCATCAGACATAGTGTAAACGATTGCCGGGAAATAATCAATCAACGCTCCGTAGAGTTTTCGACGAGAGTTTTGCAGATCCCGTCACTCAATTTTGCTTCCGAGTGTAATTATAGGACTTCGCACCCTTGCCCTGCTCGCGGCGAAGCCCAGCGAAGCGGGTTCGACGCGAAAAGGAGGAGCAAGGAAGCGGGCGGATGACGATATTTTGTTCTGAGGATTCGCGCGAAGTCGCGCGGCGCGTGCGCGGAATTCACTTCCGCGCCGCAAGACATAAAATCGCCTATGGTTTCCAAATCAAAAGGACAGGCAAAAGCCTGTCCTTTTGATTTGGTCGGAGTGAAATTATAGGACTTGGAGAGATCCAGTCATATCAAGGGCTCGCGGGCAATCGGCAAGCAGTATCTACATATTTGCACTGGGATATCAGCCTATATAAATCAAGCGGAGAATTCTCAGAAGTTTGAAGCTGCTATTTGTCATGAGGGACCTTAGAAGCGAATGAGAGATCCTTTGCTTTTGCCTAAAAATCAAGCGTTATCGTTTCCTGCAGACTTGCGTTATAATTCTCGTCGGTCACCAGACCAGCGGGCAGTACGAGTTTATATTGGCCGCCGTAAATATCGACGCCTTCCGCGATCGTGAAGACAGCCTTCCTGTTATCCACGGGAAGAACGGTTGAGGTGCAGAATATCTCGTAGGACGATACGGGATTGCCTTCCGTGTCCAGGACCCACTGCAAGGTAAAAATGGAATTGCCGTTTTCATCATAAGCGTATATGTGTCCCGTCGGGATGGATTGCAGCAGATTCTCGTCATAAGTGATGGTGAAGCTGACCAACCTGCCGTTTTCATCCTTTGTTAAGTCGACCTGTTTGATTGCGGGAGGGCCTGTTTCGGCTTTCGGTGGGTCATAGAGCCGCGCGACGCCGTAGAGCGGGCTGGATTCATCCGTATTCACCCCGTCCGATACGTTTTGCACATTAAGCTGATGCGACGCAGAACCGTCGAGCCGAAGACCGGAAATGGTGACTGCCTTTCCGCTTGCGTTTCCCACCGGCGCGTTGTCGATAAGGACCGTCCCGGACGCCACGGGCTCGCTGAAATAAACCGTGACCGATGTGAAGGATGTCCCGTCGTTATTCCAAACGACCTGCTCGATCTCCGGCGCGTTCCGGTCGCTCAGGACAACCATATAGGAATATGGCAGGATTTGCTCAGAGTCGAAAAACCGCAGGATGTTTTCTTTGACAGATACGGTCAGCTTCGCTCTCTCCGTCACGGGCTCGGATAAGTTGAGGACGACAAAGTCCGTCGTATCTTCAAGCCCGGAATCTTCTACGCTTTCTATGGAAAGCGCGTTTCCGTTTTCGTCGAGAATGCGATAGTTATCAGGGTCGCCGGCGCTTTCGGTTGTCATTGAATCGCTGAATCCCACCCAGATCTGATTCAGATTGAGCGGTATAACCGATTCCACGTGGGCACTGTTTGGAAGAATCGTGACGTCCTTTTCGCAGTAAATGGTTTTTGCTTCGCCGTTATTATAGCTAAAGGAGTATTTGACGTGATAGGTCTCGCCCGCGATCAGTTCGTCCTCATCGCCTATGGGCCGCGGAGAATAGAAAGCTTCGACCCTCACATATTCGCCTCCCATGCTGATCCATTTATGATAGTCCGTGCTTGTATCATAATTTACGGAAACTTCGCCTTTTTTCCGCTCCCCGTTTTGATCCGTTATACTGCGGATACTGAAATTCTCAACAGGCTCCGAAAAAGCAAAAACAAAACGGTTGGCGACAGCCGTTATCTGCGTATTGGAGATCGTATCGAGCTCCGCGCGCGTATCCATGGCGTTTTCGATAAACCGGTCGGCCACCACGGCCATCTGTTCCTTTGTGGCAAAGCTGTCCGGGAGGAAAGCGTCCCCCGTGCCCAGCATGATCCCTGCATAAACGGCAACGCTTACGGCGTCTCTTGCCCAATCGGAAATCTGATCAGAGTCCTGAAAAGCTGAAAGCCCAGAATATTCAGGATCGTCAATGCTGAAAGCACTTTCTGTCAGTTCCAGACTGTTGACGAGCATCTTTGCAAGCTGTTCGCGGGTGCATTTCCCGTTTGGATCAAACCGGCCTGAGCCCACGCCGTTAACGATCTTCGCCTGATAAGCCGTCTCGATATACGCATAAGCCCAGTTGTCTGCCGAAACATCCTGAAATGTGGGTTCGGCTGGCTCCTTAATTTCAAGACCGAGGGACAGCACAAGTATTTTCGTCGCCTCCGCACGGGTCATCTCGGCCTTTGGGTGAAAGTTTCCGTTTTCGTCGCCGCAAACAATCCCCATTCCGGCAAGGCTCAGGATAGACTGTGCGGCATAGCCGGAACTGTCCGCGATGTCCTTGATTGCCGTTCCCCGGCTCACCGCGTAAGCCGGAACCGCGGACAGGAGGAGCGCAGCCGCAAGAAAGCCTGTTACCATACATTTTCCGAAGATATGTAACAATCCATGATTATGCAAATTGTTTACCCCATCAAAATATCATTCAGCCGAATCATAACATGATTTCTGAACAATTTCATTGGTATTATTTCTCTGGGAGAAATATAAAAGCAAGGCCTGATGCTGAAGGAAGAAAAGATGGGCAGATTACAAATCGGTGGCGGCAGCAGGCAGCCGGGGGCACTCTATTTAACTTTGGCGTCTTTATAGGATTTGCTGTCCGAAAACCCGCACGGGTATAGGGAAAAGAAAAGACCGCCAAAGACTTTTCCATCCAAATAGATAAATGATTCATGACAAATATACATGGTTTAATGATTTTTGTTATAAAAAATATAAGGTAATATAGAAATAATACGATATTCATATATAGATGTCGATCACTCTATCACATCAAGTTAGCCGATAAATATGGGAAATATCATATATAAGGAGAATGTACAGGTGAATAATTCTGAAAATTCCTCCATCGTTGATAGCGATATACCGGAGAAAAATCCTGAGCCTGCAGTGGACGCAATGGTAAAGGTATCAATTTCACCCGACGGGCTTAAAGCCAGCATTTATATCCAGCCACCGGAAAACGGCGGCTCCGTCCCAACATATGAGGCGATGAGGGCTGAGCTTTCAAATCATAACGTATCTTATAATATCGATGAACAAAAACTGAAGGATCTCGATGCGGCACCCGAATATAATCATGTTATCGTCATTGCGCGAGGGATTGCGCCTGTTGACGGCCTTGATGGTACCGCGTCATTCCGGATCAAGACCGAAAAGAAAGAATTAAAGCCCAGGGAAAAAGAAAACGGGTCAGTAGACTACCGGGATCTTGATAACGTGGAAAACGTTACGCAGGGGCAGGTCCTGTGTGTCATCACGCCGCCCACCGAAGGTTCTCCCGGCGTTTCAGTCCAGGGAAAACCGCTGCGGCAAAGAAAAGGCCGCCCGGTAAAATCCTACTTGGGCAGCAATACCGTAATGAGCGAAGACGGGACCGCTATTCTATCCAGAATAAACGGCCAGGTGGATTTTACCGGCAACAAAATCAACGTCGCCGAAACATATTACGTGAAGGGAAATGTCGACATTTCAACTGGCAATATATCGGTTCAGGGTAACCTGGTCGTAACCGGAACGGTAATGCCCGGGTTTACTGCGGAAGCCGTTAAAGATATTGATATCAAGGGGACAGTTGAAAATGCCACAATTAAATCCGGCGGCAATATAAACATGCAAAGCGGCATTACCGGCAGCGAGATACATTGCGACGGCGATCTTAAATGTCGGTTCCTTGAAAACTGCACTGCTTTAGTCAAGGGAAATCTTATGGCGGGAGCGATTGTAAAAAGCGACGTTATATGCGGTAAAACGATCAAAGTTAGCGGAGCAATTGCAAAGATCGTCGGCGGAAGCTATACGGCGGGCCAGAATATCGAAGCGCATATTATCGGTTCGGAAGCCAATTTTGAAACCAGGCTTGAGCTTGGCTTCGACTATACCTTGATAAAACGCCAACAGGAATTGTTAACGAAAACGGCGGACCTGCAAAATCAGATAAAGAATTTAGAGCCTCTCATTACTTTGCTGCGTCAGTACGAGACAAACGGCCGGTTAACGCCTGAAAAAAGACAAGCCCTTGAAAAGGCATCCTACAGTTATGATGTCAATAAGAGCCTTCTGAATGAAGCGAACGAAGGACTTGACGATATCCAAAAGTCTGTCACATCGGAAAACCTTGGACGTATTATCTGTTCCGAAGTGCTTTACGCCGGCACGAAGGTTACGACTGGGCAAGCCGTTCTTAACGTCAAAGATACTTTAAGAGGATCTTCGTTATATTATCAAGAGGGTAAAATCTGCATAGGCACCGTCTGATCGTCCGCTGTATGGGAAGAGCTTCAACCAGCTACCTTTTTGTGGTACAGAAAATATCGATTTATTAATAAACATAAAACTTGTTCCCATAGGAAGATTTCTCAAATCCTATAGGAACTGTTCTGGTCGGAAATTACAGGACTTTGTATCCTTTTTCTGCTCTCGGCGAAGCCCGGCAAAGCGGGTCCGACGCGAAAAGGAGGAGCAGGGAAGCGGGCGGATCAAAAGGACAGGCTTTCGCCTGCCCTTTTGATTTGGTAGGAGTGAAATTATAGGACTTAAAGAAATCCAGTAATATCAATGGTTTGTAGTTGGTCGGCAAGCAGTCAAGCAGTATTTAATTTATATTTATTTCAATGAAGTACAGCAAAAATGGTGTCCCTTTCTGTCGATATTTTCAATTTTCCATTGCTCAGTATAACGCCATTCAACTCCAGAATCACTTGTTAGTGCAAAGCATGCCCAATCAGATTTTTGTTTCCAGTGAACACTATTATATCTTATACCGTCGATATTTACAGACTTCAGAAGTTTCCACAGATAGTTCGTTACCTTGTAGGCTTCCTCACTGTTCTGATTTTTACACTGATTTTCAACGAGAAGAAGTAAGAATGATCTTGCCTCCCTAGCTGATACCCCACCGTAAATACCATTTGAATCGCTCCAAATAGTGCCCGTTAAGTCGATCAATTTTTTTTCCTGTCTAAAAATGAAATGCCCTAGGGAAACCGTATCCCCAATCTTCGAGTCTATCTCCACAAAAGCGGTATCTCGTTTTTTGCAAAGATAAAATAAACTTTCTCCATTCTTATTCCATCTGCCCTGAAAAGGGCATTTTTTATTCATGCCGATATCCATTTCGCCAAACGGAGGCTCTCCACTATTCTTGTGCTTCCGGGCCCTTACACATCGTTCACCAATTCTTATATTTCGACCGATATGTATATTGTCAGGTGCCAGATCCCGTATGATATTATCATAGGCAGTAGTTTCCACGCCACTAATTACATCACGAACAAAGTCACTATATTTTTTGTTGACTTCAGAAAAAATATAATCATCCATTTCTCCTGGTCCTCTCACAAATCCATAAAATTTATGATTGCCCCACATTTTTATAAATATTATATCACCAATAATTAAATCAGTCATCGAATTTCTGCTCTGATGTTACCACAAATTTGCCTTACTAAAGTCTACATAAATTTATAAAACAAAAAGCCGTTGTTTTTGAAACGACGGTCTCTTCATTAGTCGGGATGGAATTATGGACTTTGCATCTCCGCCTCACTCTCGGCGAAGCCCGGCAAAGCGGGTCCGACGCGAAAAGGAGGAGCAGGGAAGCGGGGGATGACGTATTTTATCCTGAGGATTCGCGCGAAGCCGCGCGGCGCGTGCGCAAAATTTACTTCCGTGCTGCAAGACATAAAATTGCCTATGGTTTCCAAATCAAAAGGACAGGCGAAAGCCTGTCCTTTTGATTTGGTCGGAGTGAAATTATTGGACTTGGAAAGACCAAGTAAAATCAACGGTTTGCAGACAATCTGCAAGCAGCATTTACGTTGTGATATCAATCAACGAACTGAAAGCAAAGAAAGATGAGTTTATTTTAATATAAGGTTTTCAAAAAAGCCAACAGCCGCTTCGATATCCCTGGTATTTGGATGGTTCTTGCGAATACCGCCTATTAGCTTGAACGGACCAAAAGTATCAAAGCCGCGGCAACTGAACCTCCCAACCACGTGAACGCCCTTACTTTCAAGCTTCTGTACAAATGCTAGGTCAAGCTTATCCGAGTTGGAACCGCTTGTGTACATGGTGAAACAGTCCTTTCCATCAAGCCCATTCAGTTTATTAATAAGCTCAATTATCGGGCGACCGAAGTTAGACATATAGATACCGGAAGCAAAGCCAACAAGCTCATACTTTGTCAGAACGGGCAATTCGTCCCTGCAAGGCAGCATGACAAGCTCTGCACCGCAGTGTTCCTTAACGGCTTCCGCAATTTTTCTTGTGTTCCCGTGATGAGTCGAATAGCAAAAAATGATTGCCTTTTTCATAACCCATGCCCCCAAATCGTTTATAGTTATCGGTTTATTCCTTTTTCCAGTGCGTTTTCAACTGCTTTCTTTATGACCCTACTGGAATTTGTGGCGCCTGAAACGGCGTCAACATCGGTACACTGTTCAGAGAGTATTTCATCTATGACACCCTCGCCGGCTTTTCCGCGTTCATTGCGATGTTCCAGCAGATCGATGTTTGTGATAACGCCGTCGATTACCGTAACATTGACTTTGGCAAAAATATAGCCCGCGTCGCATTCTCCGGTGTATTCGCCATCTGCGACGGAAGAAATATCAGGATTAGAGAATGCAATTGCCGCAACGTTTCGTTTATATTCGCTGAAGCTAGTCACACAGAATACGACGTGAAGGATTAGGAGCAGTGCTATCGCGAGTGCGCAAAGCTTGTGCCATGCAAACGCTTTGCGCTTATCTTCCATGTGACACCGTACGATTATCGCCGCCATGGTACAGGTTACCATTCCTATGCCAAGTAAGTAGATTATGAACGGGCGCTGCCGGATAAGCGGCAGGGTTATTGCAAGGTGAACGACTGCCAGCGCCACAAGCAAATAACCAAGAGGCTTATGAATCACTGCGAATAGTTTCTTGACCTGTGAATCATCCTTCAGCTTTTGAGTAAAGAAAATTGCCGATACCAAAACAAAGACAGCGGCAGTAATGATGCCAAGAATCATCAAACGCCCTTCTTCCTGATTGAATTGAGTAGAAGAGAAAAACCATATTTCAAAAAATCATCTCTGCTTATGTTAAGGCTTTTCCTGAAATATTTCTCCTTTCTTGATGAAACAGATATCAGGCTGCAGATGCTGGACCAGAATACAAAACCCGTCGGAACCGGGTGAAGACACTCATCCGCAAAACCGCTTTTGACGGCATCTTGGATGAGGCGGATCACTAGCACGTTAATCTCCTCGCCAATCTCGTATATCGATCTGAGCACGGGTAATCTTTCAAAATCCGCTTCATCAACGCTGATGCTGCCTAATATGCTGTCACAAGCCAACCGCTCGCTGTCCGTAAAACTGGTCAGAAAATTACAAATTGCAAAATAGCGTTCCTCGAACTGGTCGCTTTTTTCAAGGCAATCCGCAATTCCGCAGCGGAGCATGGTCATGTATTCACACACGATACTGTAATAAAGATCGGAAGATCAC
>JBFWKZ010000103.1:0-8811 GCA_050252415.1 Oscillospiraceae bacterium | reverse complement strand
TCGGCGACCGGTATATTTTTTCCGTTGCCCGGACGGCGGCCAAGCTTCCGGCAAGCGTCCTCTATATGGAAAACCCCATCTATATCGGCTGGATGGGCCTTGCCGCGCTGCTTTTTGCCGCAGCCTGGTTTTTGCGCGGGAAGCATCACTTCCGGCCCGCCTTTCCAGCCGCTCTCGCCGTCATCACGCTGTGCTTTGCCATACTCGTCACCAACGCCGCAGCCGTCAGCCTGCCGGGCAGGATAACGGTTCTGAACGTCGGGCAGGGGCAGAGCATTGTGATGCTTGCAGGCGGCGCCACCGTGATGATCGACTGCGGCGGCGAGGGAACTTCGGATGATCCCGGAGAGACTGCGGCGGAATATCTGCTCGCCCGGGGCAGACGCCGGGTCGATGTTCTGGTGCTCACGCATCTCCATGAGGACCATGTAAACGGCGTTATGTCCCTGATGGCGCTCATGCCGGTGGAGAAGCTTGTTATGGCGCCTGACCTTGACGACAGCGACGGCCTTCTGGAGGGCATTCTTGAGTCCGCCCGAGAGGACCGCACGGAGGTCTGCTACGTCGGAAGCGATACACAGGTAAGCTGCGGCGATATCCGGCTCATGATCTATGCCCCGCGCGCTTCGGGGGATGAGAACGAGCGGGGACTAATCATCCGGGGGAGCATCGGCGCGTTCGACGCACTGATAACCGGCGACGCCGGTGCGACGACCGAACGGGAGCTTGTCGCGGATGAAGACATCGGCGAGACGGAGCTCCTGGTGGTCGGCCACCACGGCAGCCGGTACTCGACGGGTCTTGAGCTTATGGAGGCGCTGAGGCCAAAGTACGCCGTCATTTCGGTCGGCTACAATCACTTCGGCCACCCGACCGCCGAGGCCATCGCGCGTGCGACTGGCTTTGACGCAGAGCTCTACAGGACGGATCTGAACGGAAACGTAACTTTTAATGTGGGAGAATACGATGGCTAAGCAGAAAAACACGGGAATCGACTACGGCGCGGAACGAAACAAACTCAAAATCCATGGGCCGGGGCGTCTCTACGTTCTCTGGGGCGAAGAGGACTACCTTCGCGAACGCTTTTTGGATGAGCTTAAGGCGATCTGCCTGCGCGGCGGTGCGGAGGATTTCAATTACAAACGCTTCGACGGCAGAAAAACCGAGCTGCGCGACCTTGAGGAGGCGGTAAATTCCATGCCGTTCATGGGGGAGCGCTGCTTCGTGGAGGTGCGCGACTACGATATCAACGCCTGCAAAGACGCGGAGCAGGAAAAGCTTAAGGAAATTCTTGAGGACATACCCGATTACTGCACGCTCGTATTCGTCCAGGATATCGGCTATGTGCCCGACGGCAGGCTGGGTTTTATCAAGGCGATGAAAAAGACCGGCGCGTTTCTTGAGTTTTCCGCTCAGGGGCAGACGGCCATTGTCCGATGGATAGGCAGGAGGTTTAAGGAATTGGGTAAGGATATCTCGCTCAAGGACGCCGAGTATCTCATTTTCACCAGCGGCAGCCTGATGAATCAGCTTATACCCGAGATTGAAAAGCTCTCAAGCTATGTCGAGGGGAATACGGTGACGCGGCGCGATATCGACGCCGTGGCGATAAAGCTGCCGGAGGCGAGCGTCTTTGAAATGACGGACTGCCTCACACGGCGCGACTACGACGGTGCGGCGCGCATCATGGCGGAGCTACTGCGCTCGCGCGAGAGCCCGATCAAGCTCATTGCGATCATCGGCAACCAGATGCGCAGACTGTATGCGGCAAAGCTGGTGTCGCCGAAAGGGCGGGGCGGGACGGACGAGCTCTGCGCGCTGTGCGGCATAAGGCAGGCGTTTGCCGCCGAGAGGCTGATCGCCTCCGCAAGAAAATTTGAGCTGAAATGGCTGGCCTTTGCCTGTGAGCTGTGCGCCGAATACGACTATAAAATGAAGAGCAGCGGAGTGGATGACAGCGAACTTTTAAAAGAACTGCTGGCAAGGCTCGCAATCGGTGCCTGATATGGTCAGAATAAAGGAAGTCATCATCGTCGAGGGAAAATACGACAAAAATACCCTCAGTCAAGTGGTCGACGCGACAATCGTGGAGACCTTCGGATTTGCCGTGTTCAAGGACCGTGAGCGCCTGGAGCTCATCCGGAAGCTGGCGGAAAAGCGGGGCATTATCGTGTTTACCGACAGCGACGGGGCGGGCTTTGTCATCCGCAATTTTTTAAAGGGTGCCGTTGCGCCTTCGCAGATAAAAAACGCCTATATCCCGGATGTCCCGGGCAAGGAAAAAAGAAAAAGCTCCCCCTCCAAAGAGGGAAAGCTTGGACTTGAGGGCATGGCGCCGCATATTCTGCTGGAGGCGCTGCGAAAGTGCGGCGCGACAATGGACGAGGTTTCGGCAGCCCTCCCGTCCGGGATCACGCAGGCGGACTTTTATGCGCTCGGCCTCTCCGGCCGAGCGGACAGCGCGAAGCTGAGACACGCGCTGCGGGAAAAACTGGGACTGCCGGAACGGATGTCCGCAAAGGCGCTCTTTCAGGCGGTCGGGGTTTTGATGACCCGTGAGGAGCTGCATTCAGCCGTGCTCGCGCTGAAGGAGAATAACGCCGACTGAGGCGATCGCAAAGAGTCCGGCGGGCGTCTCGGCAAGGCCGTAGACGATATGTAACATCTGAGGCGTGAGTCCGTCGTGGGCCTGACCGCCTATGGTAATTGCCAGCGCACACAGCGCCGTGACCAGTGCAAGCAGCGCGGTTTTGGCGAGGGCTTCCCACGCGGTGGGGCACATATTCGATATATCGCAGAAAAGCTCTTTCAGCTTCATGACATCACCTCGGCACTATTTTATAATATCTGCGGCGCAGACTCAAGCTGTAAATCATGGCAACCCCCTTTGTCAGAGCAGCGTTTTCGAGCACGTACACGCCGCACCCGAAAATGCTTTAACTTTATTTCGCCGCGGTCGCGGCAAAACTCTGCGAGGCTTTTTATAGTCAAGTGATAGCCGAATCATTTTTTATAAGCTGAAAGGTCGCCGGACTTTTAACAGCTCCAGATTGTGTAGACAGCATAGAAAAAGCACCTGGGCAGGAAAATATGAAGCTGCCGTCCTTTCCTGACATAACGATACCCCCTGACATGGTTCTGTCAGGGGGCTTTTGTCTCTTGTCTACTTTTTATGGAGCCGGACACTTTTGTCCGGCGGCCTTTGTTGACAAAAAAATGTAGTAATATTTTGTGCCATGTGCTATAATATGCTCCGTATAACAACAAGGCAAAAGCGTATATCTAGGAGGTAATACTATGAAATGTCCCTACTGCAATTATAGTGAGAGCAAGGTCATCGACTCCCGGCCCGCGGAGGAGGGCACCACGATCCGCCGCAGAAGAGAATGTCTTGCCTGCCAGAAGCGGTTTACCACCTATGAGGTGATGGAGCATCTGCCTCTTGTTGTTGTGAAGCGCGACGGCAGCCGGCAGAGCTTTGACCGCAACAAGGTATTAAACGGCATGCTCCGCTCCTGCGAGAAACGCCCCGTTCCACTGGCGTCCCTCGAGGCCATAGCCGATGAGATCGAGCAGGAACTGCAGAACTCCTTTGAGCGCGAGATAAGCACCTCCGAGATCGGAGAACTGGTTATGGAGCGGCTCAAAAACGTCGACGAAGTGGCCTATGTCCGCTTTGCCTCGGTCTACCGCCAGTTCAAAGATATCAACACCTTTATGGATGAGCTGGCAAAGCTGCTGGGCGACAAGGGCGATAAGAAGGATTAAAAAATACTGCCTATCGAGGGATTTTCCATGTCTGCCATGCGCTTAAGGCTTGCGATGACATGCTCGTACCCGCCGGTGCTTTCATCAGATCTGTCATAGATTTCACTCAGGAGATCGTAAAAGGCGTCGGTGATGGTGTCGATCTCCGTGTGCCGCAGCGAGACATACGTATAGCCGCCGGAGTCGCCCCAGGTGTCAATGGCGCGGTGTACCTCCGATTCTGCGGTCGCATAATCACCGCGCGCATAGGCGTCGCGCGAGGTCTCAACATATTGGCAGAGCTCTTCCGTCACGTCGTTTACATAGAAGACGTTCCAGGTGACGGCGGCGCACAGCAGCAGGAGAATGATAACGGCGACGGTTTCTCTCTTCATTTTTTCCCCTCCATCGGCAGAAAATAGATCTGGCCGGCATTGTTGACCGTCATGATAAAAACACGCTCGGGTTTGGTGACACCCCGCTTTTTCAGCTCATAGTAAAGCCATTTGCGGTTATGCCCGGACTTTTCCAAATTGCTTTCGATGACGACCCCATCGTTGATGATGATCATGGTGTAGCCCGTGTCCGGTACGCTTATGCCCATCTGCGCAGGCGTCAGAGGCTGCTCCTCCGGAAACAGTACGGTGTTTAAAACGCCGTCGGTCTCAAGGATTGCGTACTTTATTTTGCTGATGTCGATGATGCCCTGGTTGCGCAGCTCCTCGGACAGTTCATCGATGGTAAAGCGGTTTTTCCGCATCTCCTTTTGGTTTATAACGCCGTTTTCGACCAATATGCTGGGCCTGCCGCAGATGAGGCCGCGAAACCGGACGCTCTTCATGATGAGTCCGGAGATGATCAGCTCGCAGCAGAGCAGGACGACAATGGGAATCAGCCCGTTCAGGAGCGGGATGCCGATGTCCTGGAGCGGATTTGAGGCGAGGTCGGATATGAGTATGGCAACGACGAGCTCGGACAGCTCAAGCTCACCGATTTGACGCTTGCCCATCAGCCTGAGCGAAACGGTTATGGAAACAAATACGATTATGGTTCGTATAAGAATAATGGCCAATTTTTTTCACCTCGTGGTTTTGGCTTAGTTTTCCCCGTATTTCAGGTTAAATTCGGAGGTAACGTGATGAAATTTTCAAAGATGCAGGGGGCGGGAAACGACTATGTCTACGTCAACTGCTTTGAAGAGCGGATCGATGACAGGCCCGCTTTGGCCCGCCGCGTGTCCGACCGGCATTTCGGCATCGGCGCCGACGGACTGATCTGCATCTGCCCGTCCGAGACGGCGGATTTTAAAATGGATATGTACAATGCCGACGGGTCGCACAGCGCCATGTGCGGAAACGGCATCCGCTGCGTCGGGAAATATGTCTATGAGAAGGGGATGACCGTTAAGCCGGTCATTACCATCGAGTCCGGCGGCGAAATCAAGACGCTCTGGCTCAATATTGAAGACGGCGTCGTCAGGAGCGCAAGAGTCAATATGGGCTCGCCGAAGCTGAGCCCCGGCGATATTCCGGTGGACTTCGACGGCGAGACCTTTTTGCAGATGCCCGTGGATGTGGACAATGTCGTTTACATCATATCCTGCGTATCCATGGGCAATCCCCATGCGGTGCTGTTTGTCGAGGATGTCGACAGTATCGATCTTGAAAAGATCGGCCCCAAATTTGAGAATCACCCGCTGTTTCCTCAGCGTATCAATACCGAGTTTGTCCAAGTCGTCGACAGCCACACTCTGAAAATGCGGGTGTGGGAGCGCGGCACCGGAGAGACGCTCGCCTGCGGTACCGGCGCCAGTGCGAGTTTGGTTGCGGCCGTCCTTGCCGGAAAGGCGCAGGATAAGGCGACGCTCCTTCTGCGCGGAGGCCAGCTTTTCGTCGAGTGGGACAGGAATAAGAACAATGTCTACCTCACCGGTCCCGCCGAGCTCGTATTTGACGGTGAGCTTTACATTTAAAATCTTGGAGAGTGAAACGAATGGTAAAAATCAACAGCAATTTTCAAAAACTGCCCGGCAGCTATCTGTTTTCGGATATTGCCAAAAGAATTGAGGAATTTTCATCCGCGCATCCCGAGAAAAAACTCATCCGCATGGGAATCGGCGACGTGACGCGTCCGCTCGCGCCCGCCGTCATCGAGGCCATGCAGAAGGCGGTTGAGGAGATGGGCTGTCTTGAGACCTTCAGGGGCTACGGTCCCGAGCAGGGCTACGCTTTTCTCAGAGAGGCGATCTGCAAAAACGACTATACCGACAGAGGCATGGCGATAGAGCCGGATGAGATTTTTATCAGCGACGGCGCGAAGAGCGACTGCGGCAATATCGGCGATATTTTTGATTTGGACAATGTCGTCGCCGTCTGTGACCCGGTCTATCCCGTGTATGTCGACTCCAACGCCATGAGCGGCAGAGCCGGCGACTATGTCGGGGACCGCTGGAGTAAGATCGTCTATCTGCCGTGCACGGCAGAGAATAATTTCAGGCCCGCTCTGCCCGATACCGTACCCGATATGATCTATCTCTGCTTCCCTTATAACCCCACCGGCGGTATTGCGACGGCCGAAGATCTGAAGACCTGGGTGGGTTATGCCCTGGCAAACGGCTCCATCATTCTCTACGACTCGGCTTATGAGGCGTTCATCACGGAGGAGGGCATTCCCCACAGCATTTTTGAGATCGAGGGCGCAAAAAAGTGCGCCATAGAATTCCGCTCTTTTTCGAAGACGGCGGGATTTACCGGTACCCGGTGCGCATATACTGTTGTACCCAAGGACCTTGTTGTAAACGGCGCGTCCCTCAACGCGATGTGGAACCGCCGCCAGTGCACCAAGTTCAACGGCGTACCCTATGTCACTCAGCGCGGCGCTGAGGCGGTTTACAGCCCGGAGGGCAAAAAGCAGGTCCGGGAGACGATCAATTATTACCTCAACAATACCCGTATCATCCGTGAAGGTTTGGAAAAGTGCGGCATTGCAGTCTACGGCGGTGTCAATTCCCCCTATGTCTGGGCCAAGTGCCCCGAGGGCATGGGTTCCTGGGAATTTTTCGACAAGCTGCTCAATGAGGCACAGGTCGTCACCACGCCCGGCGCGGGCTTTGGTCCCGCAGGCGAGGGCTATATTCGCCTGACCGGATTTGGTGACGCCGATGAAACTGCCGAGGCGATTGCACGCATTAAAGCAGTTCTGTAAATAATCAGGAGGATTTCCCATGTGCGGAATAGTTGGATACACAGGCGCAAAGCAGGCCGCACCACTTCTGCTGTCAGGGCTTGAAAAGCTCGAATACCGCGGATATGATTCCGCGGGGATTGCCGTCAAAGGTGACGGCGGAATTAAAGTCGCCAAGGCGATGGGCAGGCTTACAGCCCTCAAGGCGCTCACCAATGATGGGAAAAACATCAGCGGCACCACCGGAATCGGACACACGCGGTGGGCCACTCACGGCAAGCCCTCGGATGAGAACTCACATCCGCATCTCAGCGACAACGGCAGGATCGCCATCGTCCATAACGGCATTATTGAAAATTATAAGCCGCTCAAGGGGATGCTGATAAACCGCGGCCGCGTATTTGTCTCCGAGACCGATACGGAGGTCGCCGCCCAGCTCATCGACTATTACTATGAGGGCAATTTACTCGAGGCGGTGGCGCGCGCCGTCCGGGAGCTGGAGGGCAGTTATGCCCTTGGCATCGTCTGCGCTGACGACCCCGACACGATCATCGGCGTCAAATGCCATGCGCCGCTTATCGTCGCCTATGGAAAGGACGGCAACATGTTTGCCTCCGACGTCATGGCCGTGGTCTCCGAGACCAAAAAGGTCACCTATCTCGACGACGGCGACATCGCCGTCGTGCGCCCGGATTCCATCACGTTCTATACGCCCTTCCTCGACCGCGTTGAAAAGGAGATAAAGACCATCGACTGGGATATCTCCAGCGCCGATAAGGGCGGGTATGAACATTATATGTTCAAGGAGATCATGGAGCAGCCCGAGGCGGTCAGGCGCACCTGCGCGCCGTTTATAAAGGGCGGCGTGATTTCCATGGAAAACATCATCGCACCGGAATTGGTCAAAAAGCTGAAGCGCATCTTCATCGTCGCCTGCGGCTCGTCCTACCATGTGGGCGTGATCGCAAAATACAATATCGAAAAGCTGGCGCGGATACCTGTCGAGGTGGTACTGGCGTCGGAGTTCCGCTACTGTGACCCGATCGTGGACAAAGATGATCTTGTGATCCTTATCAGCCAGTCCGGCGAGACGGCGGACACGCTGGAGGCACTGTATGAGGCGCGCCGCCGCGGCGGACGTACGCTCGCCATTGTGAACGTCGAGGGCAGCTCGATTGCCCAGGCGGCCGACGGCGTGATCTACACCAAGGCGGGGCCGGAGATTGCGGTCGCCACCACCAAGGCGTACAGTACCCAACTCGCCATAACGGTGATGATGGCCATGTATTTCGCTCGCCTGAGGGGAACCATTGCGGAGGATACCTATGGCGAGATTCTGCAGGGGCTTGTCTCCCTGCCGGAAAATATGCAGGCGATCCTCAATAACAAGGCGCAGATTCAGAAGCTTGCGTATCAATATTTCAATAATGAGGATATTTTCTTTATTGGACGGAATATCGATTATGCGCTGTCGCTAGAGGGGTCTTTAAAGCTCAAGGAAATCTCATATATCCACTCGGAGGCCTATGCCGCCGGGGAGCTGAAGCACGGCACGATCTCTCTTGTGGTGGACGGCACACTGGTCATTGCTGTTGCGACCCATAGCGCCCTGGTGGAAAAGACCATCAGCAACGCCCAGGAGACCAAGGCGCGCGGTGCCAAGGTGCTCGTCGTCACAACCGATGCGCTCGTCGATAAAGTCGCCGACTCGGCGGACAATATTATCGCCTTTGCCGGAACAAACGAGGTACTTTTGCCGTCGCTTGCCGTCCTGCCGCTGCAGCTTTTTTCCTATTATATGGCGCTGTACCGCGGCTGCGATATCGACAAGCCGAGAAACCTCGCCAAATCCGTCACCGTCGAATAGCCGGAATCGTCCCG
>JBFWKZ010000102.1:0-8998 GCA_050252415.1 Oscillospiraceae bacterium | reverse complement strand
ATCAAGCAGCTTGCCGCCTACGAGCATCTTGAAGATGACGTCGTTGCCACGGAGGAGCTTCTGGAGGCGTGGCTATTCGATAAAAACAAGGCGGAAGTCATCTTTGCCCTCGAAGAGGGCAGGGAAGTAGGGTTTGCCCTCTTTTTCCATAACTTTTCCACCTTCCTCGGGAGGGCTGGAATCTATTTGGAGGACCTCTTTGTTCTCAACGAATGCCGGGGCCAGGGGTATGGCAAGGCTCTGCTTATGCAACTGGCGCACATCGCCAGAGAACGCGGATGCGGACGTCTGGAGTGGTCATGCCTTGACTGGAACAAACCGAGTATCGATTTTTATTTATCCCTTGGCGCCAAGCCGATGGACGAATGGACCCTGTACCGTCTGACCGGCGACGCCTTAAACAGGCTATAATGTCAATACCCCGGGTAATCTGTTTAGATTATCCGGGGTTTATTTTTTATCGAGCCGGTTTGTCAGTGCCTGGGCGGCAAAGCCCGTAAACGCACCGGTAATAATACCGGAAATAAGTAAGGCCGGGGCGTAGACAAACACAGCCAGAGTTTTCATTACCAGTGCCGCAACGATGAGCTGTCCGACGTTGTGAAAGATTGCTCCGATAATCGAGGCGACCCACATCTGACGCAGCGTCAAAACTTTTACCATGAGCAGGGTTACGGCGATGCAAAGAAGCCCGCCGCCAAGACTGTACAGCATGGCGAGTATTCTTCCGGTAAAAATTCCGCCCAATAGGATGCGGCAGAACAGAATGAGAACGGCCTCACCCGGCAGCATCGTAAAAGCGGCGTAGACCGTAATGATATTTGCAAGCCCGAGTTTGACACCGTAAATCGGCACAGGCACGGGAATCTGAGCCTCCACGGTGTAGATGATCAGCGCGATCGTTGTCAAAAGAGCGAGTTTTGTTATCCGTTTTGCCTTCATGCGAACGCCCTCAGCTCGAGATACCGTCAAGCCCATCCGGGTTTTCACCGTCCTCAATGACGATCATCAATTTGTTCGGAAGACAGACAATGGGCTTTGAGCTGTCCGATATCCAGCCTTGATTCACACATATCTGGTCGGGGCAGCTTGCTTCAAGGACGCGTATACGGCCCGGTTCGACTTCAACGATGTTATAGCCGCCATTATCGCTGTCTATCCGTATGGTATAGGGCTCCGTCACATGGCTTAGGTCTATCCGCTGCAGCTCTTTACCATCCTGTGTTATGACGGCAATGGTGCCGCTGCCCCCGCCTTTAAGAAAGAACATCGCGGCGGTGCTGAACAGGATGATGGCGGCAAAAACGATGAGCCAGAAGCGTGTGGACTGCAGGAGCTTTTTCAATTGACCACCTCCACGGTATATTCCGAGGCATAAGAGGGGAGAAGCTCAAAGCTGTCCTCAAGACCGGGAGTTATGTAAATGTGTCCGTTTTTGGTGACAAGGAGCATATCAAAGCCGCCGGTCTGACGCCAGTAATCAAAGGCTTTATTCACGCCCATAATGAATGTCGCGGTGGAGAGTCCGTCGCATTTAAGGCCGTCGTCACCGATTATGGTGGCGGAAATTACACCGTTGTCGGCGGGATAGCCGGTGGCGGGGTCGATAATATGCCAATAGGTCTTGCCGTCTTCTTCAAAGTAGCGGTTGTAACCGCCGGATGTGATAACGGACTTATCGGTGACGGAAATCACACCGAAATATTTTGAGTTGTCCAGGGGATCCTGCACGCCGACACGCCAGGGATTGCCGTCCGTATTGCTTCCGATGGCACGCACATTTCCGCCAAGATTCAGTACGGCGGACTTGACTCCCGCGTCTTCGAGTATTTTGGCTGCAACGTCGCCCACATAGCCTTTGGCAACACTGCCGAGGTCGATCTGCATACCGGGGTCAAGCGTTATGGTGTTCCCATCCAATATGATTTTTGAATAATCGACTTTGCGCAGCAGGCTCATGAGATCGTTATAAGCTGGGACCTGATAAGAACCTGTGGTGAAGCCCCAGGCGCGGACGACGGGATAGATGGAGATGTCGAGCGTACCGTTGGTGCTTTTACACAACTCCAGGGCCCGGGAGATGATCTCGGCGGTTTCGTCCGACAATGTGGCGGAAACATCGGAATTGGCATTGAGTTTATAGATTTCGCTGTTTTCGTCCGTCACAGAGATGAGCTTGTCAAGGGACTCGATAGCGCCGGAGACATTGCCGAGAGCGGTTTCGACACTGTCGTCACCGTAAGCGGTGAGCGTCATCACCGTATCCATAGCATAGACATAGCTGACATGTTCCTCGTTTTTTTGCCCGATTGTGCAGCCGGACAAGAGAAGCGACAAAATGATTGAGGCGATAAGAATAGAAATTTTTTTCATATTGGTTTTTCCGCTTTTCCAAAGGATTTTTGTATATAGACGGTGATAACGCCGAGGGCGACAAGCATGGCCGCGGCGCCAAAGTTCATCGTGAGGAAAAATTCGTGATATAAATAGGCATAATAGCCAAGTAGACTTCCGAAGACACAGAGCATAGCCACTGAAAAATACGCAGGGGAGATAAACGCGAGGATGAGCGTAAAAATGTCCGCCAGAAAGAAATAGCGGTCGTGCATATATGGCAGGAAAAAGGGAATGCCGAGGGTGATCAGCGCGGAAAATCCAAGCAGCGTAAATTTATTGACGCTACGGCCTTTGGCAATTGTCCAGAGCAGAACGGTATAGACCAATGCGAGTGCGAGCGCAATGCCGATATAGGCCCCGTAATCGAGCCATTCGGCGGTGTAGCCATACGGAATAAAAGCATAGGCCGATGCGCTGTTGAAATTGAGCGACGCGGTGGCTCCGTTCACCTGTCTGAAATAGAGAAAAACGGCGTCCCAAATCGGATGACCAAGCGCAATGGCGGGCAGCACCGTCGCCAGATAGGTGAGAGGAAATATCAGTAAATCCCGTAGTCGAATATGGCGGGTGATCAGGAATACGGCGTATATGGGCAGAAGAAATACCGCTTGCACCTTGAACGCGAGCGAGAGAGCGGCAAACATAAGCGAGAGTCTCGGCCTTTCAGCCAAGGCCATATAGAAAGCCATAACGCCGAAGGCAGCAAAAATGCTGTCACACTGACCCCAGTAGGCCCCGTTCAGCAGAACTGTTGGCCAAAACAGCGTGACGATGAATGCGGCAAGCTGCCGGTTTTTTGAGTCGACATACAACGATACAATGCCCGATACACCCCAGGCGAGCAGAACGTCAAAAGCAATGGAAAGGAGTTTTACCAGATACAGGTCGTCCACAGGAATATAGGAAAACAGGGCCAGAAAATAAAGGTACGGCAGATTATAGTTGCCAATTTCATCAGCGATAGCGGAAAAACCGCCGCTTTGTCTGAAATAATCAACCCATTTTTGGAGGAAGAGCGTGTAGTCGCTGGTTATCGTCGGGAGCATGATAATGCGCAGAGCAAACGCTGCAGTCACAAAAAATATTGCCGCTGTTATTCGCCCGGCGCTGTCTAAGAAGCCTTCGTGGTACATGACAGCACATGCGGCGAGAAAAATCAGCAGCAGTAAAATTGTTGATGTAATGCTCATGTTTCGCCTCCGTTGGGGCGGGAAATCAAATCGCCCATAGCCGTATTATAATTGCTTAAACGCATTATGGCAAGCTATAAAAAAACGGCGGTGTAAAATATACATTCCGCCTTAAATAATTTGCAATAAATTTGTTTAATTATGTCTTGACAAACATTATTTTCAAGTGATATAATAGCTTGCTATGTTAAACCGCAGTGGGAATAATCCCCCACTTTGATTGTGTATTTATTTTACCAGATTTACAGAAAAAATCAATACGCTTTACAGATTATTTAACAACGCTTCCGGGCGTGTCGAGACTATTTACAAGGAGTGAAGGACAAATGCCAAAGGACGTCAGTTACGGTAAAACCGTGCGAAAGAGCTTTGCCCGTAAGGATGAGATCCAGGATATGCCGAACCTTCTGGAGGTTCAAAAGAACTCCTACAAGTGGTTTTTGGAAGAGGGGCTGAGGGACGTTTTCAAGGACGTGGCCACAGTCACCGACTATTCCGGAAATCTGGAGCTCAGCTTCGTGGACTATTCCATGGACGAAAAACCTAAGTATTCTGTCAAGGAATGTAAGGCAAGGGACGCAAACTATGCCGCTCCGCTCAAGGTCTATGTACGTCTCCGCAATAAGGAGACCGAAGAGATCAAGGAGCAGGAGATATTCATGGGTGATTTTCCGCTCATGACCGAGGGCGGCACTTTCATTATCAATGGTGCGGAGCGTGTTATCGTCTCCCAGATCGTGAGAAGCCCCGGCGTGTACTTTGATAAGAAGACGGACAAGACCCAAACCTCTGTATACAGTGCCACATCGATCCCTTATCACGGCGCATGGCTTGAATATGAAACGGACATCAATGATGTCTTTTATGTCCGTATCGACAAGAACCGTAAACTGCCGGTCACTTGGCTGCTGAAGGCTTTGGGCATCTATCGTTCCGATAAACCGCATACCTGGCTGAGCTGTACCGATACGATTGTCGGCGCCACCACCGACGAGCAGCTGCGTGCCATCTTTTGTGATGATGAGCGCATACTTGCCACCCTAGACAAAGATACCTGCCATACGCGCGAGGAGGCCCTGCTCGAGATATACCGCAAGCTCCGTCCGGGAGATCCTCCGACCATCGACAGCGCTGAGAGCCTGTTGGACAGCCTGTTCTTCGACCGCCGACGCTATGATATATCCACGGTAGGGCGCTATAAGTTCAATAAGAAACTTTCGCTCTATCCCCGGATTATCGGCTTTATGCTGGCGAGACCCGCCTGTGATCCCCTGACAGGCGAGATCCTTGTCGACGCCGGAACGGTTGTTACCCGCGAGCAGGCCGAGATGATCGCAAACCGCGGCGTCATCGACGTATATCTTGACCTTGAGGGAAAAATCGTCCGGGTGTTTTCAAACGGAATGGTAGACCTGAAAGGCTTTGTCGATTTTGATCCTCTGGAGCTTAATATCAAAGAGAAGGTTCGGTTTATTATACTGCGCCAGCTTTTGGAGCAATATGAGGGCGACGCTTTGAAAGAAGCGATCCGTGAGAACGTCGACGACCTCATTCCAAAGCATATTATAGTCGATGATATTTTTTCCTCTGTAAATTATCTCAACAGCCTTGCGCACGGCATTGGCGAGAAAGATGATATCGACCATCTCGGAAACCGCCGCATGAGAAGCGTCGGCGAATTGCTGCAAAACCAATTCCGCATCGGCTTTTCACGTATGGAACGCGTTATCCGTGAGCGTATGACTCTCCAGGACCTCGACATTGTCACGCCCCAGAGCCTGATCAATATCCGGCCTGTCACCGCGGCGATCAAAGAGTTCTTCGGTTCTTCCCCTCTCAGCCAGTTCATGGATCAGACAAACCCACTAGCTGAGCTGACGCACAAGCGCCGCATGTCGGCTCTGGGACCCGGCGGCCTATCCAGAGAGCGCGCTAACTTTGAGGTCCGTGACGTCCATTACAGCCATTACGGCCGTATGTGCCCCATCGAGACCCCTGAAGGACCCAATATTGGATTGATCTCTTATCTCTCCAGCTATGCGAGAGTCAATGAATACGGATTTATTGTCGCCCCCTACCGCAGAGTGGAAAAGGAAACCTGTCACGTAACCGATGAGATCATGTATCTCACCGCCGACCTTGAAGACCACTATATTGTTGCACAGGCAACTGAGCCGCTCGATGAAAACGGCTGCCTTGCCAATAAGCGTATCATCTGCCGCCACCGGGATGAAATTATTGAAGTCGACCGCGAACGTGTCGACCTGATGGATATCAGCCCGCGCATGATGGTTTCTATCGCAACCGCGATGATTCCATTTTTGGAGAACGACGACGCGAACCGCGCGCTGATGGGTGCGAATATGCAGCGCCAGGCGGTGCCGCTGCTCGTGACCGAGGCACCGATCGTTGCAACCGGTATCGAGCACAAATGCGCGGTCGATTCCGGCGTTGTCGTTGTCGCGGAGGGTGACGGCGAGGTTCAAAACGTCTGTGCTACTGACGTTACTATAAAATATGATAGCGGTACGACAAAGAAGTACCCCTTACTCAAATTTGCAAGGTCAAACCAGAGTACGTGCCTCAATCAGCGCCCCATCGTATCCCGCGGAGAGCGGGTCAGCGACGGCATGGTGATTGCCGATGGCCCATCGACCGCTCAGGGCGAGCTGTCCCTCGGTAAGAATGTCCTTGTCGGCTTCATGACATGGGAGGGCTACAACTACGAGGACGCTATTCTCTTGAATGAACGCCTTGTCATGGACGATGTCTTTACATCCATCCATGTCGAGGAGTATGAGTGCGATGCGCGCGATACCAAGCTTGGGCCCGAGGAGATTACCCGAGATATTCCCGGCGTCGGCGAAGACGCACTGAAATATCTCGATGACCGCGGAATTATCAGCGTCGGAGCCGAGGTGCATGCCGGTGATATCCTTGTCGGCAAAGTCACGCCAAAGGGCGAGACCGATCTCACCGCTGAGGAGAGACTGCTCCGCGCAATCTTCGGCGAGAAGGCAAGAGAGGTCCGCGATACTTCGCTCAAGGTCCCGCACGGAGAGAGCGGCATTATCGTCGATGTCAAGCGCTTTACCCGTGAGGCGGGCGACGAGCTGTCTCCCGGCGTCAATCAGGTCGTTCGCGTCTATATCGCCCAGAAACGTAAGATATCTGTCGGCGACAAGATGGCGGGCCGCCACGGCAACAAGGGCGTCGTCTCCCGTATCCTGCCGAAGGAGGATATGCCTTACCTGCCCGACGGTACTCCGCTTGATATCGTGCTGAACCCGCTGGGCGTCCCCTCGCGTATGAATATCGGCCAGGTGCTTGAAGTTCACCTCGGCTATGCCGCCCATGCACTCGGCTGGAAGGTGGCAACGCCGATATTCAACGGCGCGAACGAAGAGGAAATCCGCAAGACATTCGAGCTTGCCGGGCTGCGCAGCGATGGTAAGAGTGTCCTCTACGACGGACGTACCGGTCAGCCGTTTGACAACCCCGTCACGGTCGGCTATGTCTACTTCCTCAAGCTCCATCATCTTGTCGACGATAAAATCCACGCGCGTTCCACCGGACCCTACAGCTTGGTGACGCAGCAGCCTCTTGGCGGCAAGGCCCAGTTCGGCGGTCAGCGTTTCGGCGAGATGGAAGTCTGGGCGCTCGAGGCATATGGCGCAGCCTACACGCTTCAGGAAATTCTCACCGTCAAATCGGACGATGTCACGGGCCGTGTCCGCACGTATGAGAGCATCGTAAAGGGACACAACATTCCACAGCCCGGTGTGCCGGAGTCCTTCAAGGTCCTGGTCAAGGAGCTTCAGTCCCTTTGTCTTGATATCCGCGTGCTGGATGAGAGGGGTAACGAGATCGAGCTTCAGGACGATGAAGACGACGATTTTGTCCCAGGCTTTAAAGATGACAACCGGTATGAGTCCGACGATACGGAGATCGAATCAAGTGGCTTCAGCATCGAGCATGTCGACGAGGAAGAACTTTTGCTTGGCGACTATGACAGTGATGATGAGATATTTGAAGACGAGGATAACGACGATTCTGCTCTTGGTGCCGATGAGGAGGAATAAGATATGAGCTATACACCCTTTGACGCGATAAAAATTGGCATAGCTTCTCCGGAAATGATTCGATCATGGTCCTCCGGAGAAGTTAAGAAGCCAGAAACAATAAACTACAGGACGCTCAAACCTGAGCGCGACGGACTTTTCTGCGAGCGTATTTTTGGACCCACCAAGGACTGGGAGTGCCATTGCGGAAAATATAAAAAGATTCGCTATAAAGGCAAAATCTGTGACCGCTGCGGTGTTGAGGTTACCCGCGCCAAGGTTCGCCGTGAGCGCATGGGCCATATTGAACTGGCAGCTCCCGTTTCCCATATTTGGTACTTTAAGGGGATTCCCTCGCGTATGGGTCTGCTGCTCGATCTCACACCCAGGATCCTTGAGAAGGTTCTCTACTTCGGCTCCTATATCGTAACGGATCCGGGCTTTGCCCCCCTCACAAAATGCCAGATACTTTCCGAAAAAGAATACCGCGACATGCGCGAAAAATATGAGGACGATTTTGATGCCGGTATGGGCGCCGAGGCCATAAAAAAGCTGCTGGCGGATATCGACTGTAAACAGCTATCCGAGCAGCTCCGCGCTGAGCTAAACGATGCCCACGGTCAGAAAAAGGCAAAGCTGATCAAACGGCTTGAGGTCGTTGAAGCGTTCCTCCAGAGCGGCAACGATCCCACCTGGATGATCATCGACGTCTTGCCCGTCCTCCCCCCGGAGCTGCGCCCGATGGTCCAGCTCGACGGCGGCCGTTTTGCGACGAGCGACTTGAACGATCTCTACCGCCGCGTAATCAACCGCAACAACCGCCTCAAGAGACTTCAGCAACTGAATGCGCCGGACATCATTGTCCGCAATGAAAAGCGTATGCTGCAGGAGGCCGTGGACGCCCTTATTGATAACGGCCGCCGCGGAAGAGCCGTTACCGGCGCAAACTCCCGTGCACTCAAATCGCTCTCGGATATGCTGAAGGGAAAACAGGGACGTTTCCGTCAGAACCTTTTGGGCAAGCGTGTCGACTATTCCGGACGAAGCGTTATCGTCGTCGGACCGGACCTCAAGATTTATCAGTGCGGTCTGCCGAAAGAAATGGCGATCGAGCTGTTCCGTCCCTTTGTGATGAAAAAGCTGGTGGAGGACGGTGTTGCCAACAACATTAAATCCGCCAAAAAGATGGTCGACAAAAGCCGCACCGAGGTGTGGGATGCCCTCGACGTCGTCATCAAAGAACACCCCGTCATGCTGAACCGTGCGCCTACGCTGCATAGACTTGGCATTCAGGCGTTTGAGCCCGTCCTTGTCGAAGGCCGCGCCATCAAGCTTCATCCTCTGGTCTGC
>JBFWKZ010000101.1:0-9119 GCA_050252415.1 Oscillospiraceae bacterium | reverse complement strand
TTCTGATTATTTCAAAAGTGAACCCGTCCTATCCCTTCGTCGGCTCCTATGCTTCAATTCCGGAATATTTTCAGCGTATCGCACTGCCGTCCGTTGCGCTGGCCTTTGTTATGATTGCGCTCGCTTGCCGCGTCACGCGGTCAAGTATGATTGAGCAGCAGGCTGCGCCCTATACGCAAACGGCAATCTCCAAGGGTGTGCCGGACAGCAGAATCATCTGGAAACATAATCTCAAAAATGCCATTATTCCCGTTATTGCGGTGGTAAGTATCCAGATAGGCGGCATGGTTGTTGGCGCTGTGCTGGTCGAAAATGTCTTTTCGCTTGCCGGACTTGGGACACTTTTAGTTGACGCAATCAAGTCCAGCGACTACAACGTGGTTCAGGGCATAACCATGCTGCTGATCTTTATGTTCCTTGTTATCAGCATGCTGGTGGATATTTTGTATGCCCTGATCGATCCCCGGATCCGGTCGAAATAAGGGAGGGGATAGAGATGAAAGAGCAAAAAGAAATTCGAGCGGGCAAGTTCTTCACATTGTCCGTCGTCATATCCATGACCATTTTGGCCATTATCCTTTTTTCTGTGATTTTTGCCCAGGTGCTCGCAACATATGACCCCAACGCCATTGATCTCGCCAATCTTCTTCAGGGCCCCTCGCCAGAGCACTGGCTGGGTACCGATAAGACAGGACGTGATATCTTTTCACGGATGCTGTACGGAGGGCGAACATCGCTGTTGGGCGCGCTTGGCGTTGTCGGCATATCGGTGATTCTGGGAATTCCAACGGGCCTTTTTTCCGGGTATTACGGCGGCAAGGTGGATGCCATGCTCATGCGCGTATGCGATGTTGTGGTTTCCTTTCCGGCCCTTTTGCTGGCTTTCGTATTTGTAGCAAGCTTTGGACGCGGACTGAGCAATGCCGTCATCGCTCTCGGCATTATTTATGTGCCTATGCTGGCAAAGCTCACAAGATCGTTAGTTATGGTTGAGCGCAATAAGACCTATGTTGAGGCGGCACAGTCCATAGGCTTTAGCGATACGCAGATTATCTTTCGACAGATTTTGCCGAACTGTGTTTCCACGATTTTAGTGCAGCTGACGCTGGACCTTGGCTATGCCATTTTGGATCTGGCCTCCATGAGCTTTTTGGGTCTCGGCATACAGCCCCCGACTTCCGACTGGGGCGCAATGCTGGAAGAGGGACGAATCTTCCTGACCACGCACCCGCTGATGGCGCTTGCTCCTGGAATTGCCATTATCGTCACGGTGGTCGCGCTCAACATTTTCAGCGACGGTGTGCAGGCTTATCTGGATCCCTCGCAGCGCAAATTGCCGTCTATCAAAAAATTTAAAAGAAAGTGGGGCTTAACAAATGAGTAGTCTTGTTTCGATTCGAAGCCTCAAAGTTGAGCTTATGAGCGTCAAGGGACTTGTCAGTGCCGTGCGCAACATCAATCTTGATATTCTGTCGGGCGAGATACATGGCATTGTCGGCGAATCCGGCTGTGGAAAATCCATGACCGCGAAATCCATCCTTAGGCTCCACGATGAAACTAAAACGGCCTTAACAGGCCAGATTATTTTTGACGGAAGCAAAGATATTTTGAAAATGAACAAAAGGGAACTGCAGCACCTCCGCGGTAAAGAAATCTCGATGATCTTTCAGGACCCGATTACAACGCTCAATCCGCTTTTGACCGTTGGAAGTCAAATCATGGAAATGCTCACCCTTCATACGAATCTGTCAAAATCCGAGGCAAAACAGCGCTCCGTCGCACTGCTGGAGCGCATGGGCATCTGCCCCGGTGAAGAGCGGTTTAAGCAGTATCCCTTTGAAATGTCCGGCGGTATGCTGCAGAGAGCATGTATTGCCATGAGCCTTGCGTGTAACCCGCGTCTTCTAATAGCCGATGAACCGACAACCGCTTTGGACGTGACCATGCAGGCACAGGTGCTTGAGCTCTTAAAAGAACTGCAGCGGGAATTTAACAGCAGTATTCTGATCATTACGCATAATTTTGGCGTTATCGCTGAGATATGCAACCGCGTGTCGGTCATGTATGCCGGACAAATTGTGGAGACCGGCGATGTCCGTGAGATATTTTATCATCCCTGCCATCCCTATACACAGGATCTCATAAGCAGCATCCCCAAGTCCGGAGAGCGCGCAACGCAATTGGTGAGTATTCCGGGCGCGCCTCCACCGCTTAACCGGCCTATTATCGGCTGTCCTTATGCGCCCAGATGCACCAGAGCCTGTGACCGGTGCTTCAGGGAGGCACCTGACATGACAAATATGAGCGATACCCATCGCTATCTGTGTTTCCTCGATGGAAATGGCAAGATGCGAGAGGAGGCGGCAGGATGAGCAAACCGATTATTGAGGTCCGTGACCTGAAAAAATACTATCCGGTCAAATCCAAAAGAAAAGCTGCCTGTGTCAAGGCGCTGGACGGTGTTTCCTTCGATATCAGGGAAGGCGAAATTCTGGGCGTGGTTGGCGAATCCGGCTGCGGAAAATCAACTTTGGGCCGCTGTATTATGAAACTCATTGGTATTACCGAGGGAAGCGTCACTTTTCGTGGAGACGATATCACGAAGTATGGCAAAAAAGAGATGAAGCAGCTGCGCCGTCATATGCAGATGATTTTTCAAAATCCGTTTTCATCCTTTAACCCCAAACATACCATAAAGCGTTCCCTTACCGAGGTGGGAGCCCTATTCGGCATGACGGACGCACAGGCCAGAGAGCGGATTGCCTACCTTCTATCCGTTATCGGCCTTGACGAGGCGACGTTATCCCGCCGTCCCGGCGAATTATCCGGAGGTCAGCTCCAGCGTCTTGCCATTGCCCGGGCGCTGATGCTCAGCCCGGAGTTTATTATGGCGGATGAACCTGTTTCGGCGCTGGATGTCTCCGTGCAGGCACAGATTCTGAATCTTATGCTGAAGCTTCGTGAAGAACTGTCCGTCACCATCATGTTTATTTCGCATGAACTGACCGTTGTTGAACACATCTGCGACAGGGTTATCGTTATGTATCTCGGCTCTATCATGGAGATGGGCAGTGTGGATGCGCTCTTCAGCCGAACGCTGCATCCCTATTCCAAAGCGCTTATTTCATCTAAACCAAAAGACAATCCGGATGCGAATCCCGAGCGGATTGTCCTGGAGGGTGATGTTCCAAATGCCATGGATATTCCTCCTTACTGCCGCTTCTGCACGCGCTGCCCTAACTTTATACCCGGCAAATGTGACGCGGAAACGCCGCCGCTTGTTCAGGTGGCGCCGGACCACTGGGTTGCCTGCCACTTGGTTACCCAGAAATTGGGAAAATGTCCCGAATGCTAGGATATATGCCAGACGATGTGCTGTCTTATATAAATAATTGAAAAATGAGGAATGAAACAATGAAATCTCTAAAAAAGAAAATTGCTTCCTTGCTTGTTGTAGCGACGAGTGTATCGCTCCTGCTTACCGGATGCGGAAGCTCCAGCTCAACCGAAGGCACTACCGAAGCCAGTGCATCGCCTGCCGCACCTGAGTCTTACGATAGGGACGGCGTGTTTACATGGGGCCTTATGTCCGATATTGTATCGCTCGATCCCATTTATGCCTATGACACCACCACAAATGCGGTTGTCAACAATATCACCGAGGGCCTCCTCCTCATTGACGAGAATTCCCAGCTTCAGCCAAATCTTGCGTCCAGTTGGGAGGCGGTCGATGCGACCACATATGTCTATGAGATCCGTGACGATGTCAACTTCTCCGATGGGTCTCCTATGACGATGGAGGATGTGCTTTTCTCCCTTAACCGCAATATTGACAGCGATTCCTATGTCGGCTGGATGTACGCAAACGTTGCTTCTCTGGAGCAGACAGGGGACTGGGAACTAACCGTTAAACTCAAACAGCCCGATGCGCTCTGGAAATATGTCTTTGCGACGACCGCAGGCCACATTATCAGCAAGGCCTACTATGAGGAACACTCAAGCGACTTCGGCACTGCAACCGGCGGTGTTATGGGAACAGGCGCATACAAGCTTGACCATTGGACAAACGGCAGCGAAATTGTTTTGACTGCAAATGACAACTATTGGAACGGCGGCTTTAACTTCACCTTTAACAAAATCGTTTTCCAGGTCATCGTTGAGGACACAACCCGTCTGACTGCGCTGCATTCCGGGCAAGTCGACTTTATTCTTGACGTACCGGTCGCCATGCTCGATCAGGTTCCCGACGACAACACCAAGCTGAGTATGGTTGATTCCTTCGGAATCGACTTCCTGTCGTTCAATACTCAGAAGGCACCATTTGACGACGTAAACGTCCGTCGCGCCATCGCCTATGCGATCGATGCTACCTCCATTGTTGACAACATCATCGGCCAAGCGGGCGCCTATTCTACCGGCCTGACCTTTGGACCCTCACTGTATAATGCCCCCGGTAATCCGGAGGATTGGTCCAATTTTGCCAGCAGCCTCGAATATTATAACTACAATATGGATAAGGCAAAGGAATGCCTCGCCCAGTCCAGTGTGCCGAATGGATTTGACTGCACGCTGCAGGTCAGCGAGCTGCTCTCCTTCAACTCAATTGCCACCTATATCCAGTCCACCCTTGCTCAGCTCGGCATTAATGTGACCATTGAAAAGCACACAACCGATGAAATGATCACGATGCAGTTCGGCGGAAATCTGGTGGACGGCATCAAGAATTACGACATGGGCCTGTTCACATGGTATTCCGACTTCCCGGATGCTTCCGGTAACCCCTACCCCAACTTCCTTGGCAGCAATGCCGGTGAAGGCGGATCGAATACCTCCAGCTATCAGAATGCCGATTTGGATGCGCTCCTCGATGCGCAGTCCGCATCGCTTGACGACGATGAGCGCGTTGACCTTCTCAAACAGGCCAGTCAGCTTTTGATTGACGAGGTTCCTGCCTATATTTTGGATTATTGTAAGATCGGTGTGGCTTACAACAAAAACATTGCCGACTATAATATCAACGCATCCTGGATATGGAACCTGTATGTGAAGAACTTCACTTACGCGGACTAATTGCGGCTCATGAAAAGCGGGTGGAGATTTCTCCACCCGCTTACGTTCAGGTATTATATTATTGAAAGACCAACTATAAAAAGTCAATAGGAAATTAGAGCTTTTTCTCGAAAAGATAGAAAAGCCCTTTTCGGAAAGTAACTACTCCCGTTTTGGCATACCCAAGCTTTTCATAAAGCCGCAGTGCGGCTGGATTTAACGAAAAGGCGTCAAGACGAATAGATTCGATTCCCATACTTTTTGCCAATATTTCGACCTGTAACATGGTGCGGGTTCCGATTCCCATATGTTGAAAAGCAGGATTGACGCACAGCCTATGAACCACGGCATATGAAGACAAAGGATATTTCCAGTTGCCATCAGAATACTCGGAATTGCATTTCTGATTCAAAACAAAAACAGAAGCGGGCTGCTTATCCATCGTGTATAAATACAAGGACTCGCTGGCAATGTCACTTTTAAGGATTTTCTCATCCGGATAGATATCATCCCATTGATAAATTCCATTGTCGTTCATACTATGAATAGCTTTTTTGAAAAGAGAAAGCACTTCAGGCAAGTCCGCAAGCGTTGCTTTTCTGACATGCTCTGAATGAACGTTTATCTTTGGCGGTGCTGCCTGATATGGCCGGTTTCCTCTAATTTGGTCTTCCAGAAACATGAGTTGTTCGACGAACTGCCTGATCCGAAACGCAAAGGCGTTTTTGACGAAACCGATACCAAAAGAACCGACGGCAGAGAGGCGAATCTCTTGTGCTTGTTCCTCGCCAAACCGGCCATGACCGGCTTTGTTCAGAAATGTAATCAGCTTTCGGGGGGACACTGACAGCATGTCATCCGGCGTTGGGCAATTGAGCGGTAACTCTTTCGAGGTTGTGCCAAATATATCTGAAAATAGATTTGCATACTCAGGAAAGACTTGATCCAACAGAGCGATGATCCGCCGCTTGCAGTCGCCGCAGCTATCCACCAGTGCCATACGATAGCGTGTTAACTGCCGCATAGCGAAAATATTTTCGCCCGACAGGGCCGTTTCCAAATACTGCCCATCTGATTTGCCAATTTTCAGACGCTCAAACAGAGAAAACAGCGTCTCACAGCCTTCTTGGGTATTTGTGATCATAATACTGTCAAGCAGGGGTTTTCCCTCAGCATCAATGACTGACGCTTCGTGATTTCGTTTGGCGATGTCAATTCCACAGTAAAACAATAATAACCCCTCCATGTTCAGGTTCGACACAGCTAAGGTTCCCCTCTGATTCTTACGGCCGTACAGCCTCGTTGGATATGTAGCGCTAAAATCCAGCTCATTCGCATCTGACCGTAAGGACAGAGGCGCAATTCTTTCTTACGAAGCTGAACTTCAAGGAGGAGATACTGCGCCCCTTGTCTGTTATGCTCATTATCCCATATCCATTACAGAATAACAAGTTTTAATACGGTGCTCTTGTCAAAAACACCGTAAATTTATTATACGAGGAGCTGTTCTGCTTGAAACCGATAAAGGAAGGGTATATTCCCTTTAGAGGCTATCGAACATACTATCGCATCGTGGGTGAGTGCGCACCCGGAAAGCTGCCCCTGCTGGCGCTTCACGGCGGTCCGGGCTGTGCCCATGATTATCTGGAATCACTCGACGACATTGCCGATAACGGTAGGGCGGTTGTCTACTATGATCAACTCGGCTGCGGTAAGTCGGTCACGCCCTCAATGCCGGATTTCTGGAGCGCTGAACTCTGGGAAGAGGAGATCGACGTAGTGCGGCAGGCGCTTGGACTGGATAATATCCATCTGTTGGGGCAGTCTTGGGGCGGCATGCTCGCCATGCAGTATGCCACGCATCAACCCAAGGGCGTTGCAAGTATGATCGTCGCCAGCTCTCCCGCATCCATCCCGCTGTGGGTTAAAGAGGCAAACCGTCTGCGCGGTTATCTGCCGAAAGCCATGCAGGAAGCGCTTATCCAGGCGGATAACGATGGGGACTATCAGCGGCCGGAGGTCGTTGAGGCATCCGCCGAATATTATCGCCGCCATGTTTGCCGCATTGAACCATATCCTGATTTTGTCGCACGTTCTTTTGACCAGATGGGAGAGCCGTATATGGTCATGCAGGGGGCCAGCGAATTTGTGGTGACCGGTAAGCTCAAAAACTGGGATATCACCGATCAGCTTCATTCGATAACAATCCCCACACTCGTGACTTCAGGCTCTATGGATGAGGCCACTCCGCTTATCAGTAAAGCGATCGTTGATCGTATTCCCGACTGTCAATGGGAGCTGATTGAGGACGGCACACATCTGTGCCATGTGGAGCTTCGTGACCATTATAACGCCATAGTGGAGAAATTTATATCCGCTCACGAATAATCCTGGCTCTTATATTTACAGGCGGCTGTTTCGACGTGAAACAGCCGCCTGCTTTTTAATGTATTTTATTTACAGTCGAGATATAGGGCAATCAGTTTCAGCGTATTTATCATACCGTCGATATGGGTGCGCTCCATGCCGTGTGAGGCGTGGACACCGGTGCCGATCAGGGCGCCGGACGCGTCGCAGCCGGAGCGCCAGATGGCGTTTGCGTCCGATCCGTAATAGGGATAAACGTCAGTGGCATAGTTAACGCCGTTCTCTTCGGCCAGATGGATTAGCCGCGTGGTCATTTCATAGTCGTAAGGCCCATCCGAATCCTTGCTGCAGATGGAGACCTGCTGTTCGGTACAATTGAGCTCCGGGCCGACACAACCCATATCCACAATTAAGAATTCGGCCAGATCTCCGGGCTGCCATGCGCCGCCGCTGCCAACTTCCTCATAAACGGTAAAGACAAAATGTGTGCGGAATTTTGGCTTGATCTTTTGGTCATTCATCAGGCGGAGAAGGGTTAAAAGACAGGCAACACTGGCTTTATCATCCAAAAAGCGGGATTTGATATAGCCGGACTCGGTAATTTCTGTCTTAGGATCAATTGAAACAATATCGCCGCAGCGAATTCCAAGAGCCGAAACATCCGATTTTGAAGAAACGGGCATGTCCAGCCGGATATACATATTTTCTTGATCACGCGGCCGGGTGGACGCGTCCTTATAGACGTGATAGGCAGGGGAGAGGGAGAGTATGGTACCGGAATAGGTTTTTCCCTCCCGCGTATGGATACGACAGTATTCGCCGTCAAGCGAGGGAAGAACGGGAAGCCCTATCGGCGAAAACATCAGTTCTCCATGCTCGGTGATATTTCGGATGGTAAGTCCCACAGTATCCATGTGGGCAAAACAGGCAACCTCGTGGCTGTTGTCACGGCCGTCTATGGTGATAACCAGACCACCGCGTTTCGTCTGGCTGACTTTATAGCCCAGCTCTCCTGCGAGATCCCGAGTGAGCATTAAAATGTCATGCGTATATCCGCTGGGACTGTCACACATCAAGATTGCTTTAGCCGTATCCAGCAAATATTTTCTGTATTGTTCTACGATCATACGCTGCGCCTCATATCTTGTCATTAATGTAAAATTGCCAATGTTATATGGATTATGATGGAGTCTTATGATATGTATTATATCATAAGAAGGTTTGTGATATTTCGCAACTTAGCCAGTTTTTTTAACAAATTATATTACCTTTTTAAGATCAATTTCAATATTTTGCCATCTATAAAAAAAGAACATGGCAGCCTTAAACGGCTCTCTGCTTATTGTTATAAAAAATTAATTTGTGAAAAATCAATGTTGCCCGCATCGTCCGTGAGGTCCGAATCGGCATGGACATATTCGATTTTGCCGATAAACATTTCATGTGAGCCGGTTACGATGGAATCCACCACTGTGCACTCAATGTTCACGGGGCAATCCGGAAGGATGGGCGCGTTTACTGTTTTCCCGTCCTGCAGTCTGACATTTTTATCCGCCAGCTTGTCCCCGTCGCGTTTACTGTGGCAGCCCAGATAATCAAACGTGTCCTTATAGCGCTTATCCACAAGGTTGACGACAAAGCATCCGGATTCCTTGATCATATGATAGGAATATCTTGTCGGTACGATTCCGACCATAACCATC
>JBFWKZ010000100.1:0-9335 GCA_050252415.1 Oscillospiraceae bacterium | reverse complement strand
TCAACGTGACTTGTGCAGGGAAACATGTCCACCGCGGTGCCGCGCTGAGGGGAATAAGCGCTTTTGGCAAAGATGGCAAGGTCGCGCGCCATAGTCGCGGGGTCGCAGGAGACATAGACAACGCGCTGAGGGCCCATACCGCATACGGCTGCGATTACCTGCGGGGACAAGCCTTTGCGCGGCGGGTCTAGCACCACGGCGTCAGGCCTGACATTGCGGTTGAGTAGCGCCTCGGCTACTTCTCCGGCATCGGCACAGATAAACTCGGCGTTTTCCACGCCGTTTTTTTCAGCGTTCATTTTTGCGTTTTCAATTGCGGGGGCGACGATCTCCGCGCCTATGACCTTGTCGGCCTTTGCGGCGAGACAGAGACTGATTGTTCCGGCTCCGCAATAGAGATCGAGGACCGTGCCGCCGTTCGGCGCCGCATAGTCCACGGCGCGCGCGTAGAGCTTTTCCGCCTGGGCGGGATTGATCTGAAAAAACGACAGGGGAGAGAGGTCAAATTTCAGACCGCAGAGCTCATCGGTTAGGATTTCACTGCCCCAAAGCGTATAAAAATTTCCCGCAAGGACGGTGTTCCCGCGGCTTTTATTGACATTCAGGACAATTCCGGTCAGTGCCGGACAGCCTTTCCGCAGTGCTTCGGCAAGCGCGGCGGTTTTTGCGCCGAGTCCACGGGCTGTAACGACGCAGGCAACCGCGCCTGGGCCTTTTCGCGCCGTGCGGACAAAGATATGCCGCACACAGCCGCGGCCGGTCGCCTCATCATAGGCGGTAATGCCCTCACGCTGCATCCAGGCCTTTAAAACGGCGGCGGCGCTGTCGGCGATAGGAGACTGTATGAGGCATTTTTCAACCGGCACGATATCATGGCTGTGCCCGCGGAAAAAGCCGGTCATGCCGTCGCCGACGGCATAGATCGCCTTATTGCGATATTCGAAACGGCTGCCGTCGCCGAGAATTTCGTCTATCTCGAAGGAAAGTCCGCCGATTCGCCTTATCGCCTCATTGACTTTGCCGAGCTTGAACTGCAGCTCGCGCGTATAGCTCATATGCATGAGGGAACATCCGCCGCATTTGCCATAGACGGGGCATGGCGGGGTGATGCGGTCGGGTGATGCTTCAATCATTCGGAGACCTTTGGCATAGACTGCCGAGGCCGTCACTTTTAATATTTTGATTTCCCAAAGCTCGCCGGGAATGCCGCCGGGCACAAAAACGGCCCTGCCGTTTATACGGCAGACACCCTGGCCCTGCGAATTCAATCCTTCGACGCGCGCGGTGAGAATTTGATTTTTTTCCGGAAAATCCATGGGATTACCCCCTTGTTTGCTTATTGTACCATAACCTTCGGCTAAAAAGCACTTTATTTTTTTCAAAAAAATGTTATAATCGGTATTATGAAAAATTCTGGATAAGAGGTAAAGCGATGAAAAAACTGCTTGGCGGCATTATGTATATTCTTTTGGTCATACTTGTCGTCATCCTTGGCGCTATTCTCTGGAAAAACTACACCATGCGCGATGTGCCGGGAGAGGAAGCAATGGAGGACACGGAGCCGATTCCTTCGGTAAATTTTCCAAGCATGGAAGATACCTATGTGCCTGAAGCCGGTGAAAACGCCTTTACGATAAATCTTGCCGTTGCCGGTGATATTGTCTGTCATACGGGACTTAACACTGAGGCGTATGATGCGAAAAACGACACTTATGATTACAGTGCGATCTTTGCTGAAGCGGCGAAGGTCCTGAGCGCCGCAAATTATGCGACGTCATGCCTGGAGACGACGTTTCCGGATACGCAAAACTATACGGGTTACCCACTGTTTGCCTCTCCCGAGAGCCTGGCGACCTCGCTCAAGGGAGCGGGACTGGACTTGCTTTCTACCGCCAATAACCATGCGTTGGACGGTTATGTCGGCGGATTGAGGCGCACATTGGATATTCTCGACCAGGATGGATTGGCCCATGTCGGTACTTACAGAAGCCAGGAAGAGCGTGATGAAAACAGCGGCGTGACGCTTGTTGATGTGGATGGCGTGAAGATCGCCTTTTTGGGTTACACATACGGGACCAACGGCGCCGATATGTATGATAATGATTATTGTTTGAATGTCTACCACACCGACTATATGGATGGCTCCGGCGATATCAAATACGACATGATGACATCTGATATTGCCGCCGCCAAGGCTATGGAACCGGATATTATCGCCGTGTATATGCACTGGGGCAACGAGTATGCCACCGAGCCGAACGACGAGCAGAAGGAAATCGCCGATTTCCTGTTTGCCCAGGGGGCCGATATCATTCTCGGCGGGCACACCCATGTGCTGGAGCCTATGGCACTGCGCGAGGTTGAGGACAACGATGGAAACAAAAAAACCGGCTTTATCATCTATAGTCTCGGCAATTTTGTCTCCTGTCAGAACGACGCGCTGACGGACTTGACCGCGATCCTCAATCTTCAGATCACAAAGGACCCGGACAGCGGGAAAACATGGGTCAGCGGCGTGGGATACACGCCTATGTATATGGTCGATCTGGAAGATTATGGCATAGATTCTACGGAAAAGGGCTGGCACTACCGCCTTTGGAACCTCCACGATGCGCTTGACGACTATGCCGCCGGAGATGACCGGGACGTCATCAATGACGCGCTGTATTCGGCAATGCAGCAGGGGCTTGACGACATCCATGGGATACTGGGAAAAGACTTTGATTTATATTACTGCCAGACCGGCGAACAGGAATAAGCCAGAAGGGAAGGGAACCATATGCGTTTTGCTAAGAGAATGGACAGATTCGGTGAGGGCGTTTTCGCGAAACTGCTCGCGGTCAAGAACACGCGCCTTTTAGAGGGGAAATTTGTCGTGGATTTCAGTGTGGGAGCGCCCAATATTCCGCCCGCGCCGCATATTCTGGAGACCATTGCCCGTGAAGTTAAAAATCCCAAAAACTACATCTATGCCATATCCGATACGTCCGAGCTTCAGGATGCCGTCGCCGTGTGGTATGCACGCCGCTATGGCGTCGCGCTGGATCCGAAGACAGAGATTTCATCTCTGCTCGGCTCTCAAGAGGGCCTTAGCCATATTGCGCTGACGTTGGCCGATGAGGGCGATTATGTTTTGGTACCGGACCCCTGCTATCCGGTGTTTGCCGATGGGCCTCTGGTTGCCGGCGCTAAACTGCACTATATGCCTCAGCGCCGGGAAAGAGGTTTTATCATCGATCTTCGGGAGATCCCGACGGACATCGCCAAAAGGGCAAAGCTGATGGTGGTCTCTTACCCCAATAACCCGACGACCGTACTCGCGCCTGACAGCTTTTACCATGAGCTTATCGCCTTTGCCAAGGAATTTGACATTGCCGTGCTGCACGACAATGCGTACAGCGAACTGGTTTACGACGGCAAGACGACAGGCAGCTTTCTCCGCTTTGAGGGGGCCAAAGATGTGGGCGTTGAGTTTAACTCCCTTTCCAAGACCTATGGGCTCGCCGGTGCACGAGTCGGCTTCTGTATTGGCAACCGGGAGATTGTCGGTGCGCTTAAAACGCTCAAATCCAATATGGATTACGGTATGTTCCTCCCCATACAAAAAGCGGCAATTGCGGCGATAACCGGCGACCAGAGCTGTGTTGAGACGACCAGAAACGCTTATCAGCATCGGAGAGACGTGCTGTGCGCGTCCTTCGATAAGATCGGCTGGCCTATCGATAAATGCGAGTCGACCATGTTTCTGTGGGCAAAAATACCCGAGAGCTTTTCCAGCAGCCAGGATTTTGCCATGCGTCTTGTCGAACTGTCCGGGGTCCTGGTGACGCCCGGAAGCGCTTTCGGACCAAGCGGTGAGGGCTATGTGCGCCTGGCTTTGGTTCAGGATGAGGATCTCATCCTGAAAGCGGCCGAGGCCATAAAAGACAGCGGTATCCTCAATTAATGCCATAGTCCTGAAAGAGAGCTGCTGCGGGAACGCCCTTTTAGGAACAGTACGCGAAAATACGCCTTGATTTGGCTCTTATAAAGCCAAATCAAGGCGTATTTTTGTGGTTTACCGGACTATTGTGTTTTTAAAACAGTCACATTTTATACAATCAGCATGGCGCCAAAGTATGCGAGTGCCGCGGAGATGATCCCATGAAGCAGTTTGCCCAAGACGGGCTGACCAACCGGCAAATCGGTGCCAGACAGCACGGCCGCCGTCTGAAAATGAACGGATATGCCGCCCCATCCCAAAATGAACGCGGCAAGCGCCAGGTTGCCGGGATTCGGCATAAGCCCTTCCAGACTCGCGATTCCGCTGCTGAGTTCCAGGACGCCGAGAAAAAGGCTCTCGCTTTGCCCGATACCCAGCAGGGTGTGTTCGCACATGAAGCCCGCCAGAGCGGAAAAGAGCCCAATTTCCTGCAAGAGTGAGGCGAGCATGGAAAAAAAGATCACGAAGCCGGATATGGCTGCTGTTGAACGGACTGCGCGCCACATTGCCGAGGTGATGGCGGGGCCAAGGTTCATGGCGGAGACGGCGGTGAAATGGCGACGATTAGGTGTATTTCCCCGACAAAGCGCCGCGCCGACTGCGGCGGCGGCCAAGATATGGACTATGTACAGCATGACCCCGGCTGAGGCGGAATGAAATATTCCGACGCCCGCCATGCCGATGATGAATGCGGGGCCGGAGTTGTTGCAGAAAAGCAGCAGCTTTCGCGCCTCGCTCTTTGTGATGCTGCCGGAGTTATAGAGATCGGAGACGGATGATGCGCCAAGCGGATATCCGCCGGTAATGCCAAGAATAAATGCAGTGATGCCCTCACCGCCTACGCCGAAAAGTCTTCGGGAAAACGGCTCGGCCCATCGCCCCAAATATCCGGGCAGTCCCAGTGAGCACAGCAGATTCGAGAGCACAAAAAACGGCAGAAGCGTTGGTACAATGGTTTGCAGGCACAATTCCAGACCGTACCGGGCCCCGTCCAGCGCCGAAGCTGAGAACATGGTCATAGCAGCAAAAATCAGCAGAACCACCCCAAGAGACAAGGTGATTTTAAGTTTGCGTACACTCAAGAATATCCCTCCTGTGATTGTCCATGTATCAGACTATGTCACAGGGGGGCTAAAATTCACCTTCTGAGCATATATTTTTCCAGCGGAGGTGGGAAAATGGGCAAAGGACTGGAAAATATTGCCGCTTTCTTTGACATACCGGCGGAGACGCTTCCCAACGTGCCAAAGTTTACCGTGACGGGAGGAAGCCAGATAACGGTCGAAAATCACCGCGCAATACGAGAATTCTCCGAAGAACTTATTGAAATCGACTGCGGCAGGCAGGTGCTGCGCCTTCGTGGCAGCGGCTTTGAGTTGAAGAAATTGACGGGCGAAGGAATCAGAATAGCGGGCCGGCTTTTGTATGCAGAGCTGGAGTAGGGAGATGTGATGGAAAAGGCTGTTGAGAGACTGCGCGGCTATGTTGAAGTATCGGTCAGCGGCGGTAATCCGGAAAAATTTTTGAATTTGAGTACAAGACGCGGAATTCTCCTTACGGATTGCCGTTCGCTCTCGGAGGTGGAGCTGCGCTGTATCATTCCGAGACGCTACATAAGGGCTGCGGAGGACTGCGCCAATAAGACGCAGTGCGAGCTGAAAGTGCTGAGAAGGCGGGGAGCCAGCTTCACCATCGGAAAAGTACGACGCAGATATTTTTTACTTGCGGGACTTTTCACGGTTTTACTTCTGCTCGGCGTGTCGAGCCTGCATATCTGGGATATTGAAGTCGTCGGCAATGAGACGGTCAGCAAAGCGGAGATCTTAAATGTCCTGGAGGACTGCGGCGTTTATATCGGCGCCAACTGGACGGAATTCCGATCCGACCTGATCCGTTCGGAAGCACTGGAAAGGCTACAGAACCTCAGCTTTCTTACCGTCAACGTCAAGGGCAGCCGTGCCACCGTGATCGTGAGGGAACGTATCCCGGTGCCGGAAATGGATTACGATCGTGAACCGTGCGATATTGTCGCCGAAAAAAATGGCGTCATCGATACGATCCATGTGTTTCGCGGAAAGGCGGCTGTGAGCCGGGGCAGCGCGGTTTTAAAGGGCGATGTGCTCATCAGCGGCGCTGTCCCCGGAATTTCCGAGACGAATCAGGTGAGCGCGTTTGGTGAGATCAAAGCGCAGACCTATTATACATTTTCAGCCAGCGAGAGCCTTGAAATGCAAAAAAAAGTGCCGACCGGGCGTGAAGCCAGAAATTATGCGATAATTTTTGGCGGAAATCGGTTAAATTTCTATCGTAATACTGGAATTTTCAGGGATGATTGTGATACAATCTATAATGAATGGAAACTTGAGGTCAAGGGCCTTTTTACCTTGCCCATAACCGTCGTGAGGGAGACCCGTGCTCAGTATGAATTGACACCGGCGAGCAAGGACCCGGCCGAAGTCGAGACGCGGCTGAAAAACCTGCTTGCCGCACGGCTGAAACGGGAAGTTGGGGAGACCGCGGAAATCGAAACCTACGATTTTGCCGTGCGTGAGGACGGCGACGCGCTTACCGTAACGCTTCGGGCGACGTGCCTTGAGGCGATAGGGGTAAAACAGCCGACAGACGATTTATTACAGCCGAGAGAGGAAGATGGCAGCCAATGATCGAAAAAATTGTTTCAGTTGACAGAATGGAGCACATCATCAATGTGTTTGGGTCGTTCGACCAGAATTTAAGGATAATCGAGACCGAGATGAACGTCAAGGTCACGGACCGCGACGAGCAGCTCAAAATATCCGGCGAGGCGGACGACGTCATGCTTGCGGAAAAAGCGATCGAGGGACTGCTGAGCCTTGCGGCAAAGGGCGAAAACATCGATGCACAGAATGTCCGATATATCATTAAGCTGGTATCCGAGGGCAAGGAGGGGAAAATCGGAGAGCTTGCGTCCGACGTCGTGTGTATAACGGCAAAGGGAAAACCCATAAAGGCCAAAACCCTCGGCCAGCGCCAGTATGTGAAGGCAATTGCGGGAAATACCATCACTCTCGGTATCGGCCCCGCGGGCACCGGCAAGACCTACCTTGCGGTCGCGGCGGCGGTCTCCGCGTTTCGCAACAAAGAGGTTAACCGTATTATTCTGACCCGTCCGGCGGTGGAGGCCGGCGAGCGCCTGGGCTTTCTGCCCGGTGACCTGCAGAGCAAGGTCGATCCCTATCTCCGCCCGCTCTACGATGCGCTGTTTGACATGCTGGGAGCGGAGACTTATAATAAATATCTCGAGCGCGGCAATATCGAGGTCGCCCCGCTTGCCTATATGCGCGGAAGAACGCTGGACGACAGCTTTATTATCCTCGACGAGGCACAGAACACGTCCAGGGAGCAAATGAAAATGTTTCTGACGCGAATCGGATTCGGCTCCAGGGTCGTTATCACCGGCGATGTGACTCAGATCGACCTTCCCGGAGACAAAGTGAGCGGCCTTAAAGAGGCGATGCGCGTGCTGAAGGGGATTAAAGATATTGAGATCTGCACGCTTACGGGCGCGGACGTTGTGCGCCATGTGCTTATTCAGCGCATCATTGAAGCCTATGAGAAAAATGAGAAGGTCAAGAGCAATCTGCGCCAGAGGCCTGTGCCGAAGGCGTATAAGAGGAAATATTAATGGTGTATGATATTTTTGTTACGCGGGACAAGCCGGGCCTTGGTTCACCCAACGCCTTCCGGCTGATTAAGAAAGCGGCCGCCGCAACGCTTCTGGCCGAGGGCATCACTGTCCCCTGCGAGATAAACGTCATGCTGACGGATGATACCGGTATCCACAAAATCAATTTGAAATTCCGCGGTGTCGACAGGCCTACGGATGTACTGTCGTTTCCCATGAACGAGCTGACGCCCGGCAAATTTGACGCCGCTGTCTGCGAGATCAATCCCGAGTCTGGAAAGGTGCTGCTTGGCGATATGGCCCTGTCGCTGGAACGCGCCAGAGCTCAGGGCGAGGCGTTCGGCCACGGTTCGGAGCGTGAGCTCTGCTATTTGACGATCCACTCCGTGCTCCATCTGCTTGGCTATGACCATATGGATGAGGGCGGAGAAAAACGTGAGATGCGCTCGCATGAAAAACTTGTCTGTGAAAGGCTTGGTATTTGACATGCGCTGTTTTCATTATGCGCTGCGAGGTTTACTTGCTGCAGCGACCCGGGAGCGGAACATGAGAATCCATCTTGCGTTTGCTTTCTATGTTATCCTGGCGGGCGCTGTCTGCGGAATAGCGCCGCTCGAATGGTGTGCCGCCCTGCTGTGCATTGCGCTGGTTATTGCGCTGGAGTGCGTCAATACGGCGATTGAGGTTACCGGCGATGCCATTGGCAGAAAATTTTCCTATTTGATTGGCTTGGCAAAGGACCTGGCGGCCGGCGCCGTACTGGTCGCCGCCGTTATCTCCGCTGTAATCGGAGGAATCATATTTTTTAACGCGCCGTGTATTGACAGAACCCTTGAATTTATTCAAAAATATCCCGCTGGGGCGGCGGCAATTGTCCTCACTGTGCCCCTGTGGATAAAATTTATTACAATGAGGAGATTAAAACCATGCCGAACATCACAAAATCCGCAATGATAACCATTTGCGGCAGACCAAATGTGGGCAAGTCCACCCTCACAAACCGACTGGTGGGTGAGAAGATCGCCATCGTATCGGACAAGCCCCAGACAACGCGAAACCGCATCAGCGCCGTTCTTAATCTGGACGATACCCAGCTCGTCATCATGGATACGCCGGGCATCCACCGTGCGCGCACCCGCCTGGGCGACTATATGGTCAAGGTTGTAAAAGAGTCCATCACGGACGTCGATGCTGCCGTGATGCTGGTCGAGCCGATTGCCAACATTGGGGTGCAGGAGCGCGAGCTTCTGGAGAGCCTGAAGAAGAGCGGCGTCCCCACGATACTTGCCATCAATAAGATCGACACCGTACCCAAAGAGACGCTGCTCGCCGTCATTGCGTGCTATGCCGAGGCGCACAACTTTGCCGCTGTTATCCCCATTTCCGCCATAAACGGCGACGGGGTGGCGCTGCTGCTTGAGGAAATGAAAAAATACGCCGTGCCTGGACCGCAGCTTTTTCCCGACGACATGATAACCGATCAGCCGGAAAAACAAATCTGCGCCGAGATCGTCCGTGAAAAGCTGCTGATCTGCCTGGATAAAGAGATTCCCCATGGCACCGCCGTTGAGGTGACGCGTTTTTCCGAGCGTGACAACGGCATCATCGATCTCGATGTGACGATATACTGCGAAAAGGCCAGTCACAAGGGCATCATCATCGGCAAGCAGGGCGCAATGCTGAAAAAGA
>JBFWKZ010000099.1:0-9470 GCA_050252415.1 Oscillospiraceae bacterium | reverse complement strand
ATTTTACGGCTTCTGCTGGCCATTCTCTTGTTTGCATCAAACAGTCCTGCGTTGATGGCCGGTATATAGAGGCGTAGCTAAGCTGCAGAGCAGCTCCCTCAAGCTTGAGTCGATTGGATATTTCCTCGGGGGACCAGTACGCCTCCTCAATGAGTCGGCGGATGCGTTCTCGCGTTTCGGGCGCACCGAGAATGTGCTTTCTTCCACATAGTGTACGCCTTTTTTGGTAATTTTTTTGAGCTTTTGACGGGCTATATGGGTGCTGCTTTGAACGGTTCCTCTTTAGCTCCCGGCTTACGGTCGATGGTGCCCGGCCCAGTGCTTCAGCGATTCGTCGAAGCGACAGGCCTCGCCCCCGCATGAGGAATAGCTTTTCTCGTTCTTCTATGCTAAGATGCTGGTAGTGTCTCATGTCAAGCCCTCCTTCTGGGTTGTCTGCATACACCATTTTAGGAGTTCCCTTGGCTTGAGTCACTACTTTTTTGTTGCACTTGTATTGTAACTTCTTTGTCAGGCTGAGGCCTTTTATCATTCCAGATTCATCCGACGTTTGCGCTCAGACGAATGAATAAGCTTTTTTGAGAGCGCTTTCCTGTCACCGCTTGCGATCGCCTCGCGGTATAGCCTGAGATTGTCCTCCAAACGCGCTATTATGGTGCAAAGCGCCGGCGCATTCATTGAAAACAACTCGGTCCACAGCGGCACGTCCAACGCCGCCACGCGGGTACAGTCCCGGAATGAGCCGCCTTCAAAACCGCGGCAGTCAAACAGATCCGGGTCGTCGCAAACCGCGACGGCAAGCACATGCATCACCTGACTGGTGTAGGCAATAATCGCATCGTGATGCTGCGGCGTAGTATTGACAACATCACGAAATCCCATGTAAGCCGCCATCCGCGCCATCAGCGCGATGTGCTCCGGCATGCTCTCCGGGCGCGGAGTGATAATGAAGTGCGCATGATCAAAAAGCGACGCCTCCGCATTAAAAATGCCGGAAGTCTCCTTACCGGCCATAGGATGGCAGCCGATAAAATCGACGGATGGCGGCAAAACCGACGCCGCCTCCATAATTGCCGTTTTGATCCCGCACACATCCGTTATCAGGGCGCCAGGGCAGAAATCTTCGCGGTGTTTCAGCAGAAAATCCACGATAGCCTGCGGGTGAAGACATAGGAATACCACATCGGCCGTGGCAATCGCACTCTTGCCGTCGGCCATAATGCTGTCCGCCACCCCATGCTCCTGTGCGTACTTCAGTGTCTCCGCGTCAACATCCACACCGACGACCGTATAGTCTTCAAAACCGCGCAGCGCCATTGCGAGCGAGGCCCCTATAAGTCCCAGTCCTATAACCACGATTTGTTTTTTCATTCATCGGCCCTCCAAAATCGTCCGGCGCGCATCATCCGAACCCGCACCGGGTATAAAAAAAAGCGGCTGCCACAATCGGGCAGCCACAACAAACTCAGTCTGTATTTCTGGTGCTGATCGATTATGGACACGACAAATCACCGCCGGTATAGCAGCGGTAATAGCGATAGGCATAACCGAAACAATTCAACATTAAAACAGTGCTCCTTTTTCAGGTTGTTGATACTGTAACACTTTTAAGTGTAAAAGTCAACTCCTGTTTTTTTTCATTTTTTTCATAAAAACCGCCGAATGGCAGACAATATATCGCATAGGCAGTCATTCTGAGTACCATGAACACACCCGCCGCACAGTCGCTTTCATAGGATGGAAAAACGAATTCAAATCCATCAGATTCCCAGAATTAATCAATTTTATGATGCGGACCGTCAAAAACAGATTTTCCTTGACAAGAGGCGCTTGAAGTGTTAACGTAAATTTAAGTTCTTTTGTTTATGCATTGCAAGAAAGAGTCAGACCACTCTTCGCTTTTCCGAAGATAAGCCCATACGGACAGGCGGGTCGATTGCCGTGCGGTAAAATCCGCATTATTGATTGAGTTAGAAGCTCAAATTTTATAAGTTGATTACTTTATAATCATGCCTGACGGCGAATCATCTTGTGAAACGGTCAATAAGAGCAGCAACCGATTTCTGCTGAACAGCTCTCCTGTCCCCTGACGAAGTGCTCCTTTTTTATGCCCCACCACGTCAGAAAATGGAAGTCCTGCACAGTTGACTATTGCGATCGCAGGTGACGTCAGTCATCTGCGGTTTTTTTCATTTCAGTTGAAAGTTCAGGACCGTCAGGCATCGGAAGGAGAAAAGCATGTATTTGGAACGCCAAAAATCCGCACCGATCTGTGAGGCATTAGATCAATTGAGACGGCGCCGGGTCGTTCCCTTTGATGTTCCAGGGCATAAACGCGGCCGGGGCAACCCGGAACTCGTACAGCTGCTGGGCGAAAAGTGTGTGGGGCTTGATGTTAACTCGATGAAACCCCTGGATAACCTTTGTAACCCCGTCTCCGTTATCCGCGAAGCGGAGGAATTGGCCTCAGAAGCCTTCGGCGCCAGCCACGCCTTTTTTATGGTTGGCGGTACGACGAGTTCCGTTCAGTGTATGGTCTTGTCCGTCTGTAAGGCGGGGGAGAAGATCATTCTCCCCCGCAATGTCCATAAAAGCGTCATCAACGCACTCATCCTCTGCGGCGGCATCCCCGTCTATGTCAGTCCCGTTATCCACCCGGACATAGGCATCGCTCTGGGGATGGAACTGGATGGCATTCGAGCGGCAATTGAAGCGAATCCGGACGCCGTTGCCGTCCTCGCGAATAATCCGACTTATTATGGTATCTGCTCCGACCTGAGAGCCATCACGGATCTGGCGCATGCCCACGGAATGAAAATGTTGGTTGACGAGGCCCATGGTACCCATCTCTATTTTGCAGACACCTTGCCTGTGTCTGCAATGGCGGTTGGGGCCGATATGTCCGCCGTCTCTATGCATAAATCCGGCGGCAGCCTGACGCAAAGCTCTCTCCTGCTTCTCGGAGAGAATATGGATCCCGCCCATGTCCGCAAAATCATCAATTTGACCCAGACGACCAGCGCCTCATACCTGCTGCTGTCCAGTCTGGATATTTCCAGGCGGAATCTGGCCCTGCGCGGAAAAGAGTCCTTTGCCAAAGTCATCGAAATGGCGGAGTACGCCCGGGAAGAGATAAACAGCATAGGCGGCTATTACGCCTATGGCCGGGAACTCATCAACGGAACCACGATCTATGACTACGACGTCACGAAGCTGTGTGTTTACACGCAGGGTATCGGTCTGACCGGAATTGAGATCTATGATCTTCTGCGTGACGAATATGACATCCAGATCGAGTTTGGCGATATCGGCAACATTCTTGCCTACATATCCATCGGTGACCGCATCCAGGATATTGAACGGCTTGTGGGCGCGCTGGAGGATATCAAAAGGCTCTACCAGAGGGACCCCTCCGGTCTCTATCTCGGCGACTTCGTCCAGCCTGAGGTCGTTTACTCGCCGCAAAAACCTTTTTATGCGGATAAAATCACGCTTCCCCTCCGCGAGGCGGCGGGCTTTATCTCCGGTGAGTTTGTCATGAGTTATCCCCCCGGTATCCCCATACTGGCGCCGGGAGAGCGCGTCACCGCGGAAATCATCAATCATATACTGTTCGCGAGGGAAAAGGGCTCTTCGCTTCAGGGCGCTGCCGATCCCCATGTGAACTTTCTTCAGGTAATAAAGGAGTAACGGCATATGGATATGTGGATTCACACCCCGAACGGCCAGATGAGCATCCGGGTGAGCAAGCAGCTTTTATCCGTCGAGAGCGACTATCAGAAAATAGAGATTTTTGAATCCCCCGAATATGGGCGTCTATTGGCACTTGACGGCGACATTCTCTTTTCCATGGCCGATGAGTTTATCTATAACGAGATGGTTGTCCATGTCCCCATGTCCGTCCATCCGAATGTGAAAAAGGTCCTGATCATCGGCGGCGGCGACGGTGGCGTGGCCCGGGAGTTCACCGCCTATCCCGAAATTGAACGCATCGACGTGGTGGAACCGGACGAAGTGTTCGTCCGTGTCTGCCGGGAATTTTTCCCGGAGGCGACGAGAGGCTTTGAAGATCCCCGTGTCAACATCATACACCGGGACGGCCTTCGCTTCCTTCGAGGCCTGAATGCCGAATATGATATCATCATAAACGATTCCACCGATCCCTTCGGCCACACCGAGGGACTCTTCACCAAAGAGTTTTACGGAAGCTGCTATCGTGCACTCAAAGACGACGGCATCATGGTCTATCAGCACGGCAGCCCTTTTTTTGACGAGGACGAGACCGCATTCCGTTCCATGCACCGGAAGGTATATCAAAGTTTTCCGATCAGCCGGGTATATCAGGCGCACATCCCCACCTGTCCCTCGGGCTACTGGACCTTTGGATTTGCATCCAAAAAATACCACCCCATTGGCGATTTTGACGCCGATAGGTGGAATGCCCGGAAAATAAAGACCTGGTATTACACCACGAATCTGCATCTCGGAGCGTTTATGCTCCCCCGCTACGTGGAGGAGCTGCTGGAAGAGGCGGAGAAAAATCCCGACAAAGCCCGATAGGTGCATTTTAGCACAAAAAAGACTCCTCACGGAGAATATGAATTCAGGAGGTACTTTCATGTCCAAGGTTCTTATCATCGGCTGCGGCGGCGTCGCTTCCGTGGCAATCCACAAGTGCTGCCAAAACAGCGAAGTGTTTACGGATATCTGCATTGCCAGCCGTACGGTCGCAAAGTGCAATGCGCTCAAAGCCAAGCTGGAGAGCAAGACAAGAACCCGTATCGCCACCGCCGAGGTCGACGCAGAGGACGTGCCCGCACTTACCGCGCTTATAAAAAGCTATAAGCCCGACGCAGTACTAAACGTCGCCCTGCCCTATCAGGACCTCACCATCATGGACGCATGCCTCAACGCCGGCGTCCACTACATCGACACCGCAAACTATGAACCCGAGAACACCGACGATCCCGAGTGGCGCGTCATCTATGAAAAGCGCTGCAAAGCGCTTGGTTTCTCCGCTTATTTTGACTACTCCTGGCAATGGGCCTATCAGGACAAGTTCCGGCAGGCGGGTCTTACCGCGCTGCTGGGCTCCGGATTCGACCCCGGCGTCACCAGCGTGTTTACCGCCTATGCGCTGAAGCACTACTTTGACGAGATCCACACCATCGACATTCTCGACTGCAACGGCGGCGATCACGGCTACCCCTTTGCCACGAACTTCAACCCCGAAATCAATCTGCGCGAGGTGTCCGCCCCCGGCTCCTACTGGGAGAACGGCAAGTGGGTGGAGATCTCCCCCATGTCGATCAAACGGGAGTATGATTTCCCCGAAGTCGGCATGAAGGATATGTATCTGCTTCATCATGAGGAGATCGAGTCTCTCGCCAAAAACATTCCCGGCGTAAAACGCATCCGTTTCTTCATGACCTTCGGCCAGAGCTATCTGACCCATATGAAATGTCTTGAAAACGTCGGTATGCTCTCCACCACGCCTATAACGTTTCAGGGCCAGCAGATCGTGCCCATTCAGTTTCTCAAAGCGCTCCTGCCCGACCCCGCCTCGCTCGGCCCGCGTACCGTCGGCAAGACGAACATCGGTTGCATCTTTACAGGCGTAAAGGACGGCAAGGAGAAAACGATCTATATCTATAATGTCTGCGACCATCAGGCATGCTACCGTGAGGTCGGCAGCCAGGCCATCTCCTATACCACGGGCGTACCCGCCATGATCGGCGCTATGCTGGTGGCGGACGGGCGGTGGCGGCGCCCCGGCGTAGCCACCGTTGAGGAGTTTGATCCCGATCCGTTTATGGAAGCACTCAATAAATGGGGTCTGCCCTGGGTCGTGGACGAGGCGCCCGCAACGGTTGAGTAATGGAATTTTCTAAGCTCCCCACACCCTGCTATGTGGTGGATGAGGGGAAACTCAAAAAAAATCTATCGGTCCTCCGGCAGGTACAGGATGAAACCGGCTGCAAAATTCTGCTTGCGCAAAAGTGCTTTTCCATGTTCGCGGAATACCCCTTGATCGGCCGCTATCTTGTCGGCACAACCGCCAGCGGCCTTTATGAGGCGCGGCTCGGCGCGCAGGAAATGGGCGGCGAGACCCACATCTTTACTCCCGCGTATAAAGACTGTGACTTTGACGAGATCGCGCATCTCTGTGATCACATTATCTTCAACTCGTTTGCCCAAATGGAAAAGTACCGCTGCCGCTGCGGAAACGTGAGCATCGGTATTCGCATAAACCCGGAGCACTCAACTCAGGAAGAGCAGGCCATTTATGACCCCTGCGCGCCGGGAAGCCGCCTCGGCGTCACCCGGGAGCAGTTCAGGCCGGACCTTCTCGCCGGTGTGGACGGGCTGCACTTTCACACCCTCTGCGAACAGGACGCCGACGCGCTGGCCGCGACTCTGCAAACGGTGGAAGAAAAATTCGGTGAATTTCTCTATGGCATGAAGTGGCTCAACATGGGCGGCGGCCACCATATCACCCGCCCCGGCTACAATATTCCCCTTCTCCTCAAATGTATCCGCCATGTTCAGGAGACCTACGGCGTCAAGGTCTACCTTGAACCCGGCGAAGCCGTTGCTCTAAACGCCGGATACCTCATCACAGAGGTGCTGGACATTGTTCAGAACAGCGGAATTACAACGCTGATTCTGGACGCCTCCGCCGCCTGCCACATGCCCGACGTGCTGGAAATGCCATACCGCCCTCCGCTTAAAGACTCCGGCCGGCCGGGAGAGAAGGCATACACCTATCGCCTGTCGTCTTATACCTGCCTGGCAGGCGATATCATTGGGGATTATTCCTTCGACGCCCCTGTAAAAATCGGCGACCGGCTCTGCTTTGAGGATATGGCCATCTATTCCATGGTCAAAAACAACACCTTTAACGGTATTCCGCTGCCCGCCATTGCCGCGATGCGCGAGGACGGCGACTGCCGTATTATCCGGTCCTTTGGCTATGAGGACTTTAAATCCCGACTTTCCTGAGGTAATTATGAAACTGACTTCAACCCCCTTGCAGGACGGCTTTCATATGCCGGGTGAATTTGAGGCGCACGACGCCTGTCTGATGATATGGCCCTCACGTCCGGGTTCCTGGCCGCTTGGGGCAAAGGCCGCCAGACGCGCCTTCGCCGCCGTGGCCTCCGCCATCTCCGAGAGCGAAAAGGTCTATATGCTGGCGGACTCGGGCGGTATGGAAAGCGCCGGAGCTATGCTCCCCAAGTCCATAGAAATTCTACACATAGCAAGCGATGACGCCTGGGCGCGGGATGTCGGCCCCACATTTGTGGTAAACAGCTCAGGCTTGCTTCGGGGTATCGACTGGCAGTTCAATGCCTGGGGCGGCAACTACGACGGGCTGTACGCGCACTGGGAAAAGGACGACGCGGCGGCATACGCCTTTTGCCGCGCCTTGGGACTTGACTGCTATGACGCACACCCGTTTGTGCTGGAGGGCGGCTCGATCTGCAGTGACGGCGAGGGCACGGTGTTGGTCACCGAGGCCTGCCTTCTCTCCCCCGGACGCAATCCGGATCTGAGCCGAGAGAAGATCGAAGAACGGCTGCGGGCATATCTGGGCGCTGAGAAAATCCTATGGCTGCCCCACGGCATATGGGGTGACGAGACCAACGAGCACGTGGACAATATCTGCGCTTTCGTCTGTCCCGGCGAGGTCGTGCTCGCCTGGACAGACGACGAGAGCGACCCTCAGTATGCCTGTTCCGCCTCCTGTCTGGATTATCTTAGCCGCTCTGCCGATGCAAAGGGCCGCCCCATCAAGGTCCACAAACTGCCCATTCCCCAAAAGCCCATCTGCATAACGGAAGCGGAGCTGTCCGGATTTGACTTTGAGGCGGGAGAGGATATCCGTTTCCCCGGCGAGCGGCTTGCCGCCAGCTATGTCAATTTTTATATCTCAAACGCCGCCGTTATCCTGCCTCAGTTTAAAGACAAAAACGACGCTTTGGCAATCGATATCTTAGGCGGGCTCTTTCCCGACCGTAAAATCATCCCCATTCCCGCCCGGGACATTCTTGTGGGCGGCGGGAATATCCATTGTATCACCCAGCAGATTCCAAAAGGAGGAACCTCTCTTGCGTAACATTACTATCGGGGCCGTGCAGATGCGCTGCGCGCCGGACTCTCTCGAAAACCTTAATAAGGCCGAGGCCATGGTGCGTCAGGCCGCAGCAAGCGGCGCTAACGTCATTCTCCTGCCGGAACTGTTTGAGCGCCCTTATTTCTGTCAGGAGCGCCGCTATGACTACTACGCCTATGCCGCCCCCATTGGGGAAAACCCCGCTGTCCGGCGATTTTCCTCCGTGGCCAGAGAGCTCCAGGCCGTGCTGCCCGTCAGCTTTTATGAGCGGGCCGGCAATACCACATTTAATTCAGTCGCCGTAATCGACGCCGATGGGAAGGTTCTGGGCGTATACCGCAAGACACATATCCCCGACGACCACTATTATCAGGAGAAATTTTATTTTACTCCGGGAAATACCGGTTTTAAAGTCTGGGACACCGCCTTCGGGAGGGTCGGCATCGGCATCTGCTGGGACCAGTGGTTTCCCGAGACCGCCCGCGCACTGACGCTGAACGGCGCGGAAATGATCTTATATCCCACCGCCATCGGCTCTGAGCCCATACTGGGTACCGACAGCATGCCCCATTGGCGCCGGGCCATGCAGGGACATGCCGCCGCCAACATTGTGCCCGTCGCCGCGGCAAACCGTGTCGGCCGGGAGACGGTCTCGCCATGCCCCGAGAACGGTGGGCAGAGCTCCGCACTTAATTTTTACGGCTCATCCTTTATAACCGACGGCACCGGTGAAATTGTCGCCTCTGCCGGGCGCGAGGAGGAAACGGTTATTCTCGCGTCTTTAGATCTCGATACCATTGCGGAAAACCGGCTGACCTGGGGGGTATTCCGGGACCGCAGGCCGGAAACCTATCGGATCCTGACAGAAAGATGACGGGCCTTATGACGCTGCATCCGACGTCATAGTCATATGAAAACAGCAAAAGACCTGAGCACCGCTAAGGATGCCCAGGTCTTACGTATAAGCTTAGTATCGTCCGACAGTTTTAGAACTTGTATTTCCAGCGGAAAAGGCCGAAATAGCGGGGAAGTTATTACGGGCCAACACAAACTTTTGGATTTACGCTGTGAATACGCAATCGTATCTTTGCGTCATGCCTCCGCTTGGACAGCCGTCTTGAGCGGCTCCTCCTGAGCTTCCGAATCTCTGGAGGCGAACAGGTTTGCTACAATCGGACCGACGATCTGGTGTATCACGGTCGCGAGTACGCATGGCAGCACCGCCATGGTTCCCGGAAACGCGGAGTTTGCCAGCGTGCAGCTGAGGCCGCTGTTCTGCAGCCCGACCTCCAGAGAGAGCGCCCGCGTCTTGGCCTCGCTGACATGGAACATATGGGCAATGCCATAACCGGCC
>JBFWKZ010000098.1:0-9601 GCA_050252415.1 Oscillospiraceae bacterium | reverse complement strand
ATGTCCTTATCCACGAACCCTGATGGTAACAGCATATTTGCATTTACGGATAAAACAGTTGTCACTACCGGTGACTCAGCCAAGGAATCGAATGTCATTCAGCGACACCAACGCAAGCTAAAAATGTTGAACAATGCTGAAAAATAAAGAGTGCGCGAAAATCATTTGCGCGGGATGATAAGCTAAAATTGGAGAGGAGATGATTCTCATGTAACCACCATGGAGAGTATGTCATCGCGTATCAGAATATCTCAAGCTTCTTAAACCAGCAACTTATAGAAAGGAGGAATTATCATAAACACAAAACGACGAAGTTAATTAATACTACTTTTAATTTTTTAAAAATTATCGGCGGCCCATATGCCAGGAAGATGGCATATGCCATAAATAATACGGGCGCATCCTTGTCCCGTCTAACTCAATCGAATTAACCTGTGACCAATAGAAAGGAGTTTATTATGTTTCGTGCACGAGATCAGCCCTGATAGGTAATTGTTCCGATGATTGGTGATTGTGTATATATAGATGTGTGTAAAGAATGCCGCGCCGCAATGCGGCGCGGCATTTTGTGTGGCGGCTGGTGCAATACAACGGGTTCAATCCCTGTTCGCTGCAAAATATTATAGACGGTTGTAATCTATTTAATTCATTGCATACCTATATCGGAAACTAAATAACACGACATAAAAATTTGAAGGAGGATTTTACTATGAGCGCACTTGTTGAAAACATGATGTATGTCAAAAAGTCAGAGCGTGACGTTCCTTGGCATAAGCTCGGGAGGCCCGTTGCCGAAGCTCCCAATAGTGCAGAGGCGCTGAGACTCGCAGGACTGGACTGGGCGGTAAACCCGCAGGATATGTATACCAATATCAACGGCGTTATGGTTAAAGCGCCAAACTGCAAAGCCAACATACGCAGCAGCGACAATTCGATACTCGGCGTGGTAACGGATCGCTATACCATAGTACAAAACGCCGACGCTTTCGCTTTCACAGATGATCTTATCGGCGGTGATGTAAGGTATGATACCGCCGGAAGTCTGAAAAATGGGCGCACCGTTTGGATGCTTGCAAAAATGCCGTCCGCCAAAATCGCCGGGGATACAGTTGAACCGTACCTATGCTTTACGAACAGTCACGACGGCTCCGGTGCTGTACGCATATGCATGACACCAGTGCGCGTGGTCTGCAACAATACGCTCAACATGGCGCTGAACAGCGCGAAGCGTCAGTGGAGCGCTCGGCATGTTGGGATCATGGAAAACAAGCTAGATGAAGCGAGACGCAGCCTTGAACTCGCCGAACGCTATATGCTCGAACTCTCCGTAAGAGCCGAACAGCTTGCAAACGAGCGCATGACCGACGACGAAATCCGCGCTATCGTTGAGACCTGCTTCCCTGTTGAAGATCCCGATAATGCACGGACAGTGGCCAACGCAGGGACACAGCGCGACGGATTCTATGCTTGCTACATGGCCCCGGATATCGCAAAGTTCCTCAACACCAAATGGGGAGTTATCAACGCTATGTCCGACTATGTGGGGCATTCGAAACCTCTGCGCCAGACAGAGAACTATGCGGAGAACAACTGGAGCCGGATCATGGTCGGGCACCCGATGCTAGACAAACTGACCGCCGCAATCGGCGTATAACACTTCTATGCTTTCCAAATAAGCCGCCGGGGGAATACTCTCGGCGGCGGGTAAGCAGATAGCACATGTAGTAATCATAAAGGGGATTTGCCAAGTGGTAAGGCATGGGATTTTGGCTCCCATATTGCGTGTGTTCGATTCACACATCCCCCGCCAAATTCTTTTATGGTACGGATTCTTATACATAAGCCGCCACCGTAACAACCGTGTGCGGAAGTAAACCGGCCTATCCCTATCGTGCCAACTCACGACGGGACAAATATTATTATTTTATTTATTGTCTGGCACCGGGCTTGTAGAGTAAACGGATGCGACCGAGTTAGGCGGCGCAGGGCTGAAAAGTTCCGTGGTATGGGACTGTGAAATTGATGTGGCAAGAGCCGAGGAGTGGACGTGGATGCCATTTAATAGGCGTGGGCATGGTGGAGTATTCCAGCCGTGCGTGGTAGGCGACAGCCGCAATAAGAGTAACAGCCCCAAATTGTGTTTGAAAGAAGCGTGATTATTATGATGAAAGTTACGGCATGGCAAGAAAAGGACGGCAAAATTGTAAAATGTGAACACATCTTCCCTGTTGGAATAATCAAAGCTTGTACCGTTGAGCGTCAGCGCGGTCATATGATAAACAGTACATTTTATCCGTCTACAGAGTGGACGTTTGACATTGAAAATTATGTCGAGGAGGTGTCCCATGAGCCGGAATAAATCCGCTAAAGATATTGCATTTGATAAGGAGCGATTGAAGCTACGGCGAAGAATTTATGAACTGGAAGAAAGCGCTCGTTACTGGAAACTCGAATGCGAAAAAGAGACCAATATCCACGAGTATAACGAGAAAATCATCGCCGAACTTGAATCCCAGATCGCCGCCTTGAGCGAACAAATTGGCGTCCCAAAAGACGAACTGCTTGCCGACATTGAGCGCCGCAAGAAGTTTGAACAGAGCATGAACGCCATAGCAGGGCTATCTAAGCATCTAAATAGGATGTATTGGAAGGAAGCGCACAATGAGGCCATATAAAGCAGCAGAAGAACTCAACCAGTTTATCGGGCGCAAATTTGAGACAACCGATAGCGAACTTGAAAAATTCAACGGATTCACGGCAAAGAGCGTCAAAGAGCTTACAGAAAAAGAATACGACCGCGATCTTGTGAATGTTGATGCTAACGGCAACGAGTATTACGAGATCAACACAATGTATAGCGCTATTTTGACAAACGGGCTGTTGGTTATTGCAGCTGATGTTTTTGAAGACGAGCTTGCGGAGACAACGGCATGAACGCTTATACCAAATTGAAAAAGAGGCACCAGGACGAATTTAACGCCTTCCCTATGTTCTTCGCGTTTACCAATGAGAGTTTTGAGCGCGGCATGGCTGAACTTGGCTTATCCCCTGTTGATACCGATAAAATCCTAAAGCTTGGCGGCATGGGTGGATTTATGCGAAAGAGCGACGAAACTGCCTTTGATGAAATGACTATTCGGCATGAATGCGAGAGAGCCGAGGCCATACAGAACGACAAGACCGGCAGCGGCTATATCTTCGATATGTTCCGTTACGAATTGGCGAATTATGAGTATGGATATACCCATTCCCTCTCCGATACGCTTGAAGCGCTTGGGCTTACATATGACCAAGTGAAAAGCAATCCGCGCCTGAAGCGTGGGCTGGAAAAGGCGCACCGGAGATTTTACGATTATCCGTTCGAGTGGTTGTAAACCATGGGGTTTATTGCATACCGAGTGTGAAAGGAGTTGACCGGCATGGTAATCCCTAAATATGTACAGGAGCTTTTGGGTTATGAGGGCTATGAGGGCTACGGCAAGCGCGTATATCTGATTCATCAGATCACGGACTACGGCAGATACCCCGGCTGCATAGCCGGTTATCTCTACCGCATCGACTTAAAAAAGTATAAGTATCCGTTATGTTTCAAAGGGCGCATTGAACGGTTTGTCAAGTGGTGCCAGCGCGAGTATGCGGAAGCGATCATCCACACAATCAGAGACGCCGGTTGGCACACATACGCGATTATGAGCATAACAGACCCGGTTGCCCTTGCGCTTGAAAAGGCGGGGCTGATTAATAAGAAAGGGAGATAGGATCGTGGAAAAGAAAGTAAAAACAATCAAGCTGTTCGACGGTATAAAAATGACGACCGCCGATGAAATCACGAAATATCCCGATATGACTATTTTCAACGAGGTCATTGAGTGCGACGACAAGACCAAGGGCGACATTATCACGGTTCTCCTTTGCCAGCATACAATTGACTTGACCCAATATACGAGGGATGGAAAGCGCTTGATACTCGATCTATATTCAGACGAGAAGGAGGATGACAGCAGGTGAACTATCTTAAAAAGGATTTTGATTCAGTTGAAGTGGGAATTACCGCACTTAAAGATGCAGTTTCTTTCAGGGATGCAATGTGCAGCGCAATGTATTGGCACATGCTCGACGATGATTGCCGTGAGATCGCCGAAAAGCTTGTGGCGATGGGCGCTGATGAAAGCAAGCTTGCTGAAATCGGCGGCCGGAGAAAGGCAGCGCAATAATGACGATGGCTAAAAAATTAAACGATATTAAAATCGAAAAGACTTACATCGCGCAAAAAGATAATTGGACAGAAAACACCTTAAAGGTTGCATTTACTGCCATGGAAATAAAAGAAACGGGCATTGTTATTGGCGATTGCGTGATAAAACATGATACTAAAACGCCAAAAGAGATGACTATTTCAATAAATTACGAAATGGGCAATGACCTACGCTATGAACTCAAAAAAGCGTTAGACAAGGCAGTATATTTCGATGATGGAGCGTGGTATTTCCTTAACGTAGTCAAGGCAATTATGCCTGAATACAAATTCAGATAATAACAGGAGGGTTATTAAGATGAACAAATTCGAACAGCTCACCGCTGATCTCAGAGCGGCACACGACGAAGCTCTTGAGAAGTACGGCAGCAGCGAAGACGGCGGCACCCGCAATTTCGACGCTCCGACACTATATCTTCTTCGTTGGCATCATGCAGAAGTCGAGGCGGCAATAAGCGCCGCCGGATTGACGGGACGCTTTTGGAGATTTGCCGGGGAATGGATCATCGGCCCCGGAGGATCGGGTCAGGGAAACCGCAGAACGCGGGTAGCCGAGGCCATGCGCGACGCGCTGCGCAAAAAGGGCTATGAAACCGGCATGTACTACCAAATGGATTGAGGAAGGAGTAGAACGATGAAAACATTTAAGGGCAAAAAAATATTAGACGATATCTGCGCCATCATGGAGGCTAAGGGGCTTATGGTCGATATGAGCAAATTCGACGATGGTGACGATTGCGTAACATTCAAAGGCGATTGGCATGACTTGCCGCTTACCATTTTTTATAACACAACAAACGGCTGGTTTTGGGCGTACAACGGGTTTACCGGCAAACTTCTTGCCACGCATTTAAGTGTGGGATTGGAGTCTGAGGACTGGTACGACGACTTGCTGAACACGTTTTATGAGGCCGTCGTATGAGCAAATGCAGAGTTACGAAAACGGAAATGTCGTGGCGCTGTAAGTTGGAGCATGGTGACAAGGACTGCAAAAAGTGTGAAGTCTACATCAAGGCAAAGCAGGAGGCGGCAAAATGACAAATGAACAGAAAACACAGGCGTTTAAAGAACTCGGGAGTAAATACAACTTCCCTATCAAAGTTACCGAAAACTACTTAATACTCTCCGCCAAAGATACGGACGGCAAAACCAGACAATGGATTTTCTATGAACTCGCCACGGGCAAAACGCTATTTAACGGCAATACCGACAATTGCAACTTCTGGTTTGGCGAAACGCGGCCCGATATGACGCCGGACAAAATTGTTCAGTTTGTAGCAGACCTGAACACGGCGCTTAAACTTGAGGGCAAAAACAGATTCAGCGTCAAAAAACTCATTGACCCGGAGGACTGGCAGGAAATTGCCGGTGTTCATGACGCGCACGAAGACCAGAGATATACCGAAGAACAGGAGCGTTAACCAATGAAAGAAGAACGGATTTTATCTATTCGTGAAGTGCTGGATTCCCTGCGCAAAGATTCAATATCATGTGAAGAATGTAGGCGTATCCGGCAACAGTCAGCGAAACATCTAAGCAAGAAACATGCAGGAAGAAAACAGGAATTGAAATGAAAATATTAAAAGAACTTGACATGACCGCAGAACGGACGGCCTTCGAGGAACTGAAAGCGATGCAAGAACAGCTTTCGGCAAAGGCTCGGCAGTTGGAACAGCGGATTGACGAGAAGGCCCATGAATATTACGGTGACGCCGGTTGGAACGGCTTCCGCAAGGCAAACAGCCATACATACACCACCGAGGACGGCTACACTGTAAGGATAGATGATTACCAGATAGGTATAACTAAGCCGCTTGAAAACGGCACTTTTCGTGGTTACGGAACCATATACGATAAAGGTTACAACGACCTAAGCATTCATATTCTTTATGCTTCAGGCCGCGATTGTGACGGCTATGCCAAGAAGTATGAGTCCGAGCGGCAGCGGATGAAGGATATCCAAGACACGGAGAAAATCTTTAATCCCTTCGGCGAGTTTGAGGGTAGCCGTATACTGAGCTTTTTTAACAACAAGTATATGAACTGAGGGCAGAAAGGAGCCGTGCAAACATGGCAAAGAAGCAGAAGTTAGTAGCAAAGGTATTTCTTAACCCGTATGAGAATCCAGACGGCAGGCTCGAAGTTTGGGCAAATAATGCATTATGTGTCAGCTTTGCGCCCGATGCAGATGCGGCGCGGCTATATTTCAAGCTCAAAGAACTACAGAACCAAGGCTACAAAATGAGATTCGGCATGTGAAGGGATGGTGGACTAAATGCGTAAATATTCGAATGGCCGCATGATGTACCGGAAACCAAACGGGCGGTTTACCCGGCCTACTTTTAAGGACATTTTCGGCATAGATGCCAATACGGAGCCGCTTATCTGTGGGAAATGCGGTTACGGCAGCAACGGGGAGTTCATTCCCCTGCTAAAAACCGGAATATGCCCGAAATGCGGGAACCAGGAAGGGCATCTCCCCTTTAGAAAAGGAGGGGTAAGCCGTGCAAATAGGAGATAAATGCTATGTCATCGCGTGCGCTATTGATGCGCGAACGCTGAACCCTGATAACTTGATGAAAGACACAAAGACGAATGAGCCTATAGTGTTCACGGTCAAAAAAATAACTTATGATGGATATGTGAAGTTCAATGAATGGCCCGGCTCTTTTGCACTTGAAAGAGTTAGAGAGGTAAATGCCTTGATGAGCGAAACCAGCAAAGTCTACGAGGACGATTACGGTATGTCCCGTTGCGGTTACTGCAATGCTGAACTTGTCTGTGACGAGTGCGGCGATATGCCGGAGGTTTGCCCAGTGTGTGGGAAGCCGCTGGATTGGTCGTATTACACCAACGAAATTGGGCTTCCTGCCTAGGCCGATCTTCAGCGAATTTATGACGGACAAAAGGAGAATAAAATGTACATCAACGACTTTGAATGTGGGATGCCGGTGGTTTCGTGGGAAGAACTGAACAATCTTAATGAAGAATCCCCCAATCTTTATCAATACATCGGTAATCACAGCGGAGACGACGGCAACCTCTACGCCATATTCTCGCAAGCTGGCGCTATAAGGCCACTCGTCGCTGTACATATTGCCTATGCGCCAAGTAATCCGGATTGCATGTTTTAATGATAACAGGCATGATATTCAAAACGGAGGAATAATAATGGAATTTTTTTCTGAGAAGGAACTTCACCGCCGCGCGGCCTTTGCCTCGAATGCACGAGCGGAGAATGCGCGTACAACGACATGGGTGTTTGCGCTTATGCCTTAGTAAAAGGCAAAGCGCCGGAGATGAACGAGGAAGACGGCTGTATAAGCGGCATGTTTGAGCCTTGTTATGAGACAAGGCATTCTGTTGGAGATGAACAGAATTTATATCAAATCGGAGATCGTATAATGACCGGCGACGAGATTGTAAATGCGATAGCCGAACAGGATGATGGGATATCTTGCTCTATATGATGGCGTGAAATTTAAAAATAATTTCGAACCTTGACAACCGAATAACGGCACCATATACTAACACATAGGGGTGGTACGAATGACTAACGAGGAAATTATCATGCTGAAGCTTACGGAGATGCAGCGTGGTATAGTCGAAATAAGCGACAAGCTGAACAGCGTAGAAGATAAACTTGACACTCTTACGGAAGCGCACGAAGAGACCCGCAACGGGGTCAACAGGCTCCTTGAATGGGCTGATGAATGCGGCTACATAATCAAACTCCCTCTTCCAAAAATCTGATAGATAACATAATAGACGGTGCCGATATTCGGCGCCGTCTATTTTATTATGCCAAACCGGAGGCCATTAATGAAAAAGGGCAATAAAAGCATGAAACGTTATCAGGTTATCACATATGATCCGCATTGCGGTGCGGATGAAAAGCTGTCATACACCACAAAGAAGGAAGCAGAAAAAGTGGCGCGGGATTATCGGCAGATTGAAAACTACGACGGCGCGCTTGTGTACGATCTGCGGGATAAAAAGGTTTTATCTATACATGGATACATCCCATACGCCGCTATTCCAGAGGAATATAAAGAAGGAGTATAGAAATGAGAATTGAAACTTACTATGACCTTGGCTGCGATAGCTGCGGCTCGCACCGTAGCACGGACTTCAGCAAAGGTATGCCCTATTTAAAGTCTGATATAATCAAAATGGCCCCAAAAGAGGGCTGGCGGTATAGCAGGCGCAAGAACGTGAACTACTGCCCGAACTGCGTCAAAAAAGCCTATGATAAGGCCGCGAACATCGTCTTTATCGGCTACTGTCGCGGCGACATTGAGGACGGCTGCCATGAGCGCGGGATCGGGATTGTTAGCAACCGAAGCACGATGGAGCGCAAGCTGATCGACGCCATGACAATGGAGTTTCTGGAATCGGAAACGATATAGACCCAGAATAGCTCTGGGGTAGAACGGGAGAACATGACGATGCTAATTGTTTACAAGTATAATCACAATTCTGTAATGAAAATAAATGTTCCCGACGAATTGCAGCGCATTTATCAGCAATACAGCAATGGCAAATATAAGGCAACGCACAAGCGAGTCAAAACTTCTGAGTTCCTTACGCTACCAAAAATATTTATACATCATGATTGCGTGTGTGTCGTTGAAGGTTCGGTAAGGGATGGGAAAAGCGTGGGCGCATATATAGACCACTGCAAAAACTTCGATGTGGAAATTGATCGAATTAACGGCATTGTGTTTTTACGCGAGTGTAATATGTAATGAGGAAAGTGAGGATACGGCAATGCCGAACAGCGATATTAAGAACAGGCTGGATAGCTTAAGCATCCGCTACGATATGGCAGGAGTTACGTTCCGCGCCTATCTTTACGATGATCCAAAGGATTACGCAACGATCAGGATAAACAGCAACAAGCAGCTTGTGATAAACGGACGTTGCGCCGATATCAACAATTTTCTTGGGCTGCAATAGCAGAAAGCGAGGATTTAATAATGGAAATTGAGCGTATACCATTTAGGGCAACTTATTCATGCGGTGAAATCAAAGAGGCGGACGCCTTTACGTCAAAGGACTTTATAGACATGATTATCGAATCCGCCGATTATTACGACCCTACCGAAACCGTGACTATCACGAACCGCGTCAACAACATAATTTGCGCGGTACTCTGGCTGGACGGGTTCAAGAGCCGCGAGCCTTAACAGAAGAAAGTGAGGATACAATGAAAGTCAGAAAAAGAAAAGTCAAGGACGGCCCGGATTTTTTCTTTGGATGCGGAATAACGCTTGAGGCAACAGCGTACATACTAGACCTTGGAACGCCCTCCACGACATTCCCATAATGTAAAAGCTGCTTGAA
>JBFWKZ010000097.1:0-9672 GCA_050252415.1 Oscillospiraceae bacterium | reverse complement strand
TCATAGCTTTGTGGCAGCAGCTGACAAGGCAGAATTAGAGGACCTGAAGAAGTATTTAGAAGCACATGAAACTGAATTAGAAAAGCTCCGTGTCGACGCTGCAAGGTAAAATACGAGTCGCAGCTTGTCGGTGAGATTGTGCGTATAATCCACCGCGTCTATCGTGTTCGCACTTTCTAAGGAGGAGCAAAGTTTGTAGCCGTGTCGCCCAACGGGCCTAAACAGGTCATTGTTGTCGTCGGCACAAACAAAATAGTAGATACCGTAGAAGATGCTGTTAATCGAGCAAGACAAATTGCAGTCCGTTGGATGCAAAAAGGCTTAATAAAACATGCCATGTGCAAAAACTTGGTAAATGCGTTGATTGCAAACACGAACAACGTATCTGTAATGACTTCGTTTTAATTTCCAGACAGTTTTCGAAGGATAGAATTAAAGTGATTTTTATAAACGGAAATTATGGTTATTGACGGTCCCATAATGGGCACACTGTAGGGCCCCCTGCCCGCTGAGCTTCGCGCAATGTTTATACTGTGTGAAGAAAGTAAGGTCCGATTATTTATACAATGCGAATGAGGAGAGACATAGAATTTTGTGGTATCAAAATATGTTCGAGGAACTGGAAAAAATGCAGGACGGCGAACAAGGCGCTAAGATGTCGGCATATATGAAAGATCGCTTTCCGTTTTTAGGTATACCTAAACCCGCCTTAAAACAGTACATTAAACCATATCTTCAAAAAAGCAGGAAGCTTGAATTTGATTGGGAGTTTGTGCAGTTATGCTGGGACAAGCCATACCGTGAGGCTCAGTATGCAGCTGTAGAGTATATTTTGTTACATGAAAGGCAGCTTTTAGATACGGATATTCATAAAATTCGGAAATTAATTATTGAAAAATCCTGGTGGGAAACCGTTGACAGTTTAGATGCTGTTGCAGGTGCCATTGTATTGAAATATCCTCATCTAAAAGAGGAAATGCGGCAGTGGTCGATATCTGAAAACATCTGGTTGCGCCGTGCTTCCATAGATTTTCAGCAAAAATATAAAGAGAAAACAGATCTCGCTCTCCTGGAAGAAATCATTTGCAATAACTTTGGAACGAATGAGTTCTTTATTAATAAAGCCATTGGCTGGAGCTTGCGGGATTATAGCAAGGTCAATCCTGAGTGGGTTCACAGCTTCTTGGAAAGACATAAAGATTCATTATCCGCATTAAGCGTGAAAGAGGCAAATAAGTATCTATAAGTGCGTTTGATGAGCACAAAGCGCTGCCGGCCGCTTTTCACTAATGAAGGACATGGATGACCGTTTTTGCAGATATCCTTAGCTGTCCTCCGACTCCCAAACGTCGAGAAAGAGCGCTACGATATCAGGATCGAACTGTGTGCCGGAATTGTCGGTAATCTCCTCTATCGCGGCCTCTCTGCTCATGGCTTCCCGGTATACCCTGTCGTTTGTCATTGCATCGAAAGCATCGGCTACGGCGAGTATCCGGCAACTTATGGGAATATCCTCGCCTTTCAATCCGCTGGGGTATCCGTTCCCGTCCCAACGCTCGTGATGGGAAAGAATAAGCTCAGACACGTCTATGAGCTCTGGCGTGTTCTGTGCGATACGATAACCGATTTCAGGATGTTTTTTCATCTCCAGCCATTCCTCAGGCGTGAGTTTTTCCGGCTTTTTCAGAATTTCTTCCTTGATCCCAACCTTACCGATATCATGCAGGACCGCCAAAAGCGACAGCTCATTGAGTACTTTATCCGAAAACGCCAGCTTTTCTCCAACAGCATGGCAATACGCCATAAGTCGCTTCGCATGCTCCTCGGTCTCCATGCTTTTCTCATAGAGCGTGGCCAGCAATGTGTTGACTATTGAGTTACGGTAACTTTTCCCCTCCAGAAGCTTCTGGTGATACATCCATTCCTCAGCTTGACGGATCACATCGCTGAGTGGCTGCTTCAAGTCCGTCTTTTCGGCGCAGCCAAGCGAAACGCTCAGCTGCATGGCCTTTGCGCTGCTTTCCTTAAAGCGTACCTGCAGCCTGTGGATCATTGCTTCGGCGTCCTCAAGCGCCGCTCCCGGCATAACGATGAGAAATTCATCGCCGCCCCATCTGGCAACGATATTGTTTTCTCCGCAGCATTCTTTGAATATTTCGGACACTTTTTTCAGCAATTGATCGCCAGTTTCGTGGCTGAAAACATCATTTGCAATCTTCAGGCCGTTCACATCGCCCATGATGACGGAAACCGGAAGCTGGATATCCCTGTCAAGCCTGCGAATCTCGGATTCTATGAAGCGCCTGTTGTAGAGCCCGGTGAGTGCGTCATGGTAGCTGAGAAAAAGGACCTCCTCCTGTCGGGCTTTTTCAGCCCTTATGTCGCGGAAAACGATCACGGCGCCGAAAACCTTGCCTTCCTCATTTTTAATGGGTGCCGCGCTGTCCGCAATGGTGATTTTTTCCTTATTTTTAGCGATCAGGGCGGTATTCTTTGCAAGACCGATGATTTTTCCTGTTTCCAGAACTTTTTTTACCGGGTCCTCCGGTGTCGTCCCATCCCTTTCGTTTACTAAAATAAAAACATCGCTGAATTTTCGCCCGACCGCCTCCCCCCAGCGCCATTGAGTAATCTCTTCGGCTACTTTATTAATGGCGGTGATTTTGCCGGTGACATCAGTCGTGATAACCCCGTCGCCAATAGAGCGCAGCGTGGTGTTCAGCATTTCTTTTTCACGGTATAAATTCTCTTTATACATTTCCCTGTCAGTGACATCGAAAATGATTGAATACAGATATCTTTCTTCTTTGCTTTCAAAAGGGCTGGAGTACACTTCTACCAGCCTGATTTCTTCGCTTTTTAGCCTGTGCGGGAAAATAAAATGCTCTTCCTTGCGTTCCAGAGCCCTTTTTCTCAATCTTGCGGTCTCTTCCTGCGGAAGCATATTGATATCCTGAATATTTAAACTCAGAAGCTCTGACATATCATATCCGTAGAAAACGCAGGCGGAGGGATTTGCGTTCAGTATTCTGCCGGTCTCCGGATCTATGACAAGCATAACCGCGGAATGGTCGCTGAACATGGCCTGCAATCGGCGCAGGAGAACGATGTTCTCCGCCTGCAGCGCTCTGAGTTGGGTGATATCTGTTCGTGATACGATCAGATAATCGCGTCCGTTATTGACAGCGGGCATGAGTCTGGTCATGAAAACGTGTGTTTTCCCTCCCATATCAAGGGCTTCCTCAATGGTTTTGCCATCTGTCGAGAGTATTCCCTCAAGGTAAAAATTGTGCAGTTTTTCGCCGGTTTCCTTTCCCCATACCTCTATCGGGGTCTTGCCTCTGATATCGCTGTTGTCAAAGCCCGATATCTTCTGATGAGCGGAATTGATTCTTATATAGCGAAATTCTCCTCCCGTGTATTCGGCCATAAACATGGCATCCTGAGTACTGTTGAAAATAAATTCCAGTTCTGTCTTTTCTACCATCTCTAATCATTCCTTTCTCCAGTCTTTGGTAGCAGCATTCGGCAAAACAGTCACAGCAAAATATCTTATTCCGCTTCTTGTGATGCTCAATTTTTTTTAATACTACCATGTATATCCATTTTTCGCCATAAAAATTTATCATTCAACGGCACGTCCTTTTCCAGTAGCCACCCAAAATGGCCGGAACGGCGTATGCCGGTGTGAGAATCGGATAGCGAAGGTCATACACACGGCACACGCCGGGGCAAAGCAAACTTTGCCCCGGCGTGTGTTTTATGTCCGGCGGACAAGCGAGCGCCGTCCGCCCGCTTCCTCACGGCGTTCTAATAAACCCAATGGCGGTCTGCCGCCGCGGCGTATCAAGCGTCCGCGCTCATCCCGGCACTCCGGGCAAAGACAGCCTTATCCGGGCCGGTTCCCGGCGCCTGGCCGGGGCCTCGGGGTCCGGCCGTCGGCAGCATTTTCCGGTAGACGGCGGTATTGGCCTCAAACGCCGCCGCCAGCGAATATTTCTTGGCGCTGGCGCTTGCCGCCGTGCCCTGCTTTTGCCCGCGGTCCGGACTGCCGTATATTCTGACGACGGCCTCCGCAAGCTCACCGGGGCTGCCCGGCGGGTAAAGCCAGCCGTTTAACCCGTTTGTTATCAGATCGCTGTGTCCCCGGATCCGGCTTGCCACAACAGGCACGGCGCACAGCTGGGCCTCCATGATGTTAAACGGCAGCCCCTCGCTTCTCGATGTGCTCACCGCGAGATCGCACGCCGCATAGATTTTTTCCATCTGCCCGCACCAGCCCATGAATCGGATGCTGCCGGAGAGTTCAAGCCGCTTCGCCTCGGACTCAATTTTATCCCGCAAAGCGCCCGTCCCGCACAAAAGCAGCAAAACGTCCGGCACGGCGTTTTTAATTTTGGACAGCGCCTCCAGCAGCTCGGCATGGTTTTTCCGTTTGGAAAATTCTGCGGCGTACCCCAGAACAAAGGCGCTGTCCGGTATGGCGAGCGCCCTGCGCGCCGCGCGCTTCTCCTCGCCGGAGGGGGGAGCAAAGCGGTCCGGGTCGACGCCCATCCCCGGCACCTTCACGACCAGTCCGCCTTTTTTTACCAGCTTCCGCGCCGTCACCGCGTCCTCGCCGTTCATAACGATAACGCAGTCCGTGACGCCCCTCAGCAGCCGTTCCGGCAGATAATACAGAGTCCTTCTCAAAAAGCCGCAGCCGTTCCAGAACAGATAGCCGTGCACGGTATTGATGACTTTGGCCTTTTTTTTGCCTACGAGCCATACGGCAGCGCGGCCGACCAACGCCGCGAGCGACGTATGCGTGCAGATCAAATCGAAGTCATTTTCCTTCATCACGCCGCTAAGCTTACGGATGGCGAGCAGGTTTTTCGGTGACAGAATGTGCTTCGACATCGGGATGTCATGGTTATAATCCGCGTATTCGAGGGCAGCCGGCTCCGGTACCGCGACGTGGACTTCCAGCCCCTGCTCCTTGAAATATTTCAAATACGGCAGATGAAAATTATTGATATGTGATGTGCTCGAGGCGCATATCAGAACTTTTTGCATTGCTATTTTCCTCCGGTGTCTCATCCTTGGCTTTTCCCGCCGGGTGCGCCGTCCGGGGTGCCGAAGACGCGCCCTGCATGGCCGGTTCGCGTTCGTCTTCCGGCTCCCGGGCTTCGGTTTGCGCGTTCGCTTCGACACCCTCTGCGTATTCTTTTGTCAGCACCACCCGAACGGTTTCAATAATGATCTTGACATCCAATAAGAATGAGTAATTCTGTATGTAGGTCAGATCGAGCTTTATCCGCTCCTCGGGCGGCGTGTTATACTTGCCCAGAACATGCGCGAGTCCGGTGATGCCCGCTCTGATATTCGTCCGGTACTGATATTCCGGAAGAGTTTGTTTATAAATATTGATAAAATATTCTCTCTCCGGCCGAGGCCCGACGATGGACATATCGCCGATCAGCACGTTCCAGAACTGCGGGATTTCGTCCAGCCTGGTCTGTCTGAGCCATTTACCGCATTTCGTGATCCGCGGATCATCCTTAAACGCCAGCGTCGGTCCCGTATACTTTTCCGCGTCGGGGATCATGGTCCTGAATTTATAGAGCTTGAATTCCTTTCCGCCTCTGGTGACCCGTTTCTGCGAAAATATGGCGCTGCCGCCGTCTCTTTTAATGATTATGGCCAGCGCGAGCATCAACGGGCTGAGCAGAATGAGCGCCAGAGCGGAAAAGCAGAGATCAAACGCTCTTTTAAAGAATCTCTGGCTCCCGGAAAGCCCGAACCGCTTCATCTGGTACGCCATGACATCGTCAAACTGGATCAGTGTGGCGTTATTGATAATGAGCTCATAGATATCCGGGATAACGATCAGCTTCTTTTGCATTTCCCAGCATTGGAATACGATTTCGTTTTTGGCTTCCGCAGACGGCTGGGCGATAATGACGGCTTTAAACGGTTCGATCTTCGGCAGCAGCGCCGCATCGCCATAGGCGATTATGCTGTCAATCCGGGTGTTAAGGGTATGGTGATTGATTTTTTGGGCGAGCACTTTTCCGTGCTCGGGATCATCGCAGACCAATACTGCTGAAACGGGAGGATGGCATCTCAGCCAATAATTATGGGAAAACAGTACCCATACGCCCATACTCAGGCATTCCAGCAAAACGATGATGAAAAGGGTCGTGACCTGCACATAGTAAAGGACGCCGAAGAAGGGAAGGGCCATCATGAAAACATTAATGAAAAGAATCGATATGAATACGGAAAACGCGAGATAATGTATTCTGCGCGACAGGTCAAACGCATTATTAAAGTACAGGGTCCCAAACGTAAATATGATGAACCACGGCAGACTTTGACGGAAGTCTACCCTGTCCGGCATGGCCCATAGGGCCTGCTCCACATATGTACCGGCTATAAATGCCGCCGCCATCAGACAAACGGCGCTTATTTTGGGAAGGCCGGAAAAATAGTGCGATTTTAATACTATTTTCTTTTTCAACCTGCTATCTCCTCAGTGTGCGGACTTTTTCAGACGCCGGCCGCCGATTTATTCAGCGCTTTCTGAACTGGTTTTTTCAATCGTAAAATAGGCGCTCTGTTGACCGGACCTCACAATAAGCGGTTCACTCTCCGTATCAACGCAGAAGACGGAAACCTCGAAACAGCCCTCGCTGTCATTATACTCGCAGGTTTTCGGCTGGCCGCCGAGCAGTACCTCGCAGCTCGACGCGCTGTCCTGGTAGACCTTTACCGTATATAAGACGGTGGGTTCCATAACGACGTCAAGCGTCCACTCAACGGTATCCCCGGCGTTTCCGCCGACGATATCGGATACGCCGTCCCGGTCAAAGTCGCACAGAATTCTTGAATCCGCCGTTACCTGCTTTTCCTGCGCTTCCGCAGTCGTTCTCATATACGTATAGGCGGCCAGCTCCGGCTCTATCACTTTCGGAAGGGCGGTGTTCAGCTCCGTAAGGTAAGCGCAGAGGCTCCTGACGGAGTCGGATGTTTTTTGCACGACCGCGGTATTGCCGTTTGCTTTATCCAAGACCGCGTTATAGAGCTTAAAAATGCTGTCCCACGTATCCGGATCGACCCGTTTTTCGCGGATATAATTTTCCGAAGCCGCTATGCCCTTTTCAACATCCGGCTCCGGTTCCGTCAGATAATAGTATGCAAGCCAGTATTCGGAGTCGCCGTAAAGCTTTTGATTTTCGAGGGAGGCCAGATAGGCTTTTCTTTGCGCTGCGGCCGTATCGGAAGAAATGCTTGCCGAATTGATCAAATAGGACAGCTTATAATCTGCGCTGTCAAACGGATCGCACAGCGCCGCCTGCCGGAACGCATCCAGAGTGGCCCTGTCCGATGTCACCAGATTCACGGCATGTATCCGTCCGACCGCCAGAACCAGCCCCACGGCGCAGATCGCCGGGAGGGCGTACCGCAGCGTTTTTTTCAGGATTTTCCCACCGGTGAACACGTCGCCGCAGGAGGCGGCAGTCAGTGCGAACAGGGCCGAGGCGGTCAGCTTGTATGCCGGCATTGAAAAATCGACATCGAGCATGGCATGCAGGAAGATGAGGAGCATGCTTCCGAAGAGAAAGGGCAGCAGAGTCGGATTCTTGTCCGATTTTTTCGCTTTATAGAGGGCGCGGAAAATAAAGACCGTCAGCGCGATAAACAGGAAAAGCCCGATAATTCCGCCGTCTATAAAGTCCTGAATATACTCGTTGTGGGTATGCTTCGTCTCATATTGGTAGTCGGCGACGCCGTATAATCCGCCGCCGAAAGCGCCGCCGCCGAGCCCGATGACGGGAGAGGTCATACCGAGCCGGATGCCGTCGCGGAAAAATATTAAACGCTGTATGGCGTTATCGTTGACCCAAAGTCCCTGAAGGCGGTTGACGATAAACTCCGGAAGCAGGCGATAGCGCAGCGGAAGCGGTTTTGCCGTGTCCGCTCCGGTTATCTCCGCGCTTTCAATTTGGATATCCGCCGACGCAGAAAACCTGAAAAATACCGCGGCGGAGGATTCGGGCACTTCAAACTCAAGCGTCTCGCCGGAACGGACGGCCGATGTTTTAAGCGTGGTTATTTCCTTCAGCGCCGCCTGGGCATAACTCATCGAATCAATCTCGACCGAGACGCCGGACTCCGGATCGTCAAGCGTCACGCTGATGGAATAGGCGCCCGGCTCAAGGGCGGCGGCGCGGCGGAACATGCCGCCCGCACTCAGGGAATACGGGCCGTAAAGTGAGAGCGCGCTGACCAGGAAAAGCGCGCAAATCGCTAAGACGACTATGATTTTGGCCATTTTGCCGCCGGTTTTGATTTTCGGCAATTTTATTGGCTCTAAATGTGTATAGGCAAAGGCGGCGCCTGCGCTAAAAAGGAGCACCGACAACACGGGCAGCAGGCCCTTATCGCGGAGGACAAAGACCATAAATGCCAATAGAAACGAAGTCAATAGGCAGAATGCGTTTGAAAAAAACACGGCGCCCCTGTTTTCTTTTTTGGATAACAGCAGTATGCCGAGCAAAGCCGGTATGTATACCAGAATGGTTCCCAGACTGAAACACAGGATGAAAGCCGTCCCGCAGATGACGGCGAGACCCATCAAAAAGGCGTCTATACGCCTGTGCGATCCCGCCTTGCCGCAGGCGCATAATGCCGCGAACATTCCAAGCACGGCGACCGGCGCAAAGACGTTTGGATTTCCGAGAACGGTTGTGATCCGCGTGTTTTCCTCAAATATCGCGTAATTGGCCGGGAGCTGCGTTCCGAGCATCCTTGCCGCGGCTTCAAAAATGCCCAAAAGACTGCGGGATGTCGCAAGTTCGATGCTGATCAGTGAAATAAACGCGACACAGGCGGCGAAGAGGGAGAAAAATATTTTTATGGTCTTCCCGCCGCGCAGGAAATACACAGCCATTGAAGCGAAAATAAATAGGCCGCCGATATTGAGAAAAAATTGCTGCAACGCAAATTTGGGATATGAGCCGTAGAACAAACCGGCGAAAAATAACAGGCACTGCGCAAAGAGCAATGTAAAGATGGGCGTTATCTTTTCAAATAAAAGCGCCCGGTTATCTTTTTTAATAAACGTAGCGATAACGACCGCTCCGGCCCCCAATGCAAAACAGAGCTGAAGATCGTATTTGCCGCCGATTCCCTGGGCGATGAGACACACCGACAATAAAAGGCATACGGCTGCCGGTATCCAGGGAAATGCGCGCTCCCCGGGTGATGCCGTCTGCTTCTTTTGCGGCACACGTTTTGCGGGAAGTTTTTTTGACGGTGTCGCCGCTGCTTTTTTCGGTATTGCTGTTTCTTGCTTTCCCAAGCGCTTCTTTCCGGCCGCTGTATCTGTCATATCACTATCTACCTTACCTTGTCAAAATATCTGCCAAGTTACATAAGCTTATATGACTGTATTTTACTCTATTTTCAATAAAATGCAAGCGCCAGTATCTCACTTAAGTCACCGTTTGCCGTTCTATGGTGAGACATGCGGTCATCAGCTCTTGTTTGTCATTCCCAAAAGTTTATCGTTTGGCGCAAAAAGACGCTGCCCGGGACGGGTTCGGACGATATGCGCTGCCGGAGCAAGAGAACCCTTCACGGTTTGAGTCCCTCTGTTTTTGCTTAGGCGGTTATGCTATATTGGGT